>CAZNTR010000221.1:0-5994 GCA_964575925.1 uncultured Chitinophagales bacterium
CCCAACTCCCAACCCCAGACTCCAGACTCCCAACTCCCAACTCCCAACTCCCAACCCCAGACTCCAGACTCCCAACTCCCAACTCCCAACTCCCAACTCCCAACTCCCAACTCCCAACTCCCAACTCCAGACTCCAGACTCCAGACTCCAGACTCCAGACTCCTGACTCCTGACTCCTAAAATTCCCCCATCATCACCATATCATCACCAATTTTTTCCCAACTCACATTCTTCAACTCAAGAGCCTGAGTAATAGTAGAAATTCCCAAATCAGAAATAGGTCGTTTCCCACTTCCTAATAGTTTCGGAGCAATAAAACAGGCCAATTTATCCACTAGTTTTTCACGAATTAATGCAGAAGCCAAATTCGGTCCAGCTTCAACTAAAATCGAAGAAAATCCCATTTTCCCTAATTGAATTAAGGCTTCATTTACATCAACATGTCCATTTTTCATACCAGCTACTAGTGTTTTTCCTCGAAATTCATCTCCTTTTAATGTAGCAAGCATCAAACTAACATCATCAACAACATTATGAACGCCTACTATATGAATCGTTTTTTCTTCAAATTGATCAGTGAATAGTCGCAAATTCTTTGGCAGATTTCCTGGTCCATCCAAAACAATTCGAAATGGATTTCGCCCCTTCACTAACCGTACTGTTAATGAAGGATTATCATGCAAAGCGGTGTTTCTTCCAACTAGAACAGCATCATATTTTGCTCGCCATTCATGGACTAAGGTTCTAGACAGTTTTCCTGTAATCCATTGTGAACTTCCATCTTCTGCAGCGCTAAACCCATCCAATGTTTGAGCAATTTTCAGGCAAACAAAAGGTTTTCCAGTTTGCATGTGATGAAGAAAAAACTCATTCAGTAAACGCGATTCTGTCTCACAAACACCGATCTCAACTTCAATATTAGCTTCTCTTAATTTTTGAATTCCTCTACCAGAAACCAACGGATTTGGGTCTTTCAAAGCTAAAACAACTCGTTTTATAGGTAATGATGTAAGCAAATCTGTACAAGGTGGAGTTTTTCCATGATGTGAACACGGTTCCAAACTTACATAAACCGTTGCTCCTTCCAATTCTGTTTTATCCTTAACTGAATGAACAGCATTAACTTCCGCATGGGCTTCACCATATTTTTCATGATAACCATTCCCTATTATTTTCCCATCTTTATTCACAATGATACAACCAACTTTGGGATTTGGACTTACAAAACCTGCTCCTTTTTCTGCAAGTTGCAAGGCTTTCTTCATGAATAAATTATCCGTTTGCATTTTCATAGTTTAATCAAAAATTCATTTAACATTCGCTCTATAATAAAAAAACTAAACTTATTTGGTTAAGAAAAATCAGATTCAAAACATTTAAACTATCCTCGTTTATCTTACTCCAAAAACCTGAGTTCTGAATAAAAAATTAAAATAAAACTGGTAAAATTAATTTCCTCATACCGCCACGAAAGTGTTCGGGCTATATTTTAACCTAATTCTGGTTCAATTTCTAGCGCAAGCCTCCGCTTGTGCTTCCCTTTTCTTAGCCCTTTCCTAGCGCAAGCCTCCTTTCCTAGCGCAAGCGTCCGCTTGTGCTTTCCCCCTTTCCTAGCGCAAGCCTCCGCTTGTGCTTCCCTTTTCTTAGCGCAAGCGTCCGCGTCTGCTTTCCCCTTTTCCAGCGCAAGCCTCCGCTTGTGCTACTTAACCCAAATGACGTTCTCAATTGGCTGTTCTGGATTGTGATTAAAATTATGTACTAATCCTCATCCCGAAATCAACTTAAAAAATATACAATCGAGTAAACCTGAAAATTTGGAGGAAATTCTTTGATATTAAAATAAAGTTTTCATCCCTGCTACATTTAAACACAATTCCACTCTATCAAAATATATTCCAAACGATTTTAGCAATACCTCTTATATACATATATATCCACTCCAAAAAGTCGATTCTTTCGGTTTTCACCCTTCCAAATCCTACGAATTCGACGAATAGTTTGCTAAAAACTACGTTTCGGAGTACACTCATATATGCAAATAAAAAACAATTCTTAACAATAATTCTCAGTTCACTTTGTTACTTTTGATAGAACTTCTAAACTACTATTCTTATGAAATCTCTTAGTACTTTATTTATTGCTCTTCTTTTCACTGTAGCAGCTTGCGCTCAAGGCCAACCGCAATTATCCGATGCGCAGAAAGAAGCAATTCTTTCATCAAATTTTAAAACTCTCGATGTGAAAACCGTTTCTCTTGCAGACTTCAAAGGGAAAGTAGTTATTCTTGATTTCTGGGAAACTTGGTGTAGCCCATGTTTACGTTTCATGCCAACTCTTGCAAAAGCTCAAAAAAAATATGCAAACGATTTTGTTGTTCTTGCTGTTAGTCCCGGTTGGAGTGACTCTCCTGAAGAAGTAAAACAATTCGTCGCAGAAAAAAATTACGGATTTACTCATGTTTTTGGCAAAAGTCTTGCAACACAATTAAACATTGCTGGAATTCCTTACAAAGTATATGTTGCCGCAGATGGAACCGTAATTAAAGCACAAATGGGAATTTCGAATAGCCCAGAAAAAGACTATCAAGATGTTGTAGAGATGATTGAAAAGTATAAAGCAAAATAACTTATCCGAATTAATCCGATTAAGTTTGATTTCACTTGATTTAAAACTTGTGTGTTTGATTTAGGAATTCGATTACGCACGAATAGAATTCCTAAACCCAAAAAAATTAGAACATTCGCTTTTTATTTATGAATTGCGATCAAAATCTTGTTTCAGTAAACGGCTCTTTGAAAATGAAACGATCGATAAACATTGAATAACTAATCGCATTGAATACGTTCTATTCTTAAGAGATTTTTGGACTTCTCTAATTCTATTTTTTTTATTTTCATAAATGGCATCTGATTAGGTTACAGTAATTCTACATCTCTCGTCTCCTTTAAAATCCGTATTTTTGCGCTCAACCAATCCTCTTTTCAAACATGAAAACTATTTCTATAGATTTTTGGAATACTTTAGTTGATGCAAAAACAGGCGGAAAACAGCGCCATGAAGCAAGAATTAATAAAGTAACATCCTTAGCTACTAAATACAACAAATCGGTAACAAACGAACAAATAAAAGCTGTGATTACCCAGATTTCCACTGAATTTGATCAAGAATGGCTTGGCAAACAACGAACAATGCTTACACATGAACTGGTTGACCGTATTGTAAACCATCTTACTATTCCAGCAAAAAAGTCTGAAAAAGCAGATCTTACATTCACTTTTCAGCATTCTTTATTAATGGGACCACCGGAATTGGCTACTGATGTTATTTCAATAATTCCTCTACTCGCTGAAAAATATCCTTTAGCTATTATTTCTGATACCATGTTTTCGCCCGGTTCTGTTCTTCGAGCTTTTTTGCAGACAAATCAGTTATTAGATTATTTCAGTCATTTTGTTTTTAGCGATGAAGTTGGGTACTCAAAACCCGATAAACGTGCTTTTTTACAGGTACTGAAAAAAAACAAAGCTCTAGCTCAACATTCTATCCATGTTGGCGATATTCAGGCGACCGATATTATTGGAGCACAATCTGTTGGAATGAAAGCCGTTCTATTTACTGGCCTTTCTGATAAGGATGCCGATTCAACAACAGCCGATTTTACAGCAACGTCTTGGAAACAAGTTGCAAGCTTTTGCCTGAAAGATTAAAACTATTCTCGAATAAATAATCAATCAAAATAAACAAGATTTTAGATTTAAACTTAGAACATAAAGCTTCACTCTTTAACACAAATAAGAGGAAAGAAAACCAAACCCAAGCCAAAGCCAAAGCCAAAAACTCCTGACTCCTGACTCCTGACTCCTCTCAAACCTCACCTTTCACCTTTCACTTTGATAAAATTATTAGTCTCCGATTTAGACGGCTGTATTTCACATCCATTTAGTCCACCAAATTGGGATGCGATTTCTGAAATTAAACAGTATAATGAATCGTCTGAAACCAATATTGATACTCCAGCTTTAACGCTTTGCACAGGAAGACCTTATCCCTACGCCGAAGCGGTTGCTCAATGGTTAAATGTTCGTTATCCAATTTTATTTGAAAGCGGTGTTGGTTGTTATCATCCCAAAACGAATGCACTTTTATGGTCATCGATTATCACCCCTGAGGTTCAAGAATATTTTACAGAACTCAGAAAATGGACTGAAGAAATTGTACTTCCAAAATACCCAAACACCTTAATTGAATTCACTAAAAAAATTGATGTTGGTTTAGTTAGTCCAAATAAATCAGACATCATGAAAATGTTCAATTTGATGCTTGAAAAAACTAAAGATCGTCCAGATTTAGTTGAAGTTCATAACACGGATGTCTCCGTAAACGTGATTTATACATTTTGTAATAAAGGCACTGGTTTGCAATGGCTTTCAGACTTAACTGGAATTAAGATTTCGGAAATGGCCTATGTCGGAGATGGAATGAATGATGCTCCTGCACTAGAATTAGCACCTTTTAGTTTTGCTCCTACAAACGCAAGAATAGAAGCAAAAAATGCCGCTAAAATAGTTCTAGACACCGATAGCACTCAATCTGTTCTCGATGCATATACCTATTGTATAGAGTTCAATAAATCTCTTCGGAACCAATAAGCGATATTCTCTTTTAACTTGCTCAATCTACCCGTATTTTTAACCTATGTTATTAGCACTTATTTCAGATATCCACGCTAACCTTCCGGCACTCGAAGCATGCTTCAACCAAATTGATGAACACAAACCTGATTTGATTATTAGCCTTGGTGATGTTGTGGGCTACGGACCAAAACCTGCAGAATGTATTGATTTCCTTAGATCTAGAGGCATTAAAAACCTAATGGGAAATCACGATGCTGGAGTTGTTGGCAAACAAGATTTAGCTTTATTTCGAGATCCAAATCAGTCATTATTGAAATGGACTACTCAACATCTTAATGCAGAACAACTCGCTTATTTAGATTCTTCTGAGTACACATCAGTAAATGAAGAATATGATTTTTTGTGTGTTCACGCCTCTCCTATTGAACCTGAAAAGTGGCGCTATATTCAATCGGCTATCGACGGTCGCAAAATATTGGAAAAAATTCCTCAAAAACTGTGTTTTGTTGGGCATACTCACGTTCCTGCTATTGTGCCTGATAGACTTGGCGTTTTTTCCGTTAAACCTGGCGTTCGGTACATTATTAATCCTGGAAGTATAGGACAGCCAAGAGATAGTGATAAACGCGCAAGTTTCGGTTTATTTAATTTTGACGACTTTTCGTATAAAAATTACCGCGTTGACTACAATAAAAGTCATGTTTTTCAACAATTTGAGGAGATTGGAATTCCTCGTGATGTTGCCAAACGCTTAATGCCTTTATAACTATTTTAAACATTCCTATTAGACTCAGTGAGTTTCACCGTAATTTTTACGGAAATTAGATAGCTCCTATTCTTGTTTCATTTTAAAACACATGATAGTAACAAACATCTCTTAATTTGCATCCATTGAAAGAAGAAAAAATTATACTAGAACATATTGATCCCATTATAGTTCTAGGCTCACGCGATAAACATATTCAACAAATTGAACTCGCCTATCCCGATGCTACGGTTTCTGCTCGTGGAGATGTTATTTTTATTAAAGGAAGTGATGAAGATGTTTCCGATATCAAAAAGTTATTGGAACAAATGATTCTAACCGTTGAGCGTAAAAACCGCTTAACCGATTTTGATGTTGAAACTCTTTTAATTATGACACGCAGCGATCGTGAAATTGAAACGCCATCGTACTTAAATTCTGAAGTGATAATGAAATCAACTTCAGGAAACCCGATTACAGCTAGAACTCCAGGTCAAAAGGAACTTGTTGAAAAACATAAGCATAACGATATTTTATTTGCTATCGGACCTGCGGGAACGGGAAAAACGTACACCGCTGTTGCTTTGGCGGCGCGAGCTTTAAAAGAAAAACGCG
>CAZNTR010000222.1:0-5980 GCA_964575925.1 uncultured Chitinophagales bacterium
GCTGAATTATTTTTGATATTAATAACTTTTAAACTTTTTGGTATCAAAATTTTGATACATTGCGATGAATAAGTATAGGTTAATGCAGACTGATTTCATTTACATAAAGACGGAAGCCGACTTGGTTGGCTATTTAAATCACTTAGAGTATCACGGTATTTCAAAAATTGCGCTTGATTTAGAAGGAGATCAAGGGTCGATTAACTATGAATATGCCATATCGATATTTCAGGTTTTTGACGGAATGAAACCGGCAATTATCGATGTATTGATGATGGATAAGGTAGATGTGTTAAAAGATTTTTTGGAATCTGAGAAAATTACCAAAGTAATGTTCTCTTGCTCAAATGATCAATTTATGGCTCAAAACGTGTTGGATTGCACTATTCGTGGAATTCGAGATATTGCTGTAGCTCAAAAGTTGTTATCCATTCCCATCAATATTGCAGAATACATTGGAATTGATAAGAAAGAAAAAGATCATAATCAGAGAGCGAACTGGATTCGCAGACCTATTTCCGACGATTTATTGGAATATGCGATTAATGATGTTCTAGATTTGATGAAAATAGAAGATCAATTATGCGAGGAATTGGAAGCCAAGAATTTTATGCAGGGTTATTTAAATGGATGTGCCGATTTGTCGAAGCAAGACTACAGGGCTAATCCCTTGCATTTATATTCGAGAAGAATTGGCAGTTACAAGTACATGAAACCGGATAAAAAAGAGTTGTTAAGAACAATTTGGATCGTCAGGGAATTGATTGGCAAAGAGTTAAATAAACCTGTGGGTCATTTATTTTCAAAAAAAGTGATGCCATTTTGGGTTAGAAAGCGCATAAATGTGCCTGAAGAAATTCAATATTTAGTGAATAAAAAATTACCTCCTGAAAAGCGTTTATCCTTGAATGATATTATGGATTTATGGGATAAGGCTGATGAAATAGCGCAAGGTTTACCTTAAAAATGTTTGGGTTTTAGAAGAAATCTTGATGAATAATTTAATGTTCCTAAAAGAAGAACTCAATCTAAGTAGTTATTATTTCACCAAACTCACTTTTGCTACTTGGCGAGAAACTTGCCCACTTCCCAATTCAGTTCCAATAGCTTCGATAAAATAGGTTCCTGATGGTAAACCTGAAAAATCATACATAAATGAATGAGTTCCAGCGGAATAACGAAGATTTTTGTGCTCTAAAGATTGAATTCTGCGCCCAAGAACATCATAAACCGAAAACGAAATGGAAGATGAATTTGCAAGGGAAAATGTTAGAGTTGTGCTTGGGTTGAATGGGTTGGGGTAGGATTGAATTAACTTAAATTGGTTTGTATCGAAATCGTTATTTGTATGTTCTAGACCTACCCAATAATTGTATAAAGCAATTATAACTACATCATTCCACGCTTGTAATGGTCTCATATAATCTGAGCGCTGATTAAATAATCCTGGAAAGTCAAATTCATTTTGATTCCCCAGATAATTATTAGTAGTAAGCGGAGCTATTAAATAATCATGATTCTCGTTATTTCTCGAAGTTATCATTGAATATAAAATTACAGTATCTGTTGGATTTGCCATTATTTCTACTTCGTAATATTGATTTAAGGGGAAATTAATGTCTTGAGATTGAAAATAGTGATAACTAAACGAGGAGTTGATACTTCGTTGAAAAAGCGAATCATTAATTTTGTTTAAACTATGTTCACCATGTTTTTTGATGAAGTCAAAGAAATGATTTGGGTTTATAACTAGTGTTGTAATGACAGGATGGTATAAAAAATCTTCAAATCGTAAATTATCTAAATCACTTGATTGCTTTGTAATAATAAAACTATGTGTTGATTGTTGAATTTTGATTGACGGAAATGAAATTTCTGAATCCGTATAAAAATTTGTGGAATAGGAGTGCCAATCTTTATCCTCAGTTTTTATATCAAGTGTAAGTAATGAATAATATGTTTTTGGTTTGGTATTAAACGTGATTTGATAGTTTGTAAATGCATCATTAAACGAAACCGAAGAAATCGAAATTGAATCATAGGGCGCCATTATTGCAAAGGAAAAGGGCAAGCCGGAAGCATGAATGGAATCTTGACTCAATGACTGTGCAAATTCTAAATAGAGTGTAGTTTCTGTAAAATCATTATTGAATGAAACACTGTCTTTTGTTACGATTTGTGAATAACTAGCTATTGTTGAGAATATGAATAAGATACTTAGCCAAATTGATTTCATAGTATTTCAGATTAGTAGCTGTTTAAGTATTGTTTCAAATAAAAGATAATACTATCTTTTATTAATCGCAATTTTTGTGATACAGAATAAATAAAAAAAGGAAGAAAATATTTATGAAAAGATATATATATATATATATTATTGTTTTTATTTAATTTAAACAATAAATTACATGCTCAAACAGATGATTTTTGTGGTACCCAAGATACTGTTAGCTATTTATACAAAACACCATCGGCAACAGGTTATTATGGGTTTAGAAAAGCTAGCGTTGATACGTTACGAATGCTAATGGTTTTCGTTAGACCAAAGAATGATTCTAAGAATTTAATGGATTGGCCGGCAGGTCAAGACCCTACAAACTATCATAACTTTTTATCTTTTAATCCTGATAGTATTGATGTGAGTGACCCCAATAATTTTTCATCCTATTTTAAAGTTAATTCGAATTCTAAATTTATTGTTTATGGAGATGTAATGAGTATTGAATTAAGCGATGAAATAAATGCATACGGGACAAGTTGGGGTACACAGTATAAAAACTCAATTCTAGAAGTAACAGATTCCATTTTCTATCGATATGGATTAAGTATTAGTAACTACGATAATTGGACTTATTCAGCTTCATCGAATAATCATTTAAAATTGAATGATAATTCAATTGATTTTGTTTTATTCGTTTATAAGGATTTATATGGTTCTCCTGCTGGTTTTGTCGATCCCTATGGTATATATGCATTTACTAATACTTCAAATGGTTTTACAATAAATTATCTATCAAGCGCATATGTAAGAGTTTATAAAGATTTTCCACTTGCATTTTCAGTAATTAATCTCGGTGTTCATGAATTAGGGCATTATTTATTGAGTGGTCAACATTCTTATAATGAAGGAGGTAAAAGTTACAATTATCATTCTATATATAGTGGCGCTGGATTGCATACTCAAACCAATGCCTTTGAAAAAAATCACTTGGGATGGATAGATGTTCCTACAATTGAATCTAATCAAGAAGTAACTCTTTCAGATTTCACAACAACAGGCGATGCCGTTCGAATTTTTACAGGTTTAAGTGGAACAGATTCCACATTTACGTTTCTAGAGTATCATAAAATGAACTCTGTTTTTGATCGTCATTCCTTAAATACAAACGATCAGGGTTTAATCATTTATAATGGAAGAAATGAACTAAAAAACAATATAAACAACTTTCGTTTAGAACCTGCATCTGGAAGGTGGAATTGGTATAATCATGGTTTTATTACTCAACATAATGATGCAAGAAAAACACAACCCATTTTAGAAAAAACAACTGAAGATCCAGCATCGGGTAGAAGTGTAAGAGATTTCCATATCATAAATGGTTCAAATTACGATTTATTATACATTGCGGGAATGCAGGAACTGCCCATTTTTAATACTTATCAAGGTATTCCTTATGCTTATGATCCGGACATTTTTTGGGGTAAAATGAGTAATTCGGCTTTTAACTTAAATGGCAATGGCTACTATTCCTCAATCACAAACCCATCTCCGATAGATTTTAGTGGTAATCCCAATCCTATTTCAGTCCGTTTAATTGAAGAAACATCTTCTACATTAAAATTTGAAGTAGAGTTCAATCCAAACCCGTATTCAATAACTAAGAACACGACATTTGGGGGTGAAGTTTTTCTAGAACAAAATTTAATTATTGAAAGTGGCGCAACAGTTACATTTAATAAAGGAACTACGGTTTATTTAGGTGAAAATGTCCAGATAATAGCAAAACCAGGGTCGAAAATTAATGTGAATGGTATAGTAGATGAAGTAGTAACTTTTAAACGCTTAGACCCTACAAAACAATGGAAAGGAATATGGTTACAAGGAAATAATAATACTATATATAATGCGGTATTCGATGGTGGGAAACATCAACTCATGGTTCAAAGCTCAGGGAATTATATTGGGGGGTGTTTGTTCAAAAATGGGTGGCGTGGAATAGATTCTTATGCAAATCAATCGACTCCTGGGTATAAATCGTATGCCTATGTGTCTAACTGTCGTTTTGAGAATTTTTCATCTGCTGCAATAGTTACTTATAACACAGAAATAGAATTAAACTTTATTACTGCTACTCAATCTAATAACGGTGTTTATGGGTATTATGGAGATATTTACGCAATCAATCAAAGTATTATCGAATCCAATTCTTATGGGATTAATCTATACTATGGATCATCCATGAATTTTGATTACAGCGTTCTAAATATCATCAGGAACAATAGTATTGGAATTCAAACGAATGGTAGTGTTTTTGCATATATAAGTGGTTATGATGCTATGTGGAGTAATAGTATTTATAATAATTCAACCAAAAACGCAAGAGCGTACTCGAGTTCGACCATTAAAGCAGAACATACCTGGTGGAATTCGTTAAATCCGGTAACAACAGTAAGTGGGAATGTGGATTTTACTCCTTTTTTAAGCAGCCAACCTGTTTATTCTAACAGCGGTTCATCCTTAGAACTCAATAGAGGCGCAAAACCAGAAGTATTAGTATCCAATCAAATTAAGTTAGATAATCATAAAAAGAAGATTCTTCAAAAGGATAATCAATCACTTTATTCTGTACAAGAAATTATGCGTTTAGCTAGAGTTTCTAGGAAAGATGATGCTGCTGTGACAACCGAAGCAACACAATTTTTGAATTGGCTTTCAACTCAATCTAAACTAAGTTATGGTGCTGAAATTACTGAATTAGCCTCACTGTTGCATACTCAACTACTTTTGGATATTGAAGCAACAGAGGAACATTTATCATTGGTTTCTCAATTAAAACAATCTGTTACGTTACCCAATTTCAAAAAAGAAGCCGACTTGTTAGAAATGAATTTGTTGGTTCGTTTAAACAAGGAAGAAGATGCTTTAGCTTTGATCAGCCAACAGTTACAAGAAAAGAAAATTACAGAAGAGGAAAAAGTACATTTTCAAGAATTAAAAGAAGTACTTCAAACTCAACTTGAACTTAACACTATTAAATCAGGAAAGGTCGAGAATCAACCATCTGAAGAGGTGTTTTTAGGTAATAGTGATAAATCAGAAGATGTAATTGTTTCTGCGTATCCAAATCCATTTAATCCAACAACAACTATTTCACTAAAAATAGCTGAAAAGTCAAATGTAAGTCTTCAGATTTATACTAGTTTAGGACAGTTAGTGAAAAATGTACACTCAGGTGCTCTACCGTCAGGATTGCATTCATTTGTGATTCAGTCAAGTAATTGGTCATCAGGTGTATATTTTTACCGAGTAAGTACATCAACACGAGTTGTAACTGGAAAAATATTGTTAATCAAATAACAAGAGAAATCAAACAAAAAAGCCGCAAAATAATTTTGTGGTTTTTTTGTTTTGCTATACTATGATTTTTGATGTATTTCTAGCTTTTACTAATTAAACTTTCAAAGCTTAATGTCAAAAAACTTTAAATGGGTTATCATTTTGTGTACTTTCAAGCTAAATTGCAATCTAAAAGGCACTATTTTTTTATGTAAATTTGACAAAAATGCTGAAATTAATTTTAAAAATATTTTCAATAGAGCAGTTATAATTCATAGAGTCAATGACTTAAATGAATAGTTAATTTATTCAAATTGATGACATTATTCTTATCCGTCAACTCACTTTCCAAATGACGGATTCTGGTTTGAAAATATTCACACAAAATTCATATCGAAAAACTTACATAACATTCTCAATAGT
>CAZNTR010000223.1:0-3943 GCA_964575925.1 uncultured Chitinophagales bacterium
GTTTAAATACTGCACATAAGTTTAACTTTACTTATGGCAAATTAGCTGCTCGAATTAAACTGCCTTATGGCAAAGGGATTTGGCCAGCGTTTTGGATGCTCGGTTCATCTATAGATGAAAATGGTGGTGATACTCTTTGGCCTTTTTGTGGCGAAATTGACATTCTAGAATTGTATGGAACTACTGATGATGCCGTCATTGAAGCAAATGTGCACTATGCCGATAAATCGGATAAGCATGCCATGATGGGAGCCGTTTCGTACAAATTAGAAACGGGAAAATTTGCAGATGATTTTCATGTATTCGAGTTAGAATGGGATGCAGAAAAGTTTGTTTGGTATGTTGATGGTGTTCAATTCGCTTCCATGCTAATCTCTGATAAAGAATTCTCTGCATTACATGAGGATTTTTTTCTACTACTAAACATAGCAGTTGGTGGAACATTCGCAGGTCGACCAGACTCAAGTACGCCTTTTCCTCAGTTTATGTATGTTGATTGGATTCGTCATTATAAACGCAGTATTTAATTAGGAATTGATTTTCAAAAACAAGAAAAAAGACGAGGTCATTCTGGGCTTGACCCAGAATCTCGGACTAGTGATGAATGCTGTGTTTACCCGTGATCGTAGCAAAAAAACTTCCTTTTTTGTTTAACCCGAATCCGTCATTAGAAAAACCGATAGTTTACTGAGTCATATATTTTCAATAAGATGACGGATTAGTTTAAACATTTTGAAAATTCTACTAAATCATTGATTTTAATTGCAAAAGTAGTCAAATGACGTATTCGAGGTTAAACGAGAAGTCAAATCATTGTGCTTTATTCTTTTATTACTTGTTAAGATTATATTCCACTTCTCATTCAGAAATAGTTTAACTAGAAAACAGCTAAAGCAAATTACTGATATCGTGTTTAATTTATTACTACATTCAGCCCATGAAAATTAGAACCCTCCTCTTCAGCTTCCTTTTTACTCAGCCACTTTTTGCACAATCCTATATTAAAATCCACGAAAACGCGATTTTAGTAGATACTCACAACGATATTTTAATGAAATCAGCCGATATTGGTTTAGTATTCGATAAAGATTTGAGGGGAATAGCACATACTGATTTAGCTCGCTGGAAAAAAGGAGGATTAGATGTTCAAGTGTTTTCGGTTTATACTGATGGTGATATTAAAGACGCTTTTTCTTTTGCAAACCGTGAAATGGATAGTTTAGATGCTGTAGTTTCAAGAAATCCCGACAAAATTGTAAAAGTCTCCAATTCTGAAGAATTGATGAAAGCCGTAAATCAAAAAAAGATTGCGGCTCTGTTTGGTGTCGAAGGCGGACACATGATTGAAGATGACTTAACTAAATTGGACTCTTTATTCAATCGTGGTGCTCGTTATCTAACGCTTACTCATAATATTTCACCTTCTTGGGTTTCAAGTGCGGCAGATGAAACTACAAATCCTAATTTGCCCAATCCGGGTTTAACTGAATTTGGGAAAAAAGTTGTGCAACGCATGAATCAATTAGGAATGTTGGTTGATGTGAGTCATGCAGGTGACAAAGCGTTTTGGGATGTGATTAAAACCACAAAAAAGCCAATTATCGCTTCTCACAGTTCGGTTTATGCTTTAGTTCCAAGTCGCAGAAATCTAAAAGACGATCAAATAAAAGCCATTGCAAAAAATGAAGGCGTCATTCAGATAAATTTTCATCCCGGTTTTATTGACACAACATTTGATGCAAAAGAAGCGGCTTTTCTCAAAAATCATTCCGTTGAAATGGACTCTTTAATCAAAAATGGAATGGGTGATTTTTATGCTATGGATTATCTGTATAGAAAATACACTGCCGAAACTACTAGTATGCGACCGCCACTTTCGATGTTAATCAATCATTTCGAATACATTATTAAATTAGTCGGCGTGGATTATGTTGGAATTGGTTCCGATTTCGATGGAATTAATCTTACGCCACAATTACTTGATGATGTTGCTAGTTACCCAATGATTACCAAAGCTTTAGAAGAAAAAGGCTATTCTGAAAAAGATATTTCCAAGATTTTGGGAGGAAATTTTCTGAGAGTTCTTAAAGCCAATGAACTGAATTAGTTTGCCTAAAACCTATTTTTATGATAAGTACTCGAAGGTTTTTATGAATTTTCATTAAAATTAATATCGGCTTATATCAAATATACAAGTGCCGATATTAAAATATACATTCTGACTACTATTTCAATAATCAAAATTTTATAGATGGAACCCAGTCCGAAAAATCGATTTTATTGGTTTTCACCCTATCCAATCGTAATAAATCACCGCATTTTACTAAAAACTATTTTCGGAATAGTCTCATTGATTTAAATTCTGAATTCCTCAAAAAAAATAATCAATAAGATCTATTGAAATGATAATTATTTAAAATAATTAAACTTAACCACTCTTTATCTTCTTTTAGATGAAAATTACTTTTCCCAATTTCGTCAAGCTAATTTTGTTAATTTGATCAAATACATTCAAATTCAAATTATTTAATCAAATGTATTTTCCGCATAAAAATTTGTGTTTTTGTCTGAACAACAATAAAATACATTCCTGAATTCCATTTTGATCCATTAATCGGAACTACGTTATTTCCTTGATTCAATATTAAGTTTGATTGCAAGTTAACAATTTGGCCTAAAGTATTATAAACGGTGATACTTAGAGACTCAGACTGAGGAAGGTAAATATTTAAGTTGGTAGCAGGATTAAATGGGTTAGGATAAGCCTGAGAAATGGATATCTCATTAGGAATTAATGATTCAGTAAAAATATCAGTTGTTGATTTTTTCTGATACACACGCACGTAATCAATTTCTATAGCAGAAGGTAAAGCTGCTTCATTCACCACAAAACCTGGCCAATTTCCTCCCATCGCATAATTAAGTATAATAAAATGTTCACGGTGGAATTCCTCCGTTCCATTAATTCCATTTTCAATATTAACTTGGTGATATTGGTTTCCATCTAAAAGAAAACGGATAGCTTTTTCATCCCAATCAACGGCATAAACATGAAAATCTGTAACCGTTGCACTTAATGATTTACTATTACTTCTATATCCATTATTGTCATAATGTACGTTAGCATGAATAATATCTTCTGTATTTATTTGCTCCATTATGTCAATTTCTCCAAATTGTGGCTAATTAGAACCATTAAAGATATCTCCGAGTAACCAAAATGCTGGGAAATTCCCCTGAACTTTTGGGATCTTTATTCTTGCTTCTATTTTTCCATATTTCCAAGCTTTTGCGCCTTGTGTTTTTATGCGTGAAGATGTGTATAATCTATTGCCAATTGCCTCTTTTTTTACTGTAATCTTTAATGTTCCATCCGAAACTGATGTATTCGAATTGGTATAATATTGAAGCTCGTTATTTCCCCAACCATGTCCACCAATATCGTATGACCAATCGGTGCTCATTCCATCGGTAAATTCATCGGACCAAACAAGTTCATATTCTTGTGCTTGAACTAAAAATGGCAGAACTAATAGAATTGCAACCCAAATAATTGTTTTAGTATAACTTATGCTTCTTTGAATAGTGTTATTTGAAATCTTGAATGTATAGTTCTTCATTAAATTACTTCTACGTTTATTTTGATGAGCTAGCAAATAAAGTAGTTATAAATTTACTTTGATTCTTGTGCTTTCCACTGACAAAAAAAATATTTATACAAGATTATATTTAAAGGCATTGTCTTTTTGAAATGATTCATCCCTCTTCAACTTTTAACTAACAAGCTTTTGAATGTAAACTTCATTAATGTATTTCTTAAATTTTCGAACAATTACAGTTGTGATGCCTTTCCGTTTTCAAACAATTTCTACTCAAAAATAGTTCGGTTTAAACGTTTTTATGATCTTGGCAATATTCTTGAATGTTGAACTTGAGGTTTATA
>CAZNTR010000223.1:4043-5927 GCA_964575925.1 uncultured Chitinophagales bacterium
TTAAACGTTTTTATGATCTTGGCAATATTCTTGAATGTTGAACTTGAGGTTTATAATTACTAAAAACAGAATTACTATATTAATCTTCTACCAATCTCTTTTTTAATCACCTTTTATTCTCGATTGTTTTTCTATTTTAAAGCTTACACTTTGGTTTATGAATGCTTCTATTCAATTTCTATGAAAACAATAGTTCTTCTTTTCTGTTTATTTATCCCTTTACAAATTTCTGCTCAATCCGAATGTCCGTGTTCAATTGACTATGGTAATAATCCTGAAGCTGGAAAATACATTTCTGTAAATAACATCAAGATGTATTATGAAACCTATGGAAATCCCGAGCATGAACCCTTATTGCTGATTCATGGAAATGGCGGATCTATCAGTGGAAATAAATGTCAGATTGAGTTTTTTAAAGACTCTTATTATGTCATTATCCCAGACAGTCGTTTTCATGGAAAATCGGAAGAAGGTACCGAAGAACTGAATTACCGCCTTATGACAAAAGATTACGCCGCATTGCTGAACGAATTAAAAATCGATTCTTTGAATATTATTGGACAGAGCGATGGCGGAATTATTGGCTTAATGTTGGCGATGGATTATCCAAAAAAAGTAAAAAAACTGATAGCAAGTGCACCAAATATCAGAACGGACAGCACCGCAATTTATAATTGGGATTTAATTCCGCTTAAAAAAGAATTGGCTTCCTTAAATGAAAAAATCAAAAACGGGGACAAATCTAAAGAAACATTTCGGGCAAAAGTTCTTCTTAATTTGATGGATAAATACCCAACTATTCAAAATGAAGAGTTAAAAAAAATCGCTGCGCCAACCTTAATTATGACTAGTGATGAAGATGTGATTAAACCCGAACATGTTCTCGAAATTTACAATCATATACCAAAAGCGCATTTATTTATCATGCCGGGCGCAACTCACATCATGCCAAGTACGGAATATGAACTGTTCAATCAAATGTGTCTTCGATTTTTGAAAAACCCGTTCAAGCGCCCAACGACAAAAGCAATATTTCATCCTGAATAATTCAATCAATAAAAAAGTTCAGGATTAAAATATTCTTTTTGAAAAGAAGATAACATTCAAGAGTCATTTGGGTTAAGTTTGCCTTCGTTTAAGCTGAAAATAGACGACATATTCCTCTATTTTCATGAACTTATGTTATTTTTTGTATTAATTTTTAACGTGAACTTAATTTACTAGAAAATCTATTTCCCAAATTTTTGGAGTTCACATTCTACCTTTTTAGGAAATACTTAAAACCAAGCAAAAAATCTAAGATTTTACAAAGAATTATTCAGCAAACGTGCTGTTTCTCAAGAAAAATCTCACAAACTTGTTTCCTTTAGTTAGCACTAAATTAATACTAATTTAACAATCCTCTTTGGGTTTTAGACTATTTTTTCTGCATTGAAATTCTTAAACAAACTTAGTAATGGTATTAAAATCCATCATGAGACAATCCGTTTTTCTTCTTATAAGTATCTTAATTTTAAGCGGGTGTGGTTTATTTGACAATAAACAAGATCCGGAAGACTTTGGGTTTGAAGAAGGTTATTTCATCTACAACTTAAGCAAAGATAAAATACCTTGGACTCGTAACCGCAACTATGTTTCCCTTGAATTTTACGAGGGAGTTTCTGAAAAAAAACTGCATGAAATACTTAAAGAATACAATTTAAAATATGAGGGACAAGTATTTCCAGTAAAACATATTTTTGCACAGGTTATTAATAAGCCAGCAGAAGAGTACTATACAACCTATGGAGATAGCACTTTGCCCGTTTTGGGAAACAGACCGGAAGTCAGATATGCGCTACCTGTTTTTATGAATGAATTTTGGGATCCTATTATGATTACTAA
>CAZNTR010000224.1:0-5878 GCA_964575925.1 uncultured Chitinophagales bacterium
TTTGAAGCATATAATCATTTCGAGAATGCTCTAATACTTCTAAAAATTGTTGAAATGCAGTCCAAAGTGCTTTGTCAGCCGCAAAAAGTTCATCCGCAATTTGACAATGAGTTTGTACGATGAGTTCAGGATCATCCAGAATTTGAAGCTGTGTTTCTATGATTAACTCGGCCTCTTCATTTTTTCTTTCTTTTGCAATTTCTCTAGTTAAATGAATTTCTTGCTTAACTCGTTCAACTGCAACCCGAAACTTTTCATACTCCTCTTCAATTTGAGATTCTGAAATTCGTATTTCTTGTAAATGAATATCCTGATGATTTATTAATTGTACCCTTCCTGTAGCAATCCCTTTTGAGGCTGTTATTCCTATAACTATATAATCTGTCCCTGGAACTATCATACTTTATTCACATTTCTTCTCCAAAACCAGTTTCGAATAATTTTTTTATAGCTTCAAAGGCTTGTTTTTCATCTTCGCCTTCTAGTTCAATACCTAATTCACAACCTTGCTCAGCTGCTAAAGTCATTACACCTAAAATGCTTTTCCCATTAATTTTATATCCATCTAAATGCATATAAAATTCTGATTTATAATGACTTGCAGTTTTAACAAGAGAGGATGCTGGGCGGGCATGTATGCCAGCTTTATTTAATACCTTTAGTGTTGTTTCTATCATAGTTAACTTCTTTCTGACCAATGATAGGATTCAACGTCTATTATTTCAAATCAAATTCGCAAGTAATTGAAGATTTTCCCTATTTTTTTGCAGATTTTAAGACAAAATTCAATATAAACAGATTAAAATAAAACTAATGTCCATTTCTAAAGATGATGTGGCTTACGTAGCCGACCTTTCTCGCTTAAGTGTTACCGAAATAGAAAAAGAAAATTTCGCTAAAGATATGAGTAAAATTCTTGAATATATGGAACTCCTTAATCAAGTTGACACTTCAACTATCAAACCGCTAGAACATGTTACTGAGTTAACAGCTCCTTTCAGAAAAGATGTTGCACTTCCTTCCCTAGATCATGATCTCGCTTTAAAAAATGCACCTGATGCCGATACTGATTATTTCCGAGTACCTAAAGTAATAGAATAAACTTTGGTTCAAAGCAGGCGTCAATTAAAAAAATGTATCCCTGTAAATTTGGCGATTATTCAACATGTTAATGCTCAAATACTGAAATAATCGACTTTTTTGTAACTTCATTTTTAAGCTTGCTCTTAAATTCAGTTTTCAGTAAAACAATCGGCGAATACACACATTTGAAAGATTGAGTGTACTCCGAAATGTAGTTTTTAGCTATATATTCGTCGAATTCGTAGGATTTGGATGGGTGTAAACCGAAAGAATCGACTTTTTGGAGTGGACTCTAGAATAATAACGTAGAATTGATTTTTTGTTTAGGCTAAAAGCTAATTTTTAGCCTAAATATCAGTTCTCTTTATTAAAACGAGGAATTAAGTCCCAAAAGGAATTTTCAGAAATATAATCAGCGATTTAATACAATTTGAATAAGTAAAATCCTACAAATTGGACTTTCTGAGTGGAACCAATGAATATGACCGTTATCTTACACATTACTTC
Source organism: uncultured Chitinophagales bacterium (assembly GCA_964575925.1). Classification (GTDB taxonomy): domain Bacteria; phylum Bacteroidota; class Rhodothermia; order Balneolales; family M1805; genus M1805. The sequence continues at coordinate 1,591 of CAZNTR010000224.1, forward strand.
TTTTCTAGTTAAATTATATAACTATTTCTATTTATTTATCAATTCTTCAATAATCTGATACTAATACCTATATAACTATCTAATTTTCAAATTATGAAAACAGCTCAAAATAGTTGGGCATGGTGGGATTCTCAATCTGCCATGGTAAAAAATCTAATTTCTCTTGCAATTCTTTTCATACTACCAATTTTCCTCTCCCCTGATACTATTCTTGGAGATAAAGAGTTCATGGCCAATGATATTGTTCAATGGCGTGGCGGTGCTGAATCCATTATTCAAGCAAGAGAAAAATATGGTTATGAGCCACTTTGGGCCGCAAATATGTATGGTGGAATGCCAGCTTATTTTATTTCCTATCAAATATCAGTAATAAATATTGATACGCTTGTTGCATACTCATTTTGGAGAATTTTTCCTGCCGCAACATTTTGGGTTGGCTTAATAGGTCTATTCTTTTTATTTCGATTTCTCAGGCTTAGTCATTTCGCTTCCCTATTTGGAGCAATCACCATAGCATTTACAACCTACATTCCAATCATAATTGGAGCTGGACATAATTCTAAATTTTATGCTTTTAACTTCATTCCTTGGTTATTTTTAGGCTTTTTCATGATTCTAAATGGTCGGAAAAAGTGGTTATTATCTATTGCCCTATTTTCACTTGCGCTTAGTCTTGAACTTCGTGCAGGACACCCGCAAGTAACCTATTATTTTGGAATCGTTTTGGCAATTGTGTGGTTAAATGACACCTTTACTCTTTTAAAAGAAAAAGCATACAACGCATTTCTTAAAAAATCAGGGATGTTTTTAGCTGCTGTTTTTATTGCCGTGCTTTCCGTTGTTCAGCCTTATTGGAGCAAATCGGAATTTACTCCTTTTTCAACTCGTGGAGGTTCAGTACTAACCGATTCGAAAGGACTTGACATTGATTATGCATTTGCTTGGTCTCAAGGTTGGGGTGAATTAATGACCTTAATCATTCCAAATAGTTATGGTGGCGCTTCTGGTGATGGAGCCTATTGGGGACCAAAAGCATTTACAAGTGGCCCGCACTATTTTGGAGCATTAGCGGTCTTGTTTTTTGTATTTGGACTTGTTTTTTATAAAGGAAAATGGAAAATACCCTTCTTGGTTTCAGGAATCCTTACAATGCTTTTCTCATTAGGAAATAACTTTCTGTTATTAAATGAGTTGATGTATCATTATCTCCCCTACTTCTCAAAATTCAGAACTCCTGAAATGTGGTTAATCGCAACCGTTTTCAGCTTTGCCATAATTTCCGTTTTTGGTTTTCAAGAGGTTCTTAATCGTGGATTAGACGATAAAAAATGGTTATATGTAACGGGCGGAGTTTTAGGTTTTGGCTTAATCTTATCACTTGCTTCAACAAGTGTATTATCGTTTCAAAAAGATGGGGAAAAACAACAAATTGCTCAGCAAATTGCTAGTTCTAATCGTGTTTCAGTAAACGATCCGAGAGTTCAACAATCTGTAAATCAGGTTATAAAAAACCAATTATTGCCTGCTCGTGAAAAAGCGGCATCTAAAGATTCTTGGCGTTTTGTTATTCTCATTGTGATCGGTGGAGCTGTTTTATATCTAGTTTCAATCAAAAAACTAAATACTGGAATGGCAGGTTTAAGCTTAGTATTAGTTGCAGCATTTGATATGATTTCTGTTGGAACACGTTACATTCCGCATTATTCCAAAATTCCAACTGGATTTGACCAAGAGGCAAAAGTAAAACAACAACTTAATAGTTTAGATCTTTACATTAAAAACAATATGTTAGACTCTACAGGAGTTTGGCCGTATCGTAGTTTTCCAATTACAGCAAATCCGTTTAATAATGCGGCACCATCATTTTATTATCCAAGTATTGGTGGTTATACTGCGGTAAAAATCGGCGCCTTTCAAGATTTAATTGATGAAGCTTTATACAACAAAGAAGGCATGCCTAATGATAGGATATTAGCCATGTTGAATGTTAAATATCTTCCTATAAATCAAAATGCAAGTCTTCCAGGTTATAAAGTAGCCCATTCAGACGAAGCTGGAGTTGTTTTAGAATTAGAACAAACCTTGCCTAAAGCGTGGTTTGTGTTTGATGTTCATAAAGCAGAATCAGGAAAAGAAGCTTTAGATTATATCAAAAAAGATAATTTTGACCCGTGGAGTTCTTCAATTGCAGAAGGTATTGATGAAGAAATGGATTTCGATGTGGAAGACAATTCTGTTGCCACTGTTTCTAAGTACGAGCCTAGACTAATTGAAATTCAGACATCAAATGTACATGATGGTTTTATGGTTTTAAGTGAAATGTATTATCCCAAAGGTTGGACTGCAACTCTTGACGGGAAGGAGATTCCAATCTACCGCACTAATTTTGTCTTACGTGGAATGAAAATCCCTTCAGGAACCCATACTGTAAAATTAGAATTCAACCCCGCCTCGTACAAAATCGGTACCATTATTTCGTGGATTGGAACTGCAATGATTTGGCTTTTATTGATTGGTGCTTTTGTAATAGAAAGAAAACCCGAAGAAATTGAACATAGTTGATTTAGTAACCTCTTAACATTTATTTATTCGATTTTTTCGGTTTGCTCCATTAGAAATTCTCCGAACTCGTCGATTACTAAGCTGAAAACTACTTTACTGAATAAACTCATTCTTCATTCTTACAGAATTCTCTCAAAAAAATTCAATTACATTGAATTCGATATTCAACAATGAAAAACCATAAACGAGTATTAATTATTACCTACTATTGGCCACCTTCAGGTGGTTCAGGAGTACAACGATGGTTGAAGTTTAGTAAATATCTTCCTGAATATGGTTGGCAACCTGTTATTTACACACCATCCAATCCTGAAATACCCATTGCAGATACTAGTTTATATAACGACATTTCTCACGAAGCTGAAATTATTACTCAACCAATCTGGGAACCTTACACGTTTTATAAGCGCTTTCTAGGTTTGAAAAAATCCGATAGAATTCAAACGGGATTTTTATCTGAAAAAAAGAAAAATGGCTGGGCTGAAGATTTTGCCATTTGGATTCGTGGAAATCTTTTTATTCCTGATGCTCGTAAATTCTGGATAAATCCCTCTACTCGTTATTTAAGTGAATGGCTAAAAAATAATCCTGTTGATGCTATTGTTTCAACTGGCCCACCGCACTCAATGCACAGAATTGCTTTAGGCTTACGAAAACAATTTGACATTCCTTGGATTGCAGATTTTCGTGACCCTTGGACTCAAATTGATTTTTACGAGGACTTGAAATTAAGTAAATGGGCGGATGAACAGCATCACAAACAGGAAAAAGAAGTTCTCGAAACTGCCGATCATATTTTAGTTGTCGGTCCATCTATGAAAACAGACTTCGAAAAACTAACATCAAAACCGATTCATGTTATTACAAATGGTTACGATTCAAGTGATTTTGAAGGACTTCCAACACCAAAAGACACTCGATTTTCAATTGTTCATATCGGTTCAATGGTTCCAAGTAGAAATCCAATTGGCTTATTTAGAGCTTTATCAGAATTAAAAGACGAACATGCCGGTATCGAACGAGATTTATGTATTCGCTTAATTGGCTCAGTTGATCACAGTATATTCTCTGCTATTGAATCGCTAGATCTATCAGATTTTGTGGAAAAAATAGATTATTTACCACATAATGAAGTGGTTACAGAACAAACAAGAGCCGCTGTTTTGTTACTTGTTTTGAATAAATCATTCAGTGCTAAACGAATAGTTACCGGAAAAGTCTTTGAGTATTTAGCGGCAGAAAGACCCATTTTAGCTTTAGGTGATGAAGAAAGTGATGTTGCAGAAATTCTAGAACAAGCCGGTGTCGGTTGTGTAATTGATCATGATTCCGTTGAAAGAATAAAAGAACGAGTTATTGAATTGTATGAATCATGGAAATATCAAATAAACGATACGCCAATTGGCTCTTATACAAAATTCAGTCGAAAATCTTTAACTGGAGATTTAGTAGAGATATTGAATACGACATTGTAATTGGTTTTAAAGGTAACAACTCATTGTTACTACCATTTAATACTTTTACTTACTATATAACACAAATTTTAAATTGTAATTATTTTTTTTGAAATCATTGCCTAGAATGTTAAGTTTTTCTAACTTTTTTAACTCGAGTTACTTTTAAAATATTAATTAACATAAAAAACTGATGAAGAAAAAATATATCAATTCTGCAATCCTTATACTAGTAGCGTTATGGGGGGGTGCAAATCTATAACCTCGCCTGA
>CAZNTR010000225.1:0-5877 GCA_964575925.1 uncultured Chitinophagales bacterium
TAGATTAACACATAAATAAATGTATAATAATACATTTCGTACGATTCGCTTCAATTGAAATAATAATAATATAATATAATACAATGATTAATAAGGTTTTAGTAGTAGATGATCATAAGGTAGTTCGTTATATGATTAATCAATACTTAAATAAAGTAAAGGTCTGCAACTCAATTTTTGTTGCTAGTAATTTAAAAGAAGCAAAAGAAATTATTCAGACAGAAAACCCTGAAATCATTTTGTTGGATATCAATCTAGGTGATGAAAATGGAATTGACTTAGTTAGAAGTGTTCAATATGGTAATCAAACTGGGCGATTCATCATCTTGAGTATGCTAACTGATGAGTGTTTAGTAAAGGAAGCTTTTAGACTCGGGGCTTCTGGTTATGTGTCTAAATATGCTTCATTTTTTGAATTACAGTTTGCTGTAGAAACCGTTAGCCGTGGAAATAAATATATAAGTACAGATATAAAAATGAATGTTATACCTGTGTAGTACTACACGAATTTAGTATGTAAACCTACTCTTATAAATCTGCGCAAAATCATCGAAATTAAAGTAAAGTATGGTTCAGACAGTCTTAGTTCAAAACAATTTTAGAAGTGAAACATCTAGAAATTGCAAAACACTAGGATGAATTAAATGTAAAACTAAAGAAAATCTTGCATCAATATCAGTTAAAGCCGCTGATTTGGATGTTTTTGGGATAATAGTTCTTGCAAATTGAGCAGGAATGAATGGCGTACCAAACCGTTGCTCAGAAGGGCAGCGGTTGGATTTTTTAAAAAAATATAGAAATCTTCGACCCAGAAGTAGCTCCAAAACATAGGTTAATAAACACGTCGGTGTTTGTTAGCCTATTTTTTTTGAGTGAAGTGTGTTTTATCACTTTTATACCTTACTCAAGTTATTTGTAATTCCTTTTTAATTCAATTCGTCATATTTAGTAATATGACTCGGGTCAATTTCAACTAAAATGGAATACACATTTAATTTCATTCCGATTTCGGCGTCCAAAAAAATAGAAGTTAGCTCACGGTATTTGGTATTGAAAAATAAATCGAAAGGATACAACTCAGTGATTACCTTTCTGTTTTCTTTTATTTTTTCTAAGGCTACGTAAATGTTTTTTCTAGCTAATTCTGGATTTTGTGTGAATAAGTCTAATCCTAAACGATGATAATTGTAGAAAGCCGAACGTAATCCTTCATAATTCGCGGTTGTAATATTCTGAATTAAAACAGCCCGACCTTGTCTTGTTGTTCTTGACCAACCTGGAGAATTAGATGTATTGGCTAAATCGTGTATCGCATTTGCTTTGTTTAAATATTTTGTACCACCCAAATTTGAAAAAGTATCATTGTCGTAACCTAATATCAAATAGATATAAAAGTCGATCAAGGATGCAATGTCATCAAATTGAAATTCATCGTGAATAAAAACTCGATTTGGGGGATAAGAAAAGCTCCAATTGTTATCTAATAAAACTAAAATGGGCGTATTTTGTAGAGTTCCATAAATTGGGCGATTCAATTGTACCACAATTGAGGCAGTGAATAACAGATTATCAGTAACCTCATTCAAATTAATTTGAATGGTACAACTGAGACGTTCTTGTTCCTGATAAACATCATCAGTCCATTTGAACGAATTAATGTAATCTTGAATTTGTTTAGCTAAGTTATTTATATGATCAATACCCGTTCTACTAATTCGTTCTTTATTTACACTCACTGTGGCATCAATTTCTTGAGCCTTAAGAACATGAAAAACGAATAGGAAACTAAAAAAAAGTAAAAAAAAAGGTTTATTCACAATGACTTAATTTGACTTAATCGAAAAATGGATGTACTCTAAACGCTTCACTATGTTAGCTATTTTATGCAAATGAATAAATACATTCGTTGTTTACTTTTTGTGATTACCTTTGGCATCAGCACAATCTGTTCTGTTGCACAAATTTCTTATGGATCGCGTGCATCAGCATTAAATCATGCTGTAACAGCATTAGATAATCACGATTGGTCAATTTACGGAAATCCAGCAACCGTTTCAGAAAGTACCAAACAATTTTCTTTTTATTATGTGCGGTATTACGGCATTTCAGAAATCGCAGATATCGCTTTAAGTGCTTCTTATCCAATAAAATGGGGTGTTTTATCAACAGGAATTCATAATTATGGGTTTGAACTTTATCGAGAAACGAATCTTTCTCTTGCATGGATGTATAAATATAATCGGATAAAATCTGCAATAAGAATTCATTATGATTACATCGCTTTTCCTTCACCTTATGGAAGTGCGGGTACAATGGGGCTTGATATTGGAGTTTTACTTCAACTTGCCGATATTCTCGATGTGGGTGCTACAGCTGTTAATATTAACAGACCCCAAATTGGGGTGCAAGCTGAAGATCTGCCGCGTCTAATGACTATTGGTTTTGCTTATAAGCCTCTAGATAAAGGAATTATTCTTTTTGATTTGGTGAAAGATGTACGCTTTCCTCTTTCAGTGCGCTCTGCAATTGAATACACCTTATTAGATGTGCTCATATTTAGAGCAGGAGTTGGAAACGAGCCCATCAATACAACTTTTGGGGCTGGTTTTGTCATCAAAAAAATAAAAGTAAACCTAGCTGTTGAACGACATCAGGATTTAGGTTGGAGTCCGGGAATTGATATTGGATTTAATTGGTAAAGCATGTTTCAATTTTTAAATAAGCAATTAATTGCAGGATTTAGTCTTCTCATTCTAATTTTACTAATCGGCTCTGCAGGATATAAATACATTGAAGGGATGAGCTTTTTTGAAGGGTTTTATATGACCTTTATAACCATAACTACAATTGGATTTGGAGAAGTTCATCAATTAACATCTTATGGTCGATTATTAACAATAATTATTTCGATAATGGGAATTGGAGTAATTGCATTTATTGCAACAAACTCTACTCAAGTCATTTTAGAAGCAATATTCTTCAAAGATCGTTTTTTAAAAAACAGGATAAAAAAAATGGAAAATCATTATATAATATGCGGTTACGGTCGAATTGGAAGACGAATAGTAGAAGAGCTATTGGCAATGGATTTGTCCGTTGTTGTTGTCGAAAATAACGATGCCACTATTGAAATTCTCTCAAAGGCTAATATAAATTACGTTCGAGGAAATGCTCAAAAAGAAGAAATGCTTGCAGATGCAGGAATAGGACGAGCTCGAGCACTTATTTGCACTCTTAGCCGAGATGAAGATAATGTGTTCGTAACTTTAGTCGCCAGAGAATTAAATCCAGATCTGTTTATCTTAGTAAGAACCAATCATTTACACAATACCAAAAAAATCTTGCGTGCAGGAGCTGATAAAGTTATTTCGCCTTATGATATTGGTGCCGATAGAATGGCAAAAGTGATTTTAAAACCTCATGTTGATATGTTCTTAGATCGCTTAACAAAAGGTGATTCGGAAGATAATGCTTTCGATGAAATTCTAATAACAGAGAAAAGTTTATATCTGAATAAAACACTTGGCGAAATTAATCTCAGAAAAAAATATGATGTGTTAATTGTTGCAGTAATTCCAAATGACAATCCCAATAAATTTATTTTTAATCCAGGTGCTAACTATAAATTTCGCATTGGTGATATTTTAATCGTCTTAGGACAAGCCTCTCAAATTAAAGCCATTCGCATAGAGATTTGTAACGATAATCGAACGCAATCAGAACGAAACGACGCTATTGATAAATTCTTAAAACATCTAAGAAAAAATGCTATTAGCGTATGAAAGTAGCATTCTTAGTCATTAGTTTATTCATTTTTATCATACCCAATGGGTATGCTCAGACTACGGATTCCTCAGCTGTATTAGAAAAAGCTGTTGAATATGCTCTAGAAGCATTCGATCCAGAAAACACAACAAATGCTGATGAAATTGCCGAGTATTTACAGTTACTCACCTTGAATCCCTTAAATATCAATAAAGCAAGTCTAGATGAACTACTTAAAATTCCAGGTATAAATTTCAAACTTGCGCAAGAAATTCTGGCATATCGTGAGAAAAAACCGTTTGAAACGGTTGCTGAATTAGCCAAAGTAAAAGGAATAGGAGGCAAAACAGTACAAAAAATAAGTATTTATTTGAGCGTGGGTTCAGTTTTAGATATTCAAAAAGGTTTGTTGTTAAGTAAACGGTTTTGGTTTAACAGAGGCAAAACGGAACACGTTTCGAGAACCTTACGAGTGCTTAATTCGCAAAAAGGTTATGAAATTGATGGCAATTATGCGGGAGATCCATTTCGTGTTTATCAACGGACAACATATTCAAGTGAACATTTATCGATGAATTTGTCTTTGGAAAAAGATCCAGGTGAAGCATGGCGTTCACCTATGGGCTTCGATTACACTTCGATGCACATTGCGGCAAAAGATGTTAGACCAGTGAATTATCTCATTTTAGGTGATTATAGCGTTGCTTTTGGTCAAGGTTTGGTGCTTTGGAACGGGGGCGCTTTTGGGAAAGGAAACGATGTAATTAACGCAGTTTCTAGATCGGAAAGAGGTTTACGACCTTATCGTTCTACTTTAGAATCTGGATTTCAGCGAGGCATTGCTCTTTCATTTGGGAAAACACTCGAAACAACGCTTTTTTTGTCCTCAAAAAAAGAAACAGCTTCAGTTGTGGTTGATGATACGATTCGTTTCCCAAGTGCAAGTGGGTTTCACCGAACAGAAACAGAGTTAGACCGAAGATACAATACTCAAATTGGGATGATGGGAGGCCGATTACGCTACAGTTTTGCACAAGGTTGGATTGGCTTAACGGGTTATTATTTTGAATCAGATAAATATATTTTACCAGCTTCTGGTTTGCAGAATAAATATGCGTTTTCGGGTAAGTCACTGTATGCAAATGGATTAGACTATACGTATTTCTGGAGAAATATTGCTTTCACGGGTGAGCTTGGAAGAAGTCAAAATGGCGCTTTTGCTTGGTTACAAAGTTTGCAATGGATTATTTCTGAAGAAACGGAATTCAGTTTGGGGATTCGAAATTATGATAAGAAGTATCAATCTCCCTTTTCAAATGGTTTTGGAGAAGGTTCTGGAACACAAAATGAATTTGGCATTTACACGGGATTAAGTCATCAAATAACAGATAGTTGGTTAGTAAGAGTGTATTTTGATCAGTACGAATTTCCATGGATTCGATTTGGTGTGAATCAACCAACAAAAGGTTATGATTGGCTAGCGTATTCAGAATATCGTTTTGATAGAAAAACTTCTTTAACTCTTTTGGGTCGATTTGAGAAAAAAGAAGATGACAGAATTGAAGTGATTGATTCCAGAGAAGTTGATGTCTTAGATCCGCAATCAAGATGGAGTGTTCGTTCCGATTTAATGCATCAATTAACGCCCCGTTTTAGATTGCGTTTCCGTTTAGAACGAGTCGGTTTTTATGATTTTGATCAAAATGATAAAGGTTGGTCACTTTATCAAGATGTTCGCTGGAATGTGACAAAAAACCTACAAATTGATGCAAGACTCGCTTTTTTCGAAACGGATAGTTTTGACGCAAGAATCTATCAATATGAAAATGATGTTCTATATGCTATGTTAAATCCGGTGCTAAGCGGACAAGGGCAACGTTCGTATATCTTAATGAAATACAGTCCTTTGCGAAAATTAGATTTGTGGTTTAAATACGATATTTCGGTCTATGAAAATGTAAATACCGTTGGGAGTGGAAATGATGAAATTCAGGGGAATATGCGAAGTAGAGCTACTTTTCAAGTGAGATATTCGTTTTAAAATAACTCCAAAACTTGGACTCCGAAACTAGGACTCACAGTCCTCTAAGGACTGTGAGTCCTAGTTTCGGA
>CAZNTR010000226.1:0-5868 GCA_964575925.1 uncultured Chitinophagales bacterium
AAATCGAGGTAATCATGTTTAAGAAATATAGTGTTCTATTAATTACAGTAATTATATTGGCTAGCTGTGCTCAAATTGGCACTTTAGCATTAAAATTTATGACCGCAAAAGAAAAAGATTTGTCAAAAATGGCCGTTGTTGGTCAATATCAAACAAATGTTTATCCCAAAGAGGTAAATACTCTAGGGATGAAATATGCAAAAAACTGGGAGGATGCAGGTTCAGCCGTTATAGTTCAATTTATTAAATATGAAGGTATCGGAATGTTTCAACTAGATGGAACTGTTTTGGTAAATGGAGATACTGCTCAATATGAAATGGGTGGTGTGTATGTCGCTTGGCTTAACAAAAATGATAAATCCACTAAAAAAGTGGAAATTCACAGTAATTCTGGGCAAAAAACTTCATTTGAAATTGCACCAGCGCCAGTTTTTTCCATTAAATCTATCAATGGCAAAACTTCTGATTACGAAGTTGATTTAACTAAAGATTTGGTATTGGAGTTTGATTTAAGTAAAGAAGCAAAAGGTAAACTTATGGTTGCTTCCATGATTTCAAGTTTTCCTGGAGGAACGGATTTTAATAATTTCCAACCCTTTTATGCGGCTAAAAAAGTAGTTATACCTGCAGGTTCGTTCACTTCAACTCAAGTTTCAGGTGCGGGTTTAGGTGGAAAAAATGTAGTTGAGTTTATCAAGGAAAATCAGTGGCTTAAGATTGAATTGTACGAAGAGACAAGAGCGGATTTAGAACCAACTCCCTATTTCAGAAAACGCTCGACACACATGGATACGAAAAAAATAACTCTCAAAGGAGATATTGAATCATGGGTTTATTATTCTGCAAAAGGCGAAATTCCGGTTGCCGATGAAAAGCCACTAAAATATGAAGGATCAGCTACGCAAGGCTATTATGGTGGAACTTTAGAAATACCGAAACTTCGCATTGGAATTGCTTCACTTGGAATAAATGCAAGCTTGTTCAAACAAACAACAAGTAAAAACAGCAGAACAGTTGGCGATATAGAATATGTCACAACTACCATTACCACGTACCAATTCCCACAACTGGATGATGTTTATTGGGACGAATACATGAAATCTCTGTATTTAGATTATAAAAAGATGTTGGAGTCTTATGGTGTTGAAGTAGTTGATTTAGATAAAGTTATGGCTGACCCAAATTACGATTCATTTTTCGTTGAGGAAGCGAAAAATACAGAAATGATATTCCAGAAATATTACAAAAATTCAAAAAGATTATCCGTGAAATCAATTTCTGAGATAATGAGCCAAGTAAAAACGGGCGGAATTACAGACGATGTTCCAAAAGCAAAATTGCTAAAAAGTTTAAATGTCGATGCTATTGCAACATTAAGTTTGAATTTTACCATTGCAGGGCAGTTAGACAAGGTTGTACTTTACCCAAACTATGCGTTTATGATTGAAGGTAAAGGATTGGCTGATTACACTAGTGTAACATCTTGGTATCAAGGCTCAGGTTATCGTTCTCGTGGAGTTCCTTTTTCTGAAGCTGAATTCACTAGTGTGGCAGCTTTAAATCGAATTCTTCAAAAAGATATCATTATGCAAGGTATTAAAAATAGTGTTGAGGAATTAGTGGCTAAACAAAGAAAAGATCAGGTAAAAGATGTCTGGAAGTTAATGCAAAAATAGGATTGGAGTAGGTGAGAAATATTAAGTAGGTGAGAGGCTTTCAGGTGAGAGGTGAGAGGTGAGAGTTTGTTTTATCGAGAACTTCATGCTTCAAACTTCGAGCTTCAAACTTCGAGCTTCGAGCTTCGAGCTACGATCTTCAAACTTCGAGCTTCTAACCTTTCACCTCTCAACTATTTTTATGTATTATATTCCAATTTATGCGATCGATATATCTTCTTTTTTTATTTATATCAATTCTTTTTTCTACAGGAAGAACTCAAAATCGAAGTGCCGATTTCGAACAATTTACTATTCGTAACGGTTTAGCGCATAATACGGTTATATCATTATTTATTCAGCAAAACGGAATTCTTTGGGCAAGTACAATGGATGGGATTTCCAGAATTGATGCTACAGGAATTACATCCTATAAATCAAATCAATTTGAAGGTTTAAGTTCTGGATTCATTCATGCTATAACAGATTTTTCGGCTGACACACTTTTATTGATAACACGAGATCAGGGATTTGTCTTTTTTCAACCTTCAAGAAATTCGTTTTGGCCTTTAAAACCCAAAATTGGGAAATTTGAAAACAAGTCCTATGCGTTTATAAAGCAACTAATTTCAATCTCGAAATCAAAAAAATACGTTCTTACAGGAACGAAAAAGCAATTTATACTGAATTCTGACGGAACGGTAGATGACTTGCCTGATTTTCCAGAACCAATTAATGAATATACATCCGTTCAATGGATTGTAAGTAGAAATCAATTAATATCAGGATATGATAAACATCTCACATTCATGCCTTTTGATGGAAATTCTCTTCAAGCAGAAAAATCATTTCAGATTTTATTAGATGACTTTTTGAAAGAAGACTCTATTTTAGATCTGTTTCTTCGACCTGACGAAGTTTGGATTCAAACACAGACTAGAGGATTGTTTTTGTTTGAAATATATGATTTATTGAACTCGAGAATAAACCCAAAACAAATTTTATTAAATAAAGACTTGGGTTTTAAACCAAAAAGAATCTCTTCAAAAGAAAAGTATGTTTTCTTATTTAGTAATAATTCAGATGTTGCTAAATATGAATTTGACTCAAAAAAACTTAGCATACTTTTTACAAAAGAGGTTACTGACAACTATTTTAACGCTGCTGTTCAAGATGCGTTTGGAAATGTGTGGCTTTCCAGTTGGGGTGATGGTTTATTTAAACTGAAATCCGATTCCGATTTTCATCAAATTCCTAGTTTTAGAACCGTATCTAAAGTCTTCAATCCCTTCAATTTGGGAATAATGGAAGATAAATTTGGTTCAGTTTGGTTATTAAATTCTCCAGGTTTACTTCGTTGGAACCCAGAAACGAATCATTTTTCTGCATACGGGAATGAAATAAATAAAAAACATATTTCTTTTTCGTCAGCGTGGCAACTTAGAGAATCTGACTTAGGAATTTGGGTGGCGACAAATAATATAGGTTTACTTCTGTTCAAAACTGATCAATATAACGAAAGTGAAATCAAAGAGAATCCAACCGTTTTTAGCCAAGAAAATAGAGGATTAGCATCGAATCGAATTGCATATACTATAGAAGATTCGTTCGGAAGATTTTGGGTTTCACATCACGATGATGGAATTCAGGTTTTTGAGTCAGAGAAGGCGTTTATTTCCAAGAATACAAAAGAGATGGGATGGTATAAACAAACTGCCAATACAAATCAATTTAGCATTCCTGATCGTTCGGCTCGAATTTTATTTAAGGAAAGAAATGGATCTGTTTGGGCAGGAACGTTTACAAAAGGTATTATTCAACTTTCCGATTCTACAGGGAAACTTAGCGTTTGGCAACCTAATACAAGTGATGGAATTGTTTATGAGCATCAAGATATTCGTGATATTTATGAGTCTTCGAATCATGATTTTTGGATTGCAACGTATGGTGGTGGAATAATTCATTGGGATAGAAAAGCCAAAAAAAGTGAGATTATCACTTCAAAAAATGGTTTGTCAAATGATTTTACTTATGCAATTTTAGCACAAAATGATACCATACTTTGGATACCAACGAATAACGGATTATCAAAATTCGACACAAAATCGGGTCAGATTCACATTTATACAGAAAGTGATGGACTACAAAATAATGAATTTAATACGGGTGCTTTTTATAAGGGAAAAAGCGGAAAAATGTATGTTGGAGGAGTAAATGGTGTGAATTATTTCATGCCAAATGAGGTTTTAGAGTGTGAAATAAATACACAGATTTCCATTGTAAGTGTGAAAGCATTTAATCAAAATTTGATGTCACGAGTGTTTTATGAGAATCACAAAAAAATAGCTTACAACGAAAATTACCTAACGTTTCAATATAGTTCTTCTGATTTAACCTCACCTGATTTAAACAGGTATTCATATCGGTTGATTGGACTTGATACAACATGGATTGACTCTGGAAACCGAACCTTAGCCTCGTTCTCAAACTTGGATCCAGGTGAATATCGCTTTGAAGTAAAGGGAACCAATAGTAACCGAATTTGGTCTGATTCAATGGCGGTTTTTTCATTCGAAATTGTTCCTGCTATGTGGATGACAAGCAGTTTCCGATTTATAATCGGCGGATTATTCTTTGTTTTGTTTGTTTTTACAATTCGTTATGTATCAACACAAGAACTCAGGCAAAAGTTAATTCAATTGGAATCAGAAAAGAAATTACAAGCCGAAAGAGAACGAATATCACGTGATTTGCATGATCATATAGGCAATCAGCTAGCTAATATTTCTTCCGGAATTGAATTGGTGAAAAAGTACAACGAACATAATCAGCCAGAAAAAGCGAGTTTGTGGTACAAGGCTTTAAAAGAGGATGTGGCTTATACCATGCAACAATTAAGGGAAACGATTTGGACACTTGGCAAAAATGAGATTTCGGCTGATTTATTTATGGAACGTATTGAACTATATTTGCGAGGAAGGGCAACGGACGATTTAAAATTATCCGCAGAATTTATTTTACAACAGGGAAAAAATCCTGTTTTACTTAGCCCAGAAATATCCTTAAATCTATTTCGAATAATTCAAGAAGCGGTTCAAAATAGTTTAAAATATGCCGAGGCAAGCTGGATAAAAGTGGAATTTATGCAATCAAAAAAAATGAATCTTGTACTGATTTTGGATAATGGCAGGTTTAAAGAAAGGGATAAAAACTACGATGGATATGGAATTAAAAATATGAGAAACAGAGCTTTAGATATTGGTGGAAAATTAGAAATCAAAAAAGGAATTACCGGAACTGTGGTGGAAATAACATTTGGACTAAAGAACGAAAAATGATGAAAAAAATAAGCCTAGGAATCATTGAAGATAATCACTCATTGCGCAAAAGATTGGTCGAACATTTTTCATTTGAAGATGATATCGAATTGATTTTCCAAACCTATTCGGGAGAAGAAATGATTCGTTATGCCGAAAAAAATCCGCCCATTGATGTACTCTTAATGGATATTGAATTGCCAGGAATAAGCGGAATTACGACCACAGAACGTCTAAAAACATCGTGGCCAGGCGTTGATGTAGTAATGTTTACCGTCTATGAAGACGATGAGCGCGTATTTGATTCCATAGTTGCTGGTGCCTCAGGCTATTTATTAAAAGAAACCGAATTTGAACGAATTGTAGAATCCATTCGCGAAATTTATGATGGTGGATCTCCAATTTCGCCATCCATAGCCAGAAAAGTACTCCGTTTGGTAAAAATAAGACCCAAAAAACCAACAGAGAAAGTAAAAACAATCGATTTTGATCTGACAGAAAGAGAACTAGAAATTCTAAAATGGGTAACAGAAGGCATGTCAAACAAAGAAATAGCTGATAAATTGTTTGTAAGTCCATTAACTGTAAAAACTCACATCAAAAATGTATATGCAAAATTGCATGTGCATTCTAGGGCTGCTGCGGCTACAATGGCTTTGAAGAATAAATTGGTGTGAGAAACTTGAATTTTATTGAATTAATTTACCTTAGTCCAGAAATAAATGTAAACAAAAGCAAAGTTAAGCCTAGTTCGAAAAATCGATTTTATTGATTTGCAACCTATCAAATCGTGAGAAATCGTCGATTTTTTTGCTAATAAGCTCTTTTCGGAGGCTCACCATTCGAAAAGCGCGCTATAATCAGTTATGTAATTAATATGTTTCATTTAAAAAAGA
>CAZNTR010000227.1:0-5816 GCA_964575925.1 uncultured Chitinophagales bacterium
ACACCTTATTTAGACTCTCAATCAAATGGATTATCACACCTAATTTCAAGAATTTTAGATCATCCTTTGCATGCACATATAAATCTAAAAAAAGGCGAACGTTCTGAATTAGCGAATTTGGCAAGTAATTTATTGTAATTTAAGTTCTGCTAGACTCTTGCATTATAATGGTTTAGCAAATTTAAATAGGAGTTAGCGTCTATTCTTTGCAAAATGGCACTAAATAGATGGATAAAGCGTTTCAGATAAAATATTAAAATATTGTTTATATAGAATTTCAATGAGTTATTGTAGCCTGAGGTAATGAATAAAATGGTATCTTGGTCTACAAATAGTTTAACGTTTAAGAGATAGAAATAATGAATATTGGAATGGTATGTTACCCCACCTATGGAGGTAGCGGTGTTGTTGCTACAGAATTAGGAAAAGGATTGGCAGAGAAAGGACATAAAGTTCATTTTATGAGTTACGCAAAACCGATGCGACTCAATGAGTTTCAGGCAAACATTATGTATCATGAGGTCTCTGTAAATGCCTATCCATTATTTGAGTATCCACCTTACGATTTAGCCTTAGCATCCAATATTGTAGATTTAGTAAAGTATGAAAACCTAGATTTAATTCATGTACATTATGCAATTCCACACGCCACTTCAGCGTATTTAGCCAAACAAATTTTGGGTGAGCGTGGCAGACACATACCATTGATTACCACTTTGCATGGTACAGATATTACCGTGGTAGGCAGTTCGCCTAGTTATTTACCTGTTGTAAACTTTAGTATCAATCAAAGTGATGGGGTAACTGCTGTTTCTGAATACTTAAAAGAAGAGACGTATTCACGTTTTGAAATTAATAATGAAATAAGAGTTGTTCCAAATTTTGTAGATATTGAGCGTTTTCAACATTCAGATAAAAATCATTTCAAAAAAGCAATTTGCCCAAATGGAGAATTTATAATTGCTCACGTGTCAAACTTCAGAAAAGTAAAACGTGTTGAAGACTGTGTGCGAGTTTTTCGTAAAGTCTTAGATTCTGGTATAAAAGCAAAACTATTATTAGTTGGTGATGGACCTGAACGTGAATCTGTCGAAGCATTTTGTCGCGAATTAGGAACCTGTCAACACACCTTAATGTTGGGTAAACAAGAAAAAATTGAAGAGATACTGTCGATTGCTGATGTTTTCTTGTTGCCTTCTGCTTCTGAAACGTTTGGTTTAGCGGCTTTGGAAGCTATGAGTTGTAAAGTTCCTGTTGTGAGTTCAAACATTGGTGGTATTCCAGAATTAAATGTACATGATGAAACAGGTTATTTGTGCAATTTAGGTGATGCGGAGGCTATGGCAAATTATACGGTTCAAATTTTAAATAATGAAGAGTTACGAACTCGACTATCTAAAAATGCTCGAAAACACGCTGAAACCTTCGAAATAAGTCATATTATTTCTCAGTATGAAAACTATTATGAAGAAGTTTCTGAGAATTTACAACGAAAACTTAGAGAAAAAGAATATCCCAATTTTATTTAATGAGTCCACTCTAAAAAGTCGATTCTTTCGGCTTACACCCTTCCAAATACTACGAATTCGACGAATAGTTTGCTAAAAACTACTTTTCGGAGTATGCTCATTAGTTAAAAATCTGAATTCGGTATAATAAGTGTTACACTAATTTTAGTTAAAACCCCAAACGTACAATATAGATCTTCATCTGGATTCTTAGTGTAATCGTGAACATTTAGAATTAAATTAGGCAGAGATTCTGTGTAAAGCCAAGAATGGCGAATTTTTTTTCCTGTTTTTATTTTTAATTTTTTATCCTGAATTCGGGTTAAAAAGAATATCCCCGAAAATTCGTCTAAATCTTTAATTATGAACTCAAATCTAAGTGTCCAAAATTTGAAATCGATGATTAATACAAGTGAAATTCATTAAAATATTATTGCATTTTTCAGAATTCTTCTTACATTTAATTGAAGATTTCAGCACTCCACAAAATTCTACTTGGTTGTCCTTCTTACTTCAACGTTAAATGGCCTTTACTTTTTAGCATCTTTTGTCTGTCTGTCTTCTCTCAAAACAACCAAATAATTATCTTTCTTTTATTTCATGAACATTTACATCTCAAATCTCAGTTACAGCATTGAAAGCAATGACTTATCTGAGTTATTCGAAGAATACGGACAAGTTACATCCGCAAAAGTAATCACAGATCGCGAAACAGGCCGCTCACGTGGTTTTGGTTTTGTTGAAATGGCTAACGACGAAGAAGGTCAAAAAGCTATAGATGAGTTAAACCAAGCTGAGTATGACGGGAAAGTTATTTCTGTAGCAGTTGCTCGCCCAAAAACTGAAGGTGATCGCGGACCTCGTCGTAGCTTCGGCGGCGGCGGAAATCGTGGTGGCAATGGCGGCGGTGGATACCGTGGTGGTGATCGTCCTGCAGGTGGTGGGGGTTATCAACCACGCGAAAGAAGAAGCAACTACTAAGCGTAGATTTTCTTTTCAAATAAATTGATAAAGGCTGTTCCAATTGGGACAGCCTTTTTTTTGTGTGTGTGGTGAGTTGTATTTTGCAATCAACTTTCGTATTTCCAAAAATGGAATCATTTACTATTAAATTTTAGGCAATCACTAGTAAAATATGATCTATGTAACTGTTTTTATTTTAATTAATAGTTTTAAAGAACCTTGAATTAATAAGGGGTGAATTAATTTAGGATTATTCAACTTTCAGATAGAGTCCGAAGCTTATGTCTTAAGAAAGAGTATTTTTTTGTAAAGGAAACGTTTCGATGAATATAAGTATGTTAACTCATAAAGTATTGATTGGTAATTCAATTGCTTGTTCAAGTTTCAATATTGAATCAGCATGTAACTGATTACATTGCGTTTACATAAATCAAGATTTAATATTTTGTACGAATTTAAAATTTTCGTTGTTTTAAACAAGTGGTGACTCTGAATTTTTCATTTATATTGGGTTTGTCTAATTTTTGAGAAATAATTTTTGCGATGTCCAAAGTATTTAAAAGAAGATCACATAAAGTGATTAAAAACGGAATCCTATTTTTTTCCCTTTATTTATTTCCGTTCTTAGTGCAATCTCAGGACTATATTGAAATGGGTTCGAAACACATTCAAAACTTTTCCTACCAAGATTATAAAGCTAATCCTCAAAACTGGGACATTGCTCAGAATAAAGAGGGGCTCATCTATTTTGGTAACAGTGATGGTTTACTAGAATATGATGGAAATACATGGAGAATGTATTCGGTCTCAAATTTTTCAATTGTGTATTCATTGGC
Organism: uncultured Chitinophagales bacterium; assembly: GCA_964575925.1. GTDB lineage: Bacteria > Bacteroidota > Rhodothermia > Balneolales > M1805 > M1805. The sequence continues at coordinate 3,308 of CAZNTR010000227.1, forward strand.
GATTGGAAATGATAATCGTATTTACGTTGGGGCTCAAAATGAATTTGGATTTTTTCAATCGGATTCCATTGGGAATTTAACTTATCAATCATTAGTTAATTTTGTTTCAGAAAATGATCAAGATTTTTCAAATGTTTGGCAAACGGTAGTTACTGAGGATAAAGTTTATTATAGATCTTCGTATGTGATATTTGTTTGGGACATAAAATCAGAGAAAATGGAAACGATTCGATCGGAGTTGGGTTTTCATAAAATTTTTGATTTAAATGATGTTTTGTACATCAGAGAAGAAGAAAAAGGGCTCCAAGAAATAAAAAATAATAGACTTGAGCCCATAAAAGGTGGGGATTTATTTGCGAAAGATAGAGTTTATATAATGCATCCATTTCCAGCAAGGAAAAACACCTATCTAATTGGGGCCCGAAAACAAGGATTATTTATTTATGATGGGAAATCCTTTGAGCCATTTAAAACAGAACTGAAATCCTATTTTTTAAAGAATGCTATCAATACTGGAGTCGTACTTTCTGATGATACTTTTTTTCTAGGTACAACAAATGCTGGGGCAATAATTATTGATACTTTAGGACGCCAAGTTCGCTCATATACAGTTAAAAATGGAATTAGTAATAATAGTATTCTAAACACATTTAAAGATAAAGACGGTGCAATTTGGCTGGCTACCGAAAATGGTATTTCAAGAATCGATTATAGTTCGCCATTTACCTATTATGAATCCGATTTAGGTTTAAAAATATATGATTGTATTAGACATAAGGGCGTTCTCTATTTTTCAGATTATTCGGGAGTGTATGTTTTAAATCCCATTAACTCGCAATTTGGAAAAATAAAAAATAGTGATATTGGTCCTTGGGCATTTACCGAAATTGACGATGATTTATTGGTCGGAACTCAATTGGGGCTTTATGTGTTAGAAAATAATAGTTTGAATCCTATCGTGGCAACGCAAGAAACAGAACATGATATTACCTATTTGAAGCGTTCAAAATTGGAACCGAGTCGCATTTTTATAGGCTCAACGAATGGCTTATGGTCGGTTCGTAAAAATGGTAAAACGTGGATAAATGAAGGAAAAATCGTTGATTTTTCTGATCAGGTAACTACAATAGCAGAAGACGCTAAGGGTTCGGTTTGGGTGGCGACGTATTCTTTGGGCGTTTACAAAGTGAATTTCACTATAAATAAGGAGGGAAAGATTGATTTATCAAAACCTGAAATAACTCAATTAGGCGAAAATGATGGATTTGATTCAGGATTAACAGATGTGTATTCGATTGGGGATAAGATTTATATTCTAACAGCTGCTAATTTATACACGCTAGATAAAAACGAAAAAAGATTTGTCACTGACACTACCGATCAGGTTATTTCAGCATATAGTAACTATGTAAACAATAGTGGAACAGGTGTTTTTCAACAAGATGCGGATGGAAATATTTGGCTTGGAGACAAAAATGCCGTTGTTCACAGTAAGATTTTGAATTCGGAAACAATACAATGGGGAAATGTACCATTAAATCGTTTTGTTGAAGATGGTGTGTTTAAAATTTACAAAGAGCAAAATGGTAGTGTTTGGATAAGTAAAGTAAATACAATCGTTAAATATGAAGAAGATGAAAAGTCAGATAAGTCGTATTCAGCATTAATTCGGAATGTGAACATCGGGGAAGATTCAACGATTTATTTTGGTGCGAAAAACAAGAAGCTTAAAGCATTTCAAATTGATTATGTACATAATTCACTAAGTTTCCGTTATTCAGCAACAAGTTTTGAAGAGAATAAAAGTACTCGTTTCAAAACATTGCTTCAGGGTTTTGATGAACGAGAATCAGCATGGTCGTATGAAACCAAACGAGAATTCACTAATCTTTCTCCTGGCAAATACACGTTTTTCGTTCGTGCAATAAATCTTTCAAATGTTGAAAGTAGCACAGATAGGTTCACTTTTGAAATTTTACCACCTTGGTACAGAACCTGGTGGGCGTATCTTTTTTATGCCTTGATTTTTGGTTTCGTTCTAAATGCAGTCATTCATAATCAAAATAAAAGAGTACTCTTAAAAGAGCGTGAAAAAGCAGAAAATGATCGAAAAGCAGCTGCTTTGGAACATGCAAAAGAAATCGAAAAAGCTTATCGTGATTTAGAAAAATCTCATAAAGAACTCAAAGCAACTCAAAATCAGTTAATACATGCCGAAAAAATGGCATCGCTTGGTGAACTTACCGCAGGAATTGCTCACGAAATCCAAAATCCTCTAAACTTCGTAAATAATTTTGCTGAATTAAGTTCAGAATTGTTAGATGAAATGAAAGAAGAAATTGAAAAAGGGGATTTGGAAGAAGTAAAATTTATTTCTGAGGATGTGAAGAAAAATCTGGTGAAAAACGTGCCGAATCCATTGTAAAAGGAATGCTCCAGCATTCGAGAAGTGGATCGGGTGTTAAAGAGTTAACAGATATAAATGCACTGTGCGATGAATATCTTCGAT
>CAZNTR010000228.1:0-5761 GCA_964575925.1 uncultured Chitinophagales bacterium
CCCTTATTGAAATTGAGGTTTGTATGGAGGCATTCACTGTAAGTAGTGGAATTAAGGGGAGACAAATTGTTGTTTGATAGGTTTCCTAAAAAAGATTTTAAAAAATAGAGCTGTCAGATTTTAAAACGAATTTCAAATCACATTCTCAAAATGATTCGAGACTTACTTGTATATTCAGTGACTTGATTAAAAAAAACGAGCTTAAGCTTATGGTGCACAAACAAAAAGGTCAACTCACCACTTCAGGCGAATGGGCAAAACATCTTAGAAAATTTTTAAAGCGAAAGTTTTGGAAAGCTGAACGCAATGCTGGAAAAAAATTTGTTCAAATAGAGTCTAAAAAGAAATAATGTTATTATGAAATACAATAGATATATCGAAAACGCTCCGCATGTTTCTGAAATTGGTTTAGGTGCTTGGCAATTGGGAAAAGACTCCGGTTGGCAAGGAATGTCAGAAAAAGAAGCGATAGAATTAGTACAACAATCTTTAGAATTTGGAATTAATTTTTTCGATACCGCACCGATTTACGGTTACGGTTCAAGCGAAGAACGACTCGGAAAAGCACTTAAAGAAGTTGATAGAAGTACAATTGTAATCAATACAAAATTTGGACATTCAAGTTCTGGAGAGACAAACTTCGAATCATCATCTATTCGCAAATCATTAGAAGGCAGTCTAAAACGTTTACAAGTTGACTATATCGATTCGCTGATTATTCATAATCCACCGCTCAGCTATTTAGATGGCAATAAAAATGATCATTATGAAATTCTAGAACGATTGATTGATGAAGGAAAAATAAGAGCTTATGGCGCATCATTAGATTCTTACGAAGAAATGAAGTTGTTTATGACCACAACGAATGCAAAAGTAATTGAAGCATTTTTCAATATTCTACATCAGGATTCTGCTAAAGCATTTGACTTAGCCAAAGAAAAACAAGTTGGAATAATTGTAAAGATTCCACTCGACTCAGGTTGGCTTTCAGGGAAATACACTGCCGAAAGTACGTTTAATGATATCAGAAGTCGTTGGTCAAATGAAGAAATTCAAGTAAGAGCTAAACTTGTTGATAGAGTTAAATCAATTCTGAATACGAATGACGAACTTGTTCAGAAAGCTATTGCCTTTTGTTTGGCTTATGATGCCGTTTCAACAGTAATTCCAGGCAATGTAAATCTTGCGCAATTAAGGACCAATGTTGAAAGCACTATGAATCCGATTTCAAAAGAATTGATTTCAAAATTGGAAGAATTTTACAGAATAGAAGTTGAACACTTAAAACTTCCTTGGTAAATAATTGATTTATGCATCTACTCTGCTAAAATAATCAACTATTTCTGTACAAATCGATAAATTGTATTGCTTTTAAACTGATTTCCTGGCTCAAGAATTGTACTAGGAAAATGTGGTTTATTAGGAGAATCAGGGAAATGTTGTGTTTCCAAACAAAAAGCCGTTCTTGAACTATATGGAATTCCTTCACGACCTATATCCTTACCTGTCAATGCATTAGCAGTATATAACTGAATTCCAGGTTCGGTTGTTTCAACTTCTAAAACTCTTCCTGATTTTGGATCTTTTACTCGTGCAGCCAGAACAATAGAATCAGGTTTTGTTTTATAAATCACAAAATTATGATCGAAACCTCCAGCCAATTTAATTTGCTGAGCATAATCATCCCAATCTTTTCCAACTTCTTTTTAAATCCTGAAATTAAATGGACTTCCATAAACAGGTCGAAGTTCACCCGTGGGAATTAAATGTTGATTAATCGGAGTGTAAAAATCAGCATTGATAAAAAAAAGATGATTTCCAATACTTCCATTTCCGGCACCAGATAAATTGAAATAGGCGTGATTGGTCAAATTTATGATGGTGAGTTCGTCTGTTTTTGCTTCATAATCGATTATCAATTCGCCGTTATCGTTTAAAATATAGGAAACTACTATCTCTAAATTTCCAGGATATCCTCCGACTTCATTTTCAGATAAATGACGAAAAACTACTTGAATTGAGGAAACTTCAACTACATCCCACACCACAGTATGTAATCCATTAAAACCACCATGCAAGTGATTTTCAGCATTGTTTTTTTCGAGTTGAATAAGATTTCCATCAAACAAGTGTTTTTCAAAAAAAATTAATCTTTTTTCTGAAAACGCTTGCAGAAAAAAGATTAATTCGTTAATCTTGAAATGTTAACGATAACAATTAATAATTATAATTATGAAACAGCTCTACAATACTTACAGGTTGGCTTTAGCGCTTTTATTTACAGTTACAATTTTACCTACAACACAAATCAAGGCGCAAGAAACTGGAACAATGACAGACATTGACGGAAATATGTACAAGACCGTTAAAATAGGCGATCAAGAGTGGATGGCTGAAAATTTAAGAGTTACCCGTTTTAGTAATGGCGATTCCATTCATTTTGCATGGGGCTACGCAGATTGGAAAACTACGTCTCTAATTGATCACTCACCTGCAAGAACAATTTATGGTTATGAAAGCTATATTATAAATGACGATTCAACTAACATTGGTGAATTTTTAAGTGCTTTCGGTTTTCAGTATAATCATTTTGCACTCACAGATTCAAGGGGTATTGCACCTGCTGGTTGGAAAGTTCCCAATGAAGATGATTGGAAAACATTAGAGAAATTTGCAGGGATGCTTGAATCCGAAGTTGATCTAGAATTCGTTGCTGGTGGATTTGACGGATGGCGCGGAAAAGTTGAAAAAGTTAGTGCAAAATTGCGTTCAACAAGTGATTTTGACTGGGATTTCAATGAACTGTATCCATCTTCAGACGATTACGGTTTTAGATGGCAAGCTGGTAGTATTCGTTATGCTGACGGAACGTATGAAGGTTTTCAAAATGGTGGGCAAAATACTGGTTCAGCTTATCGCAACGGTCCCGTTTGGTCATTAACTTCATCTGAAAACGTTGATACATTGGCCTATAGACGTCAGGCAAACTGGAATAACGATGGTATTCAATTACGTGCAATTCCCAAAGCTTCTGGTGCTTATATTCGCTTAATCAAAGATCCAAATGCTACGAGCAACGAACAAAATTATAATCAACCAACTGAATATAACTTAGGTCAGAATTATCCGAATCCATTCAATCCTTCAACCGTTATTAATTTCACTCTTCCTGAGTCTGGACATGTTACTATTACAGTTTATGATATTTTAGGCAAAGAAGTTAGTGTATTGGTTGATGGAATGCGCCCAAGTGGTTCACATCAAGTTAACTTTGATGGTTCACATCTTTCAAGTGGTGTTTATATGTACCGTATGATTGCTGGAAATAAAACCATTACGAAAATGATGTCACTATTGAAATAATTATCACAATTAAATTGGTAAGTAATATCTATTCTTAGATTAATTAATTAATTAATTAGCAGTTTTTCCCTCCATAATTTATTAATTGTGGGGGGATTTTTTTTATTAAACAACTATATTTTTCACTACTATCAAATCATGAACGATTCTGCTCATTCCTCTACTTCATTAAAGAAAAATACGTTTACCTTTTTTTTAAGTTTGATAACGATTTTTATTAATCCAAGCTGTTCAAAAATTAAGAATACGGTTCAGTCTCAAATATCTTCTAAAGCACCCAATGTGCTATTAATCGTTGTTGATGATTTAGGCTATCATGATCTAAGCCATACAGGTAGCAACTATTATGAGACACCGAATATTGATAAACTGGCTAAAAACTCTATGGAGTTCACTCAAGCTTATTCAAGTTCACCAGTTTGTAGCCCTGCACGTGCAAGTATTATGACAGGTCAATTCCCTTCAAGACATGGAATTACAGACTGGATTGGAGCTTTTACGGGTGAAGCATGGAGAAAACAAGGAAGACAAAATAAAATGCTTCCGGCTGCGAATAAAAAAGGATTATCGACTAATCATATTTCTTTGGCAAAAGCATTAAAACAAAATGGATATTCAACATTCATAGCTGGGAAATGGCACTTAGGAGGAGAAGGATCAACACCTGAGGAGCATGGGTTTGATATTAATGTTGGAGCTTGGGATGTAGGAAGTCCACGTGGTGGATATTACGATCCATATGAAAATCCAAAATTAGGAAATCGAAAAATCGGTGAATCCTTAACAATGAGACTTGCTGATGAAACTGTTCACTTTTTCAAAAAGCATACTTCAGAAAACTCAGAAAAGCCTTTTTTCGCTTTTTTATCATTTTATGCAGTTCATAGCCCCTTGCAAACAACAAACGAAAAATGGAAAAAATATCGAAATAAAGCCGATTCAATTGGAATTGCAGAAACTGGGTTTAAGATGGGTGCGTATTTACCAGTTCGACAGCATCAAGATCATCCTATTTATGGCGGTTTAGTAGAAACGATGGACGAAGCTTTAGCTTATGTTTTAAATGGATTAAAAGAACAACATTTAGAAGAAAATACGATTATTATATTCACATCAGATAATGGCGGCGTTTCATCAGGAGATCATTTTTCTACATCAAATCTACCATTACGTGGTGGAAAAGGTTCAACGTTTGAGGGAGGAATTCGAGTTCCATTTTTTGTTTATGTGCCTGGCTTAACCAAAGCGGGTAGCACTTCAAATACACCCATTTCAATGGTTGATATTTACCCAAGTTTGCTTGAATTAAGCGGAAATGAATTATTGCCAGAACAGCATAAAGATGGCGAAAGTTTTGTAGCTCTTCTACATGGAAAGCCCATACCAGAGCGAGCACTAATTTGGCATTATCCGCATTACAGTAATCAAGATGGACGACCTTCTAGTGCCATTCGATTAGGAGAATGGAAATTAATTTACGACTATGAAACACAAAAGAAGGAGTTATATCATCTAAAAAATGATGGGGCGGAGTTTCACAATGTAGCTTCTACATTCCCAGAAAAAGCAGATGAACTTTATGCACAATTAATGAATCATCTAACAGATACAGGAGCGTTATTTCCTCAAATTGATCCACAGTATAATCATGAAAAAGAATTGGAATACTTAGAGAAAGTTCGAACAAAACGGGTAATGAATTTAGAAGCTGAACGATTACGTTTTCTCTCCCCTGATTTTAATCCAGGAAATAAATGGTGGGAAAGCGACATCAACTAAATGAATATATACATTGTGATTTAGCCTAAAAGTGAGTATTCAGTAAAGATTTTTCATGATGCTTAAGTCCACTCTGAAAAGTCGATTTTGTCGGTTTACTCTCTACCAAATTCGACGAATTCAACGAATATATGGCTATAAACTACTTTTCGGAGTAGGCACATGCTTGAGATTTTAATTTCATTTTGAGCTTTATTTTAAATATGCTTCACCGTTTACTACTGGTTGAGTCTGGATTTGGATTAAAATTAGTGTAAAACTCCTTATCTCGAACTCAAGTTTAAAGGATGCACTAATATTGACATACTTTTTATTCGAACTCAGGTGTAATGAGTGAAGACCAATAAAACTCATTGCAGAATGGCCTATCTATTTACCAATACAAAGAATCAAGAGTCCACTCCAGCAAGTCTTATTTTCCCGTTTTCAGCGATTCAAATAGATTGAAATCACCGATATTTGGCAAAAAACTACGTTTCGGAGTAGGCTCAATCAAGTTCTCAAAATTTTATATAACATTATTTGCAACAATATGTTAGTGTATTCTTTAGGAAACACCTTTATATAGTCGTTGCTTAAAAACAATATAAGTAATTGATAATATTGGATATAAATTGAC
>CAZNTR010000229.1:0-5723 GCA_964575925.1 uncultured Chitinophagales bacterium
ACTTTGACATTTTGTAAAGTGAATGACTTTGTTAACGGTTTTATGTAGCATAATTAATTGAAACAAGATCTTATTCGCATCATAATGAATAGAATTTCAGACTATCCGAAGAAATCAAAATAACTTTCACTTGGATATGTCACATTAGAGTTTATGAATGCAAATTTATTAATGCAGATACTTTATAACGGCCTCCGTTTTTGACCGAACGCCCATTTTTTCATAGATATTGCGAATGTGGGTTCTTACCGTATCATTACTAATAAACAGTAACTCGGCGATTTCTTTATAACGGTAACCTTTAGCTAATAAATCAAGAATTTCAGTTTCTCTTTTCGATAGATTATAATTTTTTACTTCATTAATTATTTTCTCAGAATCTAACTTTTTAAAAAAATCAACAACTTTTCTAGCTATTGTACTACTCATGGGCGAGCCGCCTGAAATAGCATCTCGCACACTTTCAAGAATTTTTTGCTGCGGTGAAGATTTTAATAAGTAACCTACTGCCCCTGAAGTTAATGCTTCATAAACATAATCGGAGTCTTCAAATACGGTGAAAACAATAGAGGGAATTTTAGGGTAAATTAATTTTAATTGCTTTATTACATCGATACCTGTTAGTTCACTGTTTAAATGAATATCCACAATGAACGCTTTTACGTCATAGAAATCAGAAATACACTTAAATAATTCTTCACCGTTAATAAAACTTTTTGTGATTTTTAAATCTTCTGTTGCGTTTATTAACAACTTAATTCCTTCACGAATGATTTTATTGTCTTCAACTAAGATAATGGAGTTCATTTTTCCCATAATCTAGAATACCTAATCTTTTCCACACATAACATAACCATTACTACGTATTTGTTGTCTTTAATTCAAATGAAGCGGAATTTCAATTACTACGTGTAATCCATTATTAATTGACGATATCATTTTCATTTTACCTTGTAGTTTACTTACTCGGTCATTTATTGATACTAAGCCGTTACCATTTCCAAGTGCATTCTCAACACTAAATCCGATACCATTATCTGAATAATTAAGTAATAGCATATCCTTGACTATGCCAATTTCAACATGAACTTGTGTTGCTTTAGCATGTTTTAACGTATTGTTCGATAACTCTTTACAAAGCAACAATATATGGCGACGAACAGCTGAACTTATTATTCTACTACTTTGTTCTGTTTCAATTTTCAAAGTTAATTGTAGATCAGAATAATCAAATATTCGATGTAATTTTTCTCTTAATATGGCAAATAAACTATCTATTGATTCTTTTTCTGGTTTTAAAACCCATATTAAATCGTTCATGTTTGAAACTAAATTTCTAGAAATTTCTGAAACTTGTTTCAAATAGTTCGTTGAATCTGATCTTTTACTTAAATCCATCAACGCCATTTCATTTAACATGATAATTTGAGTTAAACCCGTACCGAGGTCATCGTGCAAATCTTTTGCAATTCGTTTCCTTTCAAGTTCAAGCTTTAATTGTTCATCTAATTGGCTATGCTTTACAGCTAATTTCTGTCTGTACATCCAATTTAACACTACTATCACACTACTAATTAAGCTAATAGTAGAATGAATACTCCCCACCAATACTCCCAAAAATAACCCTCTTTATGAAATTGTATAACTCTTAGTGAAACTCCGTCTGATGTTTCAAGCTCTTCTGCTTTAACTAATTCCTTAACTGTATTGAAATTTGCGAGAGGTTTCTCACTTAAATAAAGCGAGTATTCGCCAGGTGGCAAATTTGAATAACTAATATTTTGAATTCCTAAGTCAACCTGCCAATTGAAATCAATTCCATCAAGAAAATAAGCAATTTGCGCATTTTGAGGATTTAAATAATTAATTGTTTGAATTTGTGCTCGAAAAAAATGTTGATTTTTGCTCATATAGATCATCTCTTTTCCATCTATTGAGGTCGAGATTTCTAATTTAGATTCAGACCCAAATAGCGAGTGAATTGAAATACTTGTGAGATCTGCTGGTTTTTCTTGCTTAATTGAATTAAACGACACAAAGCCATTGACACTGCCAAAGTAAACGGTTCCATCTGAACATGTATAGAAAGCATTTGTGTTAAACTCATTTTCGGGCAGCCCATTTTGTTTATTAAAATGCCATATTTGCCATGTTTTTGGGTCAATTTTGTGTAATCCTTTATTAGTTGAACACCAAATAAATTTATCCTTGTCTTCAGTAACTCCATAAATAAATTCGTCAACTAGTCCATTTTTTTTGTTCATTACTTGCACAATCTCAAGTTTATCATTTAATACAAACAAGCCCTTATGAGTAGAAATCCAATAATGATCTTGAATAAATGAAATAGATTTAATAAATCTAACTTTATTGTTATTAAATGATTTTATATCAATAATTTCAATTTTTTCATCTTTATATTGATATATATTATCATATTCTCCACCGAATAATATACTATTTTTATTTTCGATGAATATCCCAACTCCATAATTATTAATTATACTTTCAATTTCAGGTATTCCTAATTTATTCAAATGAATACTTAAGATACCATTATACGTATTTGCAACTAATTCATTTGTTTTTTTTGCTCTATTAAACGTTAACACCGTGTAATCACTCAACCATAATTTAGTATTATTGATGAGATTCCAAGCAAGTATACCTTGATTCGTTCCAAGTACTAACCAATTACCAATTCGTTCAATTGCTCTAATTGTATTAATTTTTCTTTGCAGTCCCCATTTTTCTAGTAAAAATGATGCAGTTTTATTGTTTTCACGGTTTAAACGAATTAATCCATTAAGATGTGTTCCAATCCAAACCGAATTCGTTAGGGTATCTTCAAAAAATGAAGTTACAAATAGTGCACTATTTTTGTGCAATTCGGGATATTGAACTTTTGAACTTGAAAATAATTGATCATCTGGTTTAAAATAAAAAAGACCATAACCATCTGTTCCTATCCATATTTTACCAGATTTATCCACATATAAATGACTTATATAACTCATTTCCATTTGTTGATTTTCTTGTTTAACCAAACTATATGAAATCAATTCTCCCGTTTTAAAATCCCAAGAAAACAACCCAAATTTTTCAAATAAAAGTATAATTTTTGATTCTCTTATTATATGCGCATCTAGAATTTTCTCATTTGGAAAAAGTTGATTAGGTAATCTATATTGTGAAATTGCATTTTTATTAGATTCTATTAAATAGGTATTTCCAGATTCAGTAAGAAGAATACTCACAATGGTATCATTCACTACTGTATCAAAACAATAAATAGGCTTTGAAACCATTTTTTGTTCTAATGAAATTTTATTTTTCGTGAATTGAATAAGATTATTATCAGTTGAGAATAATAGGTTTTGTGTAGCTGATTTAACTAGTTTTGTTTGGTTTAATTGGCTTATTTTAATATTTCGAATTTCTTCTCCTTTCTTGTTAAATTCAAGAATTCCATCAGTTGTAATTATGGAAAACCCTTCATTCTGTAATTCAATGAACTGTGCAAAAAGATATTTTTGAACTATTGAAAATGATAAATTTTGGAGATTAAACTTAAGTAAACTGTTATTTTGTTGAACTAAATACGTATAATTATCTAGCTTAAATAATGCTCTAATATTACCACTATTTAAGGAGTTTTGAGGGATTACTGTTTCAAATCCATCAAATAGAACTAAGCCATTACCAGTTCCAATTAGCAATCTCCCATCATATACTTCAGTAATACAAAGAATTGAATTTTGAGGAAACCCTTCAGCTGTTTGAACTTGCTTAATTTGAATCGTTTTCTTTACTATTTCTTCTAACAATTCACTATTTGTTCTAAAAAATGTGTTGAGTAGAATAAAAAGGAGGAATCCAAAATGTAGCATTAACCTTCAAATTTCAGTTTGACATTTAACTCGTAGAAGCCATCTAAAAACGTATTCTTTAACAATTCAATCGTTTTATAAAATTATAAATAAGGGTTCTTATTTCTATTTACGGTTTTTAAAAGGCTCCAAATACATAATATAGAATTACCCGATACTATGTACACACCTAAGCCTAAAAAATAGAAGCTATTTATATGTAATACTGATTAAATACGTCATTTGTACGATTGAGTCCCAAAATTTTAGTTGATACTTTGATTCAACTAAACAAAAATACACTCATGATCATTAAACATAAACACTTATTTACATTTCTCATACTAAGCTTGAGTCTTGTTCAATGTAATTCCATTTTACCCTTAAAATTGGATATAAATGAATCTAAACCCGTCTATTTTGGGAATTATATTGGTTTTAAAGACAAATTCACTCTGGAAAAAAAAATAGTTTCAGTTGATTTAAAAATGATGTCTGAATCAAGTAGTAGTTCTACTAGTGGCGGATTTACAACTACAACATCTGAATCGAGGAGCGCATCTTTAGATTTAATTGAGGGGAAAATATCTGAGGCGCTCATTCCTAGTTCATTTTTTATAAACAATCTCAATTTGAGCATAAAAATGAATGTAACAAATTATGTCTCAGCTATAAAAATAAAAAATCAATTTACTATGAATGCTTCAGTCCTTAAGGGTAATTAATCATGCAATCACTAAAAAAACAGTTCAATCAACTCATTTCATACGTTTTAATTCTGTCATTATCGGCTTGTACTGCAGGTACTACGGTTAATCTAAAAGCAGATAATTTGCAGAAACCAGTTTCTATGACCAAGTATATTCACAATTCAAAATTAGAGGTAATCTCTACAACTTCGTATAAAAAAGTTGGTGAATTAAACCTCGAATTCAATAGAAAAGGTCATTTTTGGAATTTATACAATCCACAAAAGGACACTGATCTTTCAGATGAAATCAATGCTAAAATGCTAGAATTACATGCGGACGGAATTGTAAATTTAACGATTGAATCGGCAGGTGCTCTTAGTAGTATTACCAATACGGGCTTACAAATAGCTGGAGGATGGCTTGGCTTAGCTATGATGTTTTCAGGAACTTTGGTACCCACGTTAATTGGAATTAGCATTTTTGGGGGAAGCCAATATTTACCTGGAAAAGTTGCCATCAAAATTCAAGGTGATTTAGTTAAGTTTAATTAAATCTCATCAATTTCTTAGTGTTTGAATCCACGTTGAAAAGCCGATTTTATGTTGTAAACCCTTCCAAATCTTGTGAATTTGCCCAATATTTTTAGAAAACTATGTTTCGGAGTAAACTCATATTTCATATTTAGTGCGAGAGCATTTTTTGCCTCGCTTTTTTTTGCTTCAAAGTAAAATACAGGGTAAGCGGGTAATCACAAGTGAACTTCGACCAAATTCAACTTTAAAATAAACCTAAGTTTAAAAACTATGGAATATTTGACAAGGGAAATGAACTGCAATTCAGTATAAGAATTATCGCTTTTTTACTTCAATTAAGAAAAAAAACGCGATACATCATTGGGTTTCACTGTTCCGAAAATCGAATAGGATTTCACGGAGATTTGAAAGTTTAGTCGATTTTGAAGTCTGCACAAAGTTAAAATGAAGTAAGAACGAAGCAATAATGACAATAACCTAACTAAATTGTAGTATAATCGGTATCTCATTTATTTATTTTAAGTAAATCTCACCCTTATTAAAAATAGAATTCCATAAATAACTCAAATTCGGTCTTCGTTTCTATAAAAAAGGCAGTGGTTTTCGCAAAGAAACGGTCATCCCGTGCC
>CAZNTR010000230.1:0-5678 GCA_964575925.1 uncultured Chitinophagales bacterium
TTCGAATATTCGCTTGTATAAACCATAGAAATCATTCTGGGCTTGACCCAGAATCCCAGCCAAATATCAAACATAGTATATAACCCTCAAAACGTCCAAAATCCAACTCGTTTTATTCTGGATAAAAACCAAGAAAAAACGGGAAATTCAAGCGTCAAAAGTCTATAAAAATCAGTATTCTTAACAATTAGATACAATTAGATACAATTAGATACAATTTGAGCAACTAAAAACCCTTGTTTTTTATGAAAGACCAAAATCTGGATAAACACGCTTCATTACACCCAGAAACGTTAGCCATACGAATTCAACAAAAACGAGGTGAACGTGAGCATTCGGTGCCTCTTTACATGACATCAAGTTTTGTTTTTGATGATGCAGAACAGGCAAGAGCTATGTTTGCCGATGAAATACAGGGAAATATTTATACTCGGTTTTCAAATCCCAATGTGAACGAGTTTATCGAAAAGTTAACGGTTCTGGAATTGGCAGAAGATGGAATAGGAACAGCTTCAGGAATGTCGGCAGTGTTTACAGGAATGGCCGCTTTACTGAAATCTGGAGATCATATTGTTGCCGCTAGAAGTGTTTTTGGCTCAACACATCAGATTTTGGTTAAAATTTTGCCAAAGTGGGGAATTACACATACATATATAGATGGCTCAACTCGCGAAGACTGGGAAAATGCGATTCAACCCAATACAAAAATGTTTTTTCTTGAAACGCCTTCTAATCCAGGTTTGCAAGTCTATGATTTAGAAATGATTGGAAAGTTGGCCAATGAAAAAGGAATTATTTTGAATATAGACAATTGTTTTGCCACTCCAATTATTCAACAACCGATGAAATATGGTGCGCATTTAGTAACGCATTCAGCTACAAAATTTATTGATGGACAGGGAAGAGCCATTGGTGGAGCAGTACTTGGTAGAAAAGATTTGATTAAAGAATTGCGGTTTTTTGCCCGTCAAACAGGCCCGGCAATGTCGCCTTTTAATGCCTGGATTTTCTCTAAAAGTTTAGAAACCTTAAGCATAAGAATGAAAAGACATTCGGAGTCGGCACTTTGGCTTGCACTAGAATTATCGAAATTAAGTGAAGTTGAAACCGTTCGTTATCCGTTTTTAGAATCGCATCCTCAATACGAATTAGCACAAAAACAAATGGCAATGGGTGGAGGAGTCGTTTGTTTTACCATAAAAGGCGGCCAAGAAAAAGCGACTCAGCTTATCGATAAATTACAACTCATATCCATTACGGCAAATTTAGGCGATTCAAGAACAATCATAACTCATCCTGCATCAACAACACATTCCAAACTTTCTATATCGGAAAAAGAGGCTGTTGGAATAAGCGACAATTTAGTTCGTGTTTCTGTTGGCTTAGAACATCCCACCGACATTTTAAATGACATTCATCAAGCTCTTTCTTAAATTCTATTAAACTCTCTGTTATTTACATGAATCAAACTGGTCAGTATAAATTACTTTTAGTGGAAGATGAACCTATAATTGCGTTTACGGAGTCCTTATTACTCAATAAGCAAAATTATGATGTAGTTATTGCTCAAAATGGGGAATCTGCAATTCAATTAGCTCTTCAGGATAGTGAAATAGATTTAATTTTAATGGATATTAATCTCGGAATTGGAATTGATGGAACCGAAGCGTCGAAACAAATTCTGGAAAAGCGAGAACTGCCAATCGTTTTTCTAACTTCACATTCAGAAAAAGAAATTCTTGCTAAAGTAAAACAAATTACGCGCTATGGTTTGATTATAAAAAACTCAGGTCAGTTTGTTCTACTATCCACTATTGAAATGGCGCTTGATCTGTTCAAAACAAAACAAGAATTAACCAAAGCTGAAAAACGGTGGAATACAGCTCTTGAAACTACAGAACATGGAGTTTGGGAGTTAGATACACGTACAAACCAAGTTTATATTTCTACTAAAACGCGCTTAGTTATTGGTCTAAAATCAGATGTAAGTTCAATTCCTCTTTCTAATTGGGAAAGTTTAATTCATCCTGATTATCAAGAATTAGTCAGTTTTTTACTGAACAGTTTTCTGTCGAATAAGGAGGCTGAATTCACTGTTTCGTATAAGATAATGCATTCAGAAGGGTATCCTGTTTGGATTAAACATCTGGGTTCGGCAATTGAACGCGATTCTGATGGTAAGGTTCTTAGTATGATTGCTACTATCGTTCCAATAAACAGTGAATTTTTTGTTAGGGAAAAATTAAATAAGATCTCAGTTCATATACCCGGTGTTATTTATCAATATCGTGTTCGTAAAGATGGAAGTAGTCATTTTCCCTATTCTAGTGAGGGAATGTTCGATATTTATTCAGTTCGTCCACAAGATGTAGTTGATGATGCATCTCCAGTTTTCGATGTAATTCACCCTGATGATATAAATAATGTCGCCGTTTCAGTTGCGAAATCACAGCAAGAACTAACTAAATGGAAAAATACCTATCGCGTTTTTAAAAATAATCAGATTATTGTAGTTGAGGGAGAAGCCTCACCTGAAAGACTTTTAGATGGTTCAACCATTTGGCATGGTTATATTCGTAAAATATCAGAACAAAAAGAAGATCGGATACCAACGATAGATAAATCTAATTTAATTGAATTAGCTAAACATCAGTTCGATACAGCTCCAATTGCAGTTTTCATTGCTGATAAAAACGGAAAATATACCTATGTGAACCATGAAGCGGCTACTATGTTAAAGTACACTCAACAAGAGTTACTGCAATTATGGGTAAAAGACGTTGCTACAAACTTAACTGATTATGAAGAACAGTTTAAGGAAATGATAGAGAAGTCGAAATTGAAAAATCGCTCCGTCTTAAAGAAAAAAGATGGTGAGATTACCATCGTAATGTTCAATGCCTTTCAGTTAGATGAAGATAATTTTGTGAGTTTTGTTTTTCCAATAAATGAATTATATGAAGCAAATGTAAAGTTGGAAGAGCAAAAACAGTACTTTGAACGTATTCTCGATCTTATTCCATTGAACATTTATAGAATCAATAGATTTGGTAAAATTGATTATGCAAACAAGTATTATTTTGAAACTACCAAACTTACAGAATCGGAAATGATTGGTAAAACGGCTTATGATATGTATCCCATTGAGGATGCCGATAAATATTGGAGAGACGATCAACGAGTTTTTAAGACAAAAAAAGTTTATAAAACGATTGAAAAAAATGTAAATCCAAACACGAAAGTGGAGTCATTTGTTCAGGTTATTAAATCACCCGTAATTGAATCGGATGAAAAAGTAAGTGGAATAGTTGGGATATTTTATGATATAACCTCAAGCATTCAGGAGGAGAAGGCTAAGAACTTGTTAATCGAACATCAAAATGTGCTGATTAGGGAAGTGCATCATCGAATAAAAAATAATTTATCTATGATGATGGGGATGATGAACCTGCAAGCGATTTATACTGATAATAAAGAGGTTAAAGATATTCTTAGTATGACTGTAACTAGAATTGCAGCTATTGGGACGATGTACGAAAAATTATATCAAAGCCGTGATACAGAACATGTTGAAATGAGCGCTTATTTGAACTCGATTTTAGGCGATATGATGCAAACTATCATTCCAAAATTTATAACGATTAAGCACTCATTTGGAAAAGTAAGTTTACCTGAACGATTTGCACTAATAATTGGAATTAGTTTAGTTGAATTGCTAACGAATTCGATTAAATATGCTTTTCCTGAAGATCAGAGAGATAAAAACTCAGTAATTAAAGTTGTGGTGAGTCAAAAAGATGACTTATTAGAGCTAATTGTTGAGGATAATGGTATTGGGATTCCTGATGAAATAAAAATTGGTGAAAAACGAGGCTTTGGTTATAGTATGATTGATTCTTTATGTAAACAAATTGGGGCTAGTATAGATTTTGATCAAAATCATAAAAGTAAAGTTCGAGTAATTGCCAGAATTGAGAACTAATTCGGATATCAGCGAGGACGCTGATTTTTATTTTTTAAGCACCAGCGAGGACGCTGTCTCTACGATTTGTTATGATGCTCTAAAAACACATTCTACTGAACGTGCTTAATTCCGTCTTTCCAATGAATTTCAAACGGTAAATTATCTTCAAATTCCTCAGAAGATTTAATCATTTTTCCTTCTTGTATAATTCTCGTAAACCCTTTTTGCATCGGTAAAAGCGGATTATTCTCGCGTAAAAGTGTCTCAAAAGAAAGCAACTGATTCGCTAAATCGTTTGTTTTATAAGAAATTAATCCATCAATAGACTGTTTTAAATCTCTAATTCTAGAACTCGTTTTATCAATTCGTGATAATAACTTGAAGCGATATGCATCAGAATGCATTTTTTGAACCAATTCTTGTTTAGCTCTTAATTTCTTATCCAACAACTGACTTGTAAATTGCTGCAAAGAAAACACGGTTTTAGCTTGTAACTCAATCTTAGAACGCAATTTTTGCAAAGCATAACTACCAATCAAACGCTGAACCCATTGATTTCGCAATTGCCATTTTCGCACAATACTCTGACGAATATGTCGGCTTAAATCATCAACCTTAACATTAAGTTCATGTTTATCGGGAGTTGCGATAACAGCAGCCTGTGTAGGCGTATTGGCTCGAACATCAGCAACAAAATCGCTTATGGTGAAATCTGTTTCGTGACCAACGCCAGATATGACAGGAATAGGACAAGTGGCTATCGCTCGTGCAACCGCTTCTTCATTAAACG
This sequence comes from uncultured Chitinophagales bacterium, assembly GCA_964575925.1. Classification (GTDB taxonomy): domain Bacteria; phylum Bacteroidota; class Rhodothermia; order Balneolales; family M1805; genus M1805. Next base: position 4,755 of record CAZNTR010000230.1, read on the forward strand.
GCCATAAATCTTCAATTGAACCACCGCCACGCCCAATTATAATCGTATCCACATTTTGTTCGAGGGTAAAATAGTTTAGCGCTTTTACCAATTGAGGGGCCGCCATTGCACCTTGTGTACTAGCATGATAAAGACGAATTACGGCAGCAGGCCAACGTTTTTCAATATTGATGGCGATATCGTGCCAAGCAGCGCTCGTTTCTGAAGTGATCACTCCAATCGCTTTTGGGAATTTTGGAATGCTTTTTTTCCTGGCTAAATCAAATAAACCTTCAGCTTCCAATTTGTTTTTTAAGCGTTCAAAAGCAGCTTGTAAAGCACCAACCCCAGCTTGTTGAACCTGCTCAACCAATAATTGATAATTTCCTCGTGGCGCATAAACTTTTACCGAACCAAAAGCTGTAATTTGTTGTCCTTGAACCAATTGCGTCTGTGTTTTCATTCGAGTCGCTCGCCACATTACACACGAAATTTGAGCAGAATCATCCTTTAACGTGAAATACAAATGTCCATTCGAACTCACAAGTGGTTGGCTCACTTCACCCTGAACGGTAATCATGGTAAAATTATCTTCTAAAACGTCTTTTATGGATTGGGTAAGTTCGCTAACCGATGGGATTTTTGTAAGAGAGGAAGAGTAAAAATTCATAGCGCTAAAATAACATGAGAACGGTAGAAGAGCAAAATTTTGAAAATGAAATTGCGTCATGCTGGGCTTGTTCCAAAATCTTAGCCAACTATGTGCTTAGACTTATGATTGAAATGAAAGCAATTGTGGTTCAATAGTATTAATTCATTGTATTTATTGAAGTTATTGTACCATTTCTTGAATTCGTGTTAAGAAATTAAAATAAAAAACAGGTAACAATAAATTGCGTCATGCTGGGCTTCGACCCAGCATCTCAGCCTAAGAACCAATCAATT
>CAZNTR010000231.1:0-5677 GCA_964575925.1 uncultured Chitinophagales bacterium
AGCTAAACCAGATAGAAATTTCTTAAATAAAATTATTTCTCAATTAATGCCAGATGCTGAAAGTGAAGACGGTGAATAATGAGTAGTATTTTTATGAAAATTATGATGTTTAGCTTTGTATTAAGTTTTCTTGTGACTCTTGAAACTCTTGAAATGAAGAATTCAAGTTTACTTGTTAACACTAATGAAAAAAAACTAGAGAACGCTTTATCGAAACCTCTAGTTAACTTATTAGTTTATTTAAAGTTAAAAGAACAAAATAGATATGTAGATTTTAATCATACTAAAATCAATAAGAAGGAAATTGAAAGTGTTAAAGTTGCTACTAATGAAATTGTAAAGCCGACAAATTCTGTAGAATTAGCCTCTATGAATCCGGCTCCAATGCCGACTTTAGTTTCATCAACTCCTGTTAATCTTTTAGGTAGCACTGCAGATTGGTTTCCGATTTTGAATGGTAATAATTTCGATCCATTTGATGACACACAAGCAAGTAGAACAGATGTGGATTTAGTTGGAGATATAAACAATCCTCTTATTTATTTGCATTATTATGATGGTACAACTCCTGGAAGTGCAAATGACGGTGATGACGTTATTTCGATTCGTTGGCGATTAGGTGCAGAAGGTACAGGTGGAGGCGCACCTCCAAGAATTACAATTTTTACCTTAGTGGGTATGGATGTGGATTATGATGGTGTGTTAGATGGCTTTATTATTTTTGATGGTGGCGCGGGAACAAAGCGTTCAGAAGTTGTAAACACTGGCCCAGGTGCAAATGATGGACCAAGTACATCAAGTTTTGATTACACACGAAATTCACCCACAGCTTATACTTCCTATGCCCCCGACTGGTCTGTAGTATTTGCATCTGCTGCTACTTATGCCGAAACAACTAATTATGACCTTGATGCTGATGGAGATACCGACGTTTTCGTGAGTATGTCGATGCCTTGGGTTCATATTAAGAATTTTATGTCAACTGTGAAGGGTAAAAATATTACAATAGACACTCAAGTTCGATTTATTGCACTTACTGCATCACAATCCAATTCAATTAATGGAGATTTTGGCGGAGTTAATGATAAAACCGGAGACTTAACGCAAACATGGTCTCAATTATTAGCTTATTCAGTTCCAATGTCATTCTCAGAACCTTTTTCGACCATTTTAGATTCAGATAATGATGGAGTTGCCGATTATTTAGATATCGACGATGATAACGATGGTATTTTAGATACAACTGAAGGCGAAGACGACGACGATGGTGATGGTATTATCAATCGTTTAGATACTGACTCAGATGGAGACGGAATCTTAGATAACATTGAAGGGCAAGGTAATACGTTTGTAGCTGCAACTGGTGTTGATACAGATGGTGATGGTTTAGACAATGCTTATGATCCCGATAATGGTGGAACTTCAGTAGCTGTTCCAAACACGGATGGAACAGGAAAAGCAGATTTTTTAGATATTGATGCCGACGGCGATGGTATTAGAGATTCTGTTGAATTAACTGCAGATTTCGACGGCGACGGAATCCCTGCATATAGAGATACAGATTCTGACGGAGATTCCATATTGGATAATATAGAAGCTCAAACAACGGCTGCTTTTGTGGCTGCTAGTGGTACAGATACTGACGGAGATGGTTTAGATAATGCGTATGATCCTGATAATGGAGGAGCATATATTACTCTTGCAGATACCGATTCTGATACACATTACGATTATTTAGATATCGATTCTGATAATGATGGAATTAGAGACTCTATTGAATTAAACATTGATCAAGATGGAGATTCAGCCCCAAATTTTAGAGATTTAGACTCAGATAGTGACGGAATTCCTGATAATACTGAAGGTCAAGGTAATACTTTAGTTGCAGCAAGTGGAAATGATACAGATAATGATGGATTAGACAATGCGTATGATCCGGATAATGGAGGAGCCTTTTTAGCCCCTCCAAATACCGATTCAGATGCTCTTTCCGATTATTTAGATATCGATTCTGATGGAGATGGACTTTTAGATTCTGTAGAATTACTTACTGATTTTGATGCGGATTCTATTCCAGAATTCCGAGATACGGATTCAGATGGTGATGGAATAACAGATAATGTGGAAGCTCAATCTACGGCACTTTTTGCTGCACCAAGTGGTAATGACACCGATAATGACGGTTTAGATGATACCTATGATACCGATAATTCTGGAACCGCAATTACAAGAGTGGACACAGATGGTGATGGAAAATTCGATTACAAAGATTTAGATTCCGACAACGATGGAATTCAAGATTCCATAGAATTAACTGCGGATACTGATTCCGATTCCATTCCAAATTTTAGAGATTTAGACTCCGACGGTGATGGAATTCCTGATTTAATTGAAGCTCAAACTACCGCAGCTTTTACTATTTTAAGCGGAAATGACACCGATAATGATGGGCTCGATAATACATTTGATGCAGATAACGGAGGCACATTATTAACACCAACAGATACCGACACCGATACCATTCCAGATTATTTAGACACAGATTCCGATAACGATTTATTAACAGATACTGCAGAATCTGGATTAACAGCTCTTAGCTCAACAGATGCCGACAATGATGGCTTAGATGATGCAATTGATACAAACGATAGTGTATTTGGTCCTTCAAATGCTGGTATAACCAATATTTTAAATGATTTAGCGGATAATATTAATGGAGGAGATGTAGATTTTAGAAGTGGCGGTTATACACTTTCAGGTTCCATTTATAATGATGCCAATCATTCGTTTACAATGGAAAATGACGAAACGGGGACATCAAATACGATTTATGTAAAATTAATAAAAGCTGGAGTTGTGGAAAAAACGACTCTTGCGAATAACTCAACCGGTTATTACGAATTTACAAATGTGATTGGCGGTGTTTATAATTTAATTATCGATACCAATAATTCTACAGGTGATATCATTGCAAATCCACCAGCAACTTGGATTGCAACAGAACGTCAATTGTTTACCATAGAAAGTTTAAATGTGAATAATTACGGGTTAAACGCACTTAACTTTGGGTTATATAGAGGAAGTACAGTTTCCCTAAATCTACTTATTGATAATGGAATTGGTTCAGGTATAGCATTTAATGCCATAAAAGATGGAACAGAATTACCATTAAATAATGTGACTGTAAGATTAAGAAACTCAGCAAATACCATTATTATTGACGAAAATAGTAGCTCATTAGATGGTGAAGTTCGTTTATGGATCCCTCATACATATAATAATCAGACAGTTAGATTACAATCTGATATTTTAGACGGATATTTACTCGTGTCAAATCTAATTGGAACACAAGCTGGTACAATAACTACCGCAACAGCGGAATTTAATTTTACGATGGTTTCTGGAAATAATTATACTGGAAGTGCCTTAGGATTTGTTCTAAAAAGCACTTTTGTTGCATCTATGGAGAAAATTGCAACACCTGGTTCTGAAATTCAATTTAGTCATACATTTAGGGCAAATGCGCCTGGTTCAATTTCATTATCCGCAACTCAAGTAAATTCTCCTGTTTTACAGGGTTGGTCGTATCAGTTTTTTAATGATACCAATAAGAATTTAAGTATAGATATTGGTGAATCTCAAATAACGACTCCTATAGTTGTAACGGCAAATCAAGAAATATTTATTATTGCAAAAATGGTAGTTCCATCTAATGCTCCTATTGGTGGTTCTTCATTAACAGAAATAACTTTGACCCATACTTATACTGGCTCTATACCTTTAGTTATATCCAATTTAATGTTAACTGACTTAGTTTCAATAAATGAAGATGGAAGTGCAGGTTTGGAACTTGTAAAATCAGCAGATAAACAAACAGCATCTCCAGGTGAGACCATAACCTATACGATTTTATATAAAAATTTATCAACCTCAGCCATTAATTCGATGGTAATTAATGATGCAACTCCAACATTTACAACGTTTAGTAGTGCAGCTTATGGCACTTTACCAAATAATCTAACTAATTGTGTAATTACAGCCCCAACTGTAGGGAATTCAGGCTTAATTAAATGGACATTTACAGGAACTTTGCAATCAGGAGCCGAAGGAAACGTAACGTTTCAGGTAGTTATTGATAATTGAGTTTAATAACTATAAATATTAAAAAATAGTATTAAAGAATTTTGAAATTCAGCATTCTAATCTTTATTTTACTGTACATTTTATTGAATATAGACAACTAAACATCCAAGAGTGACCGTTTGAACAGCGGCACTCTTTTTTTTTGAAAATTTTATTTCTGCTGAATAATAATTAAATTCTCAGACGATTTCTAATTTCGTAGAATTCTTATCAATTTATGAGGTGAGATATAAAAATATGTTTTCAAGCATTGAGATTGAATACGAGTATTCCAAATCTCCAAAAATAGATTAAACCATCTGTTATGTAAATGATAGATTGAAACGAAATGATTGTATCGTAAAAAAAAATAAGAGTTTAGCATTAGAGTAAATTTAACGGTGTAATATTAAATAAGTATCAACATTTGTATTAATTTCGAATATTCAGTTCTAGATTTAAATGTAATGACAATTTGCAAAATTATTAGTTGTAGTTGATCATTATAAATGAACTAATGCTGAAAATCCAAAATCGAACTCTTTAAATCAATAAATCAACAATAATAATATCGTGAGGTTATTATGGAGATGTCAGTAAATTGGTTAGCAGTTGTTGTAGCTGCTGTAAGTGCTTTTATAGTAGGAGGATTATGGTATTCACCACTACTATTTTCAAAACGTTGGCAAGTAGAAGTTAATTTAAATGATGAAATGGTTGCAAAGGCTAACATGCCTAAAATATTTGGAACTGCATTCGTATTTCAATTAATAATGTCTGTAAACTTGGCTTTTTTTCTTGCATCACCTGAAATCGATTGGTCAACAGGTTTATTATATGGCGCATTAACTGGTGTCTGGATTTTCTGCGGAATGGGAACTGCTTATATGTTCGCACAAAAAAGCTGGACTTTAATTCTTATTGATGGATTGTATCAACTTATTGCTCTTGCTTTAATGGGCTTCATTTTAGGAATTTGGCGATAATATTTTCTTAAATTCGATTAGAGAAAAATGTTGCTACTAACCTGAGTTCGGGATAAGAAATTAAAATAAAAACAGGTTAAAATAAATTTCGTCATTCTGGGCTTGACCCAGAATCTCTGCCTAATTTGGAATTAAATTCGAGATTCCACTATGAAGCATAGTATCATGCTACATTGTTTATTCTAGGATTAGATTAAAATTATTCTACTAATTCTTAACCCGAACTCAGGTTAATACAAATCTAATTCTTAACACTGATTGTTTTATTTATCAAAATAAACTCAACTCATTTGATTCCAATTCAAGTAACCACTTTTTGCGTTCTAAGCCACCAGCATAACCGGTTAGTGAACCATTTTTCCCAATTACTCGATGACAGGGAATTATTATAGCTATTGGATTTTTCCCGTTTGCTGCAGCAATTGCACGAATTGCTAAAACTTCGCCATAAACTTCAGCGAGTTCTTGATAAGAAATTGTTTTCCCAAATGGAATATTTTGCAATAAATTCCAAATTTTTTTCTGAAACTCCGTTCCTTTAGGATTTAATTGTAGAGAAAACTGAGTAA
>CAZNTR010000232.1:0-5500 GCA_964575925.1 uncultured Chitinophagales bacterium
TTCATTAATTATGCTACATAAAACCGTTAACAAAATAATTCACTTTACAAAATGTTAAAGTCCGAAAGTTGAAATTCTAAACGGAATAATTTACAGTTTCATATTGAGATCTTAATTTTCGCAATAAAAAATCGTTTTTTAGTATGATGATCTCATTCTTTGTCAACTGAAGAAAGAGCTGGTGTTAAAGAATCCGATTTACTCATATTTTACTTGCTCAGATCTGCTACTGTTAATTGTATAATCTCGATTTACTTATACATAAAAACTATACATATATTAAGTACTTATGTTGTTACTAATAATCATACAATATGGCATATTAAAATAGAATATAAATAATACTATATTCTTGTTTATTTTATATAAATACTACTTTTATAATTATGAAAACAACTCTGTTTGCCTATTCCTAAGACTCCTATTTTTATGTCTGAAAGTTGAATTATTTATTTAATTAATACCATTTTTTTTGTTTCCTGAAATGAACCAGCTGTTATTTTATACAAATACACTCCACTTGACAATCCTTTTGCATCAAATTCTGCAACATATTTACCTGGACTTTGACGCATATTCACTAATGTTTCAACTCTTTGCCCTAACATATTATATACTACAAGTTGTACATTTGTTTTTTCTTTAATTGTGTAACTAATCTTAGTAGTTGGATTGAATGGATTAGGGAAATTTTGCTTAATAGTGAAGTCTAACTCAGCATCATATTCATTTTCAAAAGCAGTTAATATATTATTAATTGTTCTAGTTTTAGACCAATTACTTGTACCTAAGTAATTTGATGCAGAAACCCTCCAATATGCTACTCCATTTAATGCATTTTCTAATTTTACAAATGAATCTTTAAGATCTCTATAAATTAATATATTATCAATAAATGTTGAATCGTTTGCTAACTGAAAATTATAAGTTTCAGCATTAATTACAGGTATCCAAGTAAACATTATTGTGTCACCTTTTACTAACTCTCCTTCTGAAGGGCTCCAATCAGGAGCTTCTGGAATTTGCATTTTTGTACTAAAAAAAGAAACATTAGATTCAATATTATTACCACTCATATTTTTTCCAATTACTTTCCAAAAATACATTCGATTACCTAAAGCATTATTGAGAACATATTTATTATCTGTCAAATTAGTAACAACAATTGATTCTTTAAAATCACTCTCTAGCGACAATTCAATTGAATAAGAAGAGGCATTAACAATATTTGACCATGAAAACTCAATTGGTGTTAACACATCAATTGAAGCAAGTTCAGGTGAAATTGTAATAAGTTCATTTCCATTTTGAGTTTTATCATATGTCTTAAATGAATTGATAAATGAAAAATCTGAAGAATCATGTAAAGCATAAACTTTACTTCTCCAAAAATAATCCGTTTCGTATTCTAAATTTTCCATATTCAAAACAGATATATAGTTACGCTTAATAACATATTTATTGTTTTCATAAGCATAATAATATTTGGAATTATTTGCATTTATTGCTAATACAGTATCAATAATTAAATTTAATAATGCTGAATCTTTAAAAACTTGATATTTAACATGTCCATTTTGTATATTTTGATATTGATTTTTACCTTGATTTAATTCCACAACTAAATTTATTGTTGTATTTAGATTTTTAGAATCATCTTGGGGAAATACAAAAATGGGTGATTCTGGCTTATAATCTATTGTTGTGAAATTACTAGAAAAAGATTGACCTTCATTATTTGAAATCGTTACAAAATAATTAGTCAAGTTCGTTAACTCAAAAGTAACAACATAAACTGTATCTATAATTCCGGTTAAGTTAAAGTCAATATTTGCACCACCAATTTGAATATTGTAGGGCCCTTCAAAATCATTTATCTTTGACCATACAATAGTTGGTTTCAAATCAATAGATGTTTCATCATTTTTAGGATGAATAATAGAGGATATTTCAACTTCTGGATTTGTACTTGAAGTATCTGAAATTCCACCAAATGTATAATATTCCATTTTGTACTGATCTAATATTTTTCCTGGTATAGGCAACTGTTCAAATGAACCCTCTCTAAGATCACCAAATCTCCTTTGATTAAACCAATGAATACTTCCATTCTCTAATGGACCAATTTCCATAATGTATTCATATTTCAAGTTTTCAAAATAATATTCATATGTCTCTGTATTCGTTAAAGGACTTAAGCCACCTTTATTAACTCTTGTTTCGTTAATTATATTTGCTATTTCTTCCTTATCACCCCTCAGATTAATTAACGCTTCAGCTCTATATAATTCAAATAAATTTCCTGAAATTATTTTTAAATTATTGTAAAAAAATTCATTGTTTCCATAGTAATACTTAGCAAGTCCTAATCCAATATTTGGATTTTTAAAACTAGATGATTCAAAAAATAATGTTTTGAATCGATTATCAATTGTTGAAACGGGAACAAATTGATTTATATCATCATAATATAATGGCTGATTTTGATCAATTTTTTTTAAAATTAGTTGATTAGCATAATTATAATTATTATAACGAAAAATATTAAATTGTTTTAAGTAATAGGATATTGGGAATTGTAGATATATATCATTATATTTTTCCGTATTTATTAAACTCAATATATTATTCCAGTCAATTTGTGAATTATATTCCTCTAAATTCCTTGGAAAATTCATCTCCAAATAAATAATATAATATTTTACTAATGTTTTCAATTCTTCCTTTGAATTTCCATAAGAAGGAAAGACTTTATTGCTATTAAACAAATCAATATTCGAATTTAATAACTCTAGTGCTGATTTAAGTATGTTTAATGCGCTTTCTTTCAATTCATATCTTGAAATAACTCTAATTGAATCGATTTCATTATTTATACTATTTGACACTTCTGTAATTAATAATGGCACATTAAATTCTGTTCTTAAATCCTTTTTATTTACTTTTATTCTTATGTGGTCTTTATAAATTAGCTGAAATTTACTATTGATTGAACTCTTGTTATTTTCAATTTTATCCTCAAGTACTTTGTCAAAAGTAAGAGCCATTTTTGATTCACTCATCCCAATTAATAGTTCTGAATAAAATATATTTTCAATGTTCTCATTTTTATTATTTAATAAATAATCTCTTGTAGTTTTTGCAGCATTTCGAATTCTAGTTAATCTATCCCAAATTTCTTCTGAAACTGAAAACTCGCTTGTTAAAATTCTACTAGTATTTGAGTATTCTTTTCTCGGTACTTGTGCTATTGAATTAACCCCATAACCTAACGTACCTCCATAATTTAACCAATCACTTGTTTGTAGTAATGCCAATTGATAATCAGCAAAGGTATCTTGAATATATTCTTTAAAATATAAATCCATCAACATTGGATCATTATTATAGTTTAAAATATTATTATCCGTACTCAAATTAAATTTATTATAGTTTATAAAATTTACATTAAAATAGTCATTGATTTCATTATTTTTTGCTGCATAAATCCAACTTTTACCACCATTATTTGTTCTGTAAAAAATATTATTTTCACCAATAAATATTCCAAATTGTTCATCAAAAAATTCAATTCCATGCAAATCTACAAAATCTGATGTTTTAAAATATACATTCCAATTGAGTCCAAAATCTGGTGTTTTATACATGACACCATCATCGCATACAACAAAACCAATGCCATTAGATAAAATGACTATATCATTAATATCTTCTTTAATTATTGAGTTTATTTTTTCCCAAGAAACTCCAAAATTCATAGATTTATAAATTAAACCATTATCTCCAACAATATAAACAACATTATCTAGTACAAAAATATTATTCAACTTCGATTCATTTGAGAGATTGCTTTTCTCCCATGTTGATCCATTATTTGTTGACTTATATATATTTCCATTATCAGACCCAATGTATAAAAAATCTCCAATCCTATGAACGGTAACTAAATTATCATTTTCAATAAACGGTAATATAGTAATAACAAATTTGCTTTTTGTTAAATCACTATCTTGTATTGTTAAATCAATAATTAAACCTTCATCGCCTACAATTAGATGTTTTCTTTCATTAATTGTAAAAAGACGATTCAGTTTGCGTGATACATTATATTGTTCACCAAGTTTTATATAGTTGCCATCTTCATACAGTCTATAGCTTTCAGCATAAATTCTATTAGCGTAGAGTAAAACACTAATAGAATCACTTTTATAAAAATCTTTTAAGCTTTGCCCATTAGCACTGCTAATGATTAACAGTAATAATGCTATTAATAAATAATATAATTTCTTCATATGCTATCTTATTGGTTTAATTTACATTCCTTGCAACAACTACTTTTGCTGAATTTTTTTTCCATATCACTTATTTCCTTCCCAAATCCATTCGCTCTGGAACCTCTCCCCATTCCAATAATGAATATTTTTTTTCATATAATTTTCCCAATAAGCATAATCTGGTATTTTTTCCAATTTGCCTTCTTTCAACAATTTGTTGGCATAAACGTCATAGTTATCATTGGTTAGTACACTTTGGGGTCTGAATAGTGTATCAAATCGCAGATTAAAATGTAATTGTGAAGTCCAGAATGAATATTCATCCGCATTTCGATTATGAATAGCTACGTCTGCCATTAAAACTTGATAAAAATCTCCAATCCTGATTTGTTCAAACCAAATACCTGGATATTTTGTAGGCTTTACCACATTAGCCAATACACTGTTTTCTATTAAGATATAGAACTTATGCTTCACTTTTCCTGGGTAATTACTGATATAATCTCCACGTGTCGGTCCATTTCCATCCATCGAATCGGGATTTACTGCAAACAACGATGCCCCATAAAACGCATTATTCGTTGCCCCTAATATCAAGTCTTCTTCTCCGTCTGCATCTACATCTACCCAATCGTACATATGAACAAGTCCGGGATGAACATAACGCTGCATAACTTGTTTGGTTTCATAATCTATTTGTGTCAATTGCGAATTAAACGATCCGAATAGACTTGTTGAAATATAAATTTCTTTCTTTCCGTTTCGGTTTCTGGTAAACAACGTTTGAATTATTGGTTCGTTATCATTAGCACCCATTATCTTAGGATATTCTACGATATGTTCCACTTTGTATTCCCACAATTGCTTCCACGGATTAATCGAATATATCCGAATCCCTTTTTTATAGGGATAATTTTCTTCGTTTTCTTCAAATGAACTGCTTACAATAAACTCATTTATTCCATCCTCATCCAAGTCTATTAAACTATAATTGTTTCCAAGTGAGACTTCCTTAATACGAACTATATCTTTATTCTCTCTATATCTTATGACCACATCTCCATTTTTATTCAATAATTCATAATAATTTCCTATTGGTTTTACTATTTGTACGTTTTTATCAAAAGGACTGTAAACCGATTGCAAACCTAAAAAAAGTACTAGTAATGAGAGAAAAACAACTAATGGAGTTTTTGACCTTTTCCAGATTTTTTTTGATTGAATAA
>CAZNTR010000233.1:0-5490 GCA_964575925.1 uncultured Chitinophagales bacterium
CTTAGAGAATGTGATAACTATATTGTAGAAGAAGCTGACGTAAAAAAAGTTGCAAACTACAATGCTAAAAATGTTGGCGATGTAGAAATTCCATTTAAACCTGCACGCGTTGTGCTTCAAGATTTTACAGGAGTTCCAGCAGTTGTTGATTTAGCAGCACTTCGTTCAGCCATGAAACGTCTCGGCGGCGATCCAAAAAAAATTAATCCTGTTGTTCCTGTAGATTTAGTGATAGATCACTCCGTTCAAGTTGATACTTTCGGATCTGAATTTGCTTTCATGTTCAACGTGAAGAAAGAATTTGAACGCAATCGAGAACGCTATGAGTTTCTCCGTTGGGGGCAGAAAGCATTCGATAATTTCGGTGTTGTGCCTCCAGGTCGCGGAATTGTTCATCAAATAAACTTAGAATACTTAGCTAAAGGCGTTTGGTGTCGTCCAGAAGATGATAGTGTTGTCGCTTATCCAGATTCTTTAGTTGGAACGGATTCTCACACAACCATGATTAATGGTCTTGGAATCGTGGGTTGGGGTGTTGGCGGAATTGAAGCGGAAGCTGTAATGCTTGGACAACCTATTTACATGTTGTTACCAGAAGTAATAGGCTTCAAATTAGCTGGAAAATTACCTGAAGGTGTAACAGCTACTGACTTAACATTAACTATCGTTCAAATGCTTCGCAAAAAAGGCGTTGTTGGTAAATTTGTTGAGTTTTATGGTGATGGAATTAGCAATATGGCTCTTCCTGATCGCGCTACGATTGCCAACATGTCTCCAGAATATGGCGCAACAATGGGCTTTTTCCCCATTGATGATGAAGCTTTACGCTATCTGCGTAGAACAGGTCGTGATGAATCAACTGTTCAACTAGTTGAAAACTACACCAAACTTCAAGGACTTTTCCGTACCGATGCAACAGCAGATCCAATTTTCACGGATACGCTTTTCTTAGATTTATCAACCGTTGAACCTTCTTTAGCAGGACCCAAACGTCCTCAAGATCGTGTAACGTTAAAAAATCTTCAAAGTGATTTCAAAAACTCTTTATCTAGTAAAGAAGCAACTCGAGGATTCTCTTTAAGTGATGATAAATTAGCCAGCACTGGGGTTTATAAAAACGGTACTACTATTGATATGAAACATGGCGATGTTGTTATTGCAGCTATCACTTCTTGTACAAATACATCAAATCCTAGTGTAATGCTTGGTGCAGGAATCGTTGCTAAAAAAGCCGTTGAAAAAGGCCTTCGTGTTAAACCTTATGTTAAAACTTCTTTGGCGCCAGGTTCAAGAGTGGTAAGTGAATATTTAGACGAAGCCGGCTTAACACCTTATCTAAATCAGTTAGGTTTTAACTTAGTTGGATACGGTTGTACAACCTGTATTGGTAACTCAGGACCACTTCCAGAACCCGTTTCAAAAGCCATTAAAGAAGGTGATTTAATTGTTTCAGGTGTACTTTCTGGAAACAGAAACTTCGAAGGAAGAATTCATGCTAACGTGAAAGCAAATTATTTAGCTTCACCTCCACTCGTTGTTGCTTATGCACTTGCAGGAACAGTTGATATCGATTTAATTAATGATCCAATTGGTAACGATCAAAAAGGAAACCCTGTTTTCTTAAAAGATATTTGGCCAACATCTGATGAAATTGCTGCTCACTTAGATAATGCAGTTCGCCCTGATATTTTCAAAAAAATGTACACTGGTATTGCTGATTCTAATGATGAATGGAATGCAATTCCTGTAACTGGTGGCGAATTATTCAATTGGGATGAGAAATCAACCTACATTCAAGAACCTCCGTTCTTTATAGATTTAGCGACCGATCCTCAACCAATTCAACCAATCTCTAATGCAAGTGTAATCATAAAAGTTGGTGATTCTATCACTACCGACCACATTTCACCTGCTGGAAATATCAAAAAATCATCTCCTGCTGGTCAATATTTAGTTGCAGAAGGAATTGCTGAAGAAGATTTCAACTCTTATGGTTCAAGACGTGGTACTGACCGTGTTATGACTCGTGGAACATTTGCAAACATTCGTTTGAAAAACCAAATGGCTCCAGGAACAGAAGGTGGATTAACAACTTATTTACCGACTAACGAAGTGATGAGTATTTATGATGCATCTTTGAAATACAAAGCATCTGAAACTCCATTAATTGGCTTAGCTGGAAAAGAATACGGAACAGGATCTTCAAGAGACTGGGCTGCAAAAGGAACTTTTTTATTAGGAATAAAATGTGTGATTGCGGAGTCTTTCGAGCGCATTCACCGTTCTAACCTTGTAGGAATGGGGGTATTACCTCTTCAATTCAAAGACGGACAGAATGCAAATTCTTTAGGACTTGATGGTTCTGAATCTTTCACTGTCGATGTTGATGATTCGGTAAAACCAAAAAAAATCATTAAAGTAAAAGCAGTTAGCAAATCTGGTGCAACAACCGAATTTGAAACGATTTGCCGTATAGACACTCCTGTTGAAGTTGATTATTACCGTAATGGTGGCATTTTACAAACTGTATTAAGAAGCTTTTTGAAAAACTAAGTTTCTTAAATGTTCTATCCCGATAGAGTATTAATAAATTTCAATTACCGAAAAGCCATGTTTCATCATGGCTTTTCTTATTTATAACTCCTATTCGACTATTCTATGTATAACAATTAAATTCATTTAATTTTGTGATGTTTGAATACTATTATTGATTGTACTCCGAAAGGTAGTTTTTAGCAAAATATTTACTCATTTTACTTTATTTGGAAGGGTATAAACCTAAAGAATTGACTTTTTGGAGTGGACTCATTATTTAAACTTTATATTTCTAAAGTTCTCCTTATCTAAAATCATATAACTTTACAAAATCTATGTTAAATGATATAACCATATTATTAATTGCGTTACTTGTTGGCACTTCTCTGCTAATTGCATAGTTACCAAACTATTTTTCTACTTCATCCCTTCACTCGTCTCATACATTTTTGTAGGTTTTACTGGGGGGCGGATTCTTGGCATATCAAACATAATTACTCTGTCAATCTTTTTGTAATTGGGAAAATTCTCAAGAAACAGATCATGGGAACAATTTCAGCTACCAAATCCGTACAGTCTTTTCTTAGTGAATCATCTGAACAAATTAATTCTGGAAGTCAAAGTTTAGCTTTAAATGCTAATGAACAGGCCGCTTCTGTAGAAGAAATTAGTTCATCAATCCAACATATTACTTCTATGACTAATGCAACTTTTGGCAAGTCTGAATCGGCTAAGAATGTGAGTTTAGATACCATTCAAATGGTTCAAACTAATGCAAAACAATTATCAACTTTGCAGAAAACAATTTCAGATACAAAAGTTAACTCAGAAAAATATCTGTTATCATTAAAACGATTGATGAAATTGCTTTTCAAACCAACCTATTAGCTCTAAATGCAGCCGTTGAAGCAGCAAGAGCAGGCCAAGCAGGACTAGGATTTGTGGTAGTTGCAGAAGAAGTTCGACCATTGGCACAACTCTCTGCAGAAGCAGCTAAAGAAACCTCAAATTTGATTAATACGAGACAAACAAATTTTAACGCCTCAGTTACGTTTTTCGTTAGTAACGTTCAACATAAGTACATTTAATTTGATTTCAAACATTTTTATTTTGCCTTTTTACCTCAAATAAAATACATTACAACTAATCAAAAACTTTAATTAACGATGGTTTTCCGGTACCAAAATTCCGGTCTTCTATCACTACTTGCACTAGCCCTCGTTGAGCCACGCTCTGGGGGCTTTTTTTGCAATTTTATTTCCCGAAATAGTATAGCTGAAATTACTTCAGCCTATTTGTGATTGAACAATCTTGTCACAAGCTATACTCAAAACTCTTTTTAATCAATAATGAATTGTTTTATCCTTCTTTTGCCTCTGATGATTTATTATTCTGTTTTTATTTTCAGTGTCATTTCTATTACTTTACTAGGCGTCTTTTGCGTTTTCTTTTGATATCCGTTTGCTAAAATGGAGTTTTTTGTTTCGCTAGTTTCTCGAATAACTTTCTAAATTTTCTCGGCTGTAACCGCGCCCATTTTAGATGAAAACTGCTATTTATAACATTATTGATTGCATCATTTCCGAAAAAAGTAGCCAACGAATGAACTAATCACAACAAATAATCCCAATAAAGCAAAAATTACCTATTAAGTGTTAATTGCACTTTCACAAAAAGGATCTTTTTCAACCACTTTATAAGAGCTTTTTTTAGGATAGCGAAAATTGTTCAACCATGCATTTTCAATGTGTCTTATTATATTTTCCAAAAGCATATAAGCACTCTTCACTTAATACTATCACTATCAGGCACTTTAACCCGATTTTAGGATAAGCTCAAGTCAAAAAAAAATAGATTTAACAAGAATTCTGATTTGAATCATTAACCTTATCTCAATTTTTAAATATAACCTTGGAGAGTTTCAACTCCAAGGTTCAAAATGTTTTAAATCAGAGTAGTTATTTTTGCTAATCCTTCTTTAAACGATTCGGATGCTGAAGAAAATGTACTTTTTACTTCTTCCCATTTTTCGTCTGATGTATGGGCAAGTTCATCATATTTATGCTGAAGTTCTTTTTTCTTAGCCTTCAAATTGTCGATTATTTCTTTATGCTCTGCTTTTGCATCATCGACTAGTGAATCTTTTTTAGCTTCCAAAGCTTCAATTTTTGCAAAAGCCTCATCAATGCTTTTTTTCGCTTCTTTTTTAAATTTATCTTTTGTCATTCTATTAATTTTTAGATGATTTAGATGCTTACTCTATTGGATTTTCAGCTTACTCCACTAATTTATTTTGAATTACAATCTGTCTTTTGCTGTTTAATCTGTCTTATTAGCTTTTTTAAATCACTCAAAAATGTAGATTTTTCCCCTAATAACTTAATCCACGACATACTTTTAGGTTAAGTTTTGTGAATTAAAATAGAATTCAAATTCTTAAGAAGATTTCATCTAATTAGACAAATGAGCAAAAATTCCTGTATCTATCACTTCCACCTTTCGCAAGTAGATTTACCTTAATTATTCAATTTGCTTTTTCTCAACTCCTCTTACTACTTTAGTCTTTTCTAGAAAAAAATTTCTCTATTTAAATTCATCTTTGTCAATTTTCCCAAGACCCTATTCTTCTTCTAAAATTTCAATAGTAGTAGTGGTATCCATTCTTTTAACGTTATGCTTCTTTATCATCGTTTTTACGATAACCCAAATGATAACTAAGATGACAACTAAGCCAAAGAACCACCAACTAGTCATTCCCAAACCAATTGAGCCATATCCTTCAAGCATACTATAATTTTCCTTATGTTAGGTTATTACAATATCAAATTACAGCAGCTCGCACACTAAAATGTTACATAATTCTTTAAATGATTTACATCTTTCACACTTTTTATGGCAGTTCTCCACTTATATGTTAAAAATAGAATTTAATAGTCAAGGTATTTACCTTTCTGT
>CAZNTR010000234.1:0-5489 GCA_964575925.1 uncultured Chitinophagales bacterium
ACTTCATGTTTATTTTATATGGTGTTTAAGGTTGATTTTGGGTTATCCTGTTTTCTGTTTGTTGTAATACATACGATTCCGTTCAAACCCTTTTTGTCTCCAAATATACTTATTTTAACCCGTTGCCTTTCTCTACTTAAAAACTTTAATGGTTTGTTAATATGCTTTGATTTGGGTAATGCTTTATGGTTAATTTTTAAAATCTTACATTTTCAATTCTTCATTGCCAACAAACCTATTAGACTATTTCGGATTTCAGTGAATCCTTTTAATGAGCTTTCTCTATAAAGTAGTTTTCAGTAACCTAATCGGTGGATTCGCAGGATTTGGATCAGCGCAAACTGATCTATTCGACTTTCAGAAGTTGGCATTGTTACTGTTGATTTTGTTCTAAATGCCTCAATTATTTTTAAAAGAATATCAATTGAAATACTCATTCTTTTTAATCAACGTGATATTGAATAGATGTTGAAGTCTGATTTTGAGCGACTCTCCTTTTTATGTAATTACTAAAAAATCCACAATAACTTATTCTAGTTTATTGAAAACAAAATTAAACCGTAAATTTGTAAATGATATCTATTTCATTTCAAAAGTATAACAGATGATTACGAAAACACGTTTTTTTTTACTTTTTATCACTTTTCTACTAGTCTCTTGTTCAAGCAATCAAAATGATTTTGAATTTTATATTGTTCAACTTAACGATGTTTATGAAATTGCTCCTATTAACAATGGAAAAAATGGCGGTTTAGCACGAGTTGCTTGGTTAATCGATTCACTAAAAGTTTCTTGCAAACCTGTTTTTACTGTCCTAGCAGGTGATTTTTTAAGTCCTTCTTTTATTGGAACCTTAAAAAACGAAGAACTTGGTGAACGTATTTATGGAATGCACGTAGTTGAAACTATGAATGCTGCGGGAATTGATTTAGTAACTTTTGGCAATCACGAATTCGATATTCCTGAAATAGCTTTGTACAAAAGAATAAATGCTTCTTCTTTTAAATGGACTAGCGCTAATACCAAAACTGCCGATGGATTTACTCCATTTGGAAAACATAGTCAAAATGGATTTGAGCCTTTTCCTGAATACCTAATTCAAACCTTGACAAATGATTCTGGGCAAAGCATTAAAATTGGAATTCTTTCTGTAACATTGCCTTTTAATAAAGCTACTTATGTTGCCTATGAAGATCCATTTGAAGCTGTAAAACGAGTATTCCCAAGTGTTAATAACGAATCTGATATCACCGTTTTTCTTACTCATTTAGAAGCTTCTGACGATAAGAAATTAGCAGAGCTCTACCCTTCTGTACCTTTAATTATGGGCGGTCATGATCACACTAATATGGAAATAAACGCAGAGTTTAATAAAGTGACGAAAGCGGATGCCAACGCAAAATCAATTTATATTCATACGTTCAGCTATAATTTTCAAACCCAAAAACTTATACTTCAATCTGAACTAAAACAAGTTACTGATCTTATTCCTTTTCAGAATAAAACGAATGAAGTGGTTCAAAAGTGGCTCTCAATTGCACAGAATAATATGGAAAGACTTGGGTTTGATAACAATAAAGTAGTTACAAAATCGGATAGTATTTTAGATGGACTTGAAAGTAGCGTACGATTTAAACAAACTAATTTGGGAAATTTAATTGCAAATGCAATGAAATATGCAGCAAAAAATGCTGATATTGCCATTATAAATAGCGGTTCTATTCGTATTGATGATAAAATAACTGGAATGATAACGCTTCCTGATATTTTTAGAATTTTACCTTTTGGTGGAAAAATAGTTCAAACTACCATTACAGGAGCTGAATTAGAAAAAATGCTCCATATCGGTCTTATAAAAAATATTGGAATAGGTGGTTATTTACAAACTTCTGGAGTTAGTTTTAAAAATAATACCTATATGATAAATGGAAAGAAGCTTTCAAAAAAAACTTCTTACAAAGTGGTTCTTACCGATTTTATGTCTTCTGGAAGCGAAGCTAATTTGGAATGGGTGAAAGATTTCAAGTATTTAGATGTAGTCGTTGACCCCAATAATCCAAAAGAGAACGATATTAGACAGCTTTTAATTAACTATATTAACGTATTGGATGCAAAAAAGAAATGAAAATTTGCATTAAAAAAAGAACAACACTTAAATAAATCTTAAGAATATCCGATTTTAAACTAACATCAATTTATCACGACTTAACTCTGTTACACTTCCACATCCCGTTAAAAGTAAAACTAGTTTAAGTTCTTGATGCCATTTTTGCAACAAAACTTCCAATGCCTCTTCTCCTCCATCAACTAAAGCTTTTATGATAGGTTGAGCCGTTGCCGTAAAATCTGCCCCTAAAGCAATTGATTTTGCACAATCGAGTGCATTTTTCAACCCACCTGATGCAATTAATTGATACTCATTTTTGTTCCTTCCTTTAAACGAATCCAAACAATCTTTTAAAGGAATTCCCCAATTATTAAATGGGCTATACTGCTCAGATTCAACTTTTCGTAAATTTTCTACTTTTGCCCAACTCGTTCCGCCTGCGCCTGCAACATCAATAACCTGTACTCCAACTTCAACCAATTTTTGAGCCGTTCTTTGATGAATTCCGGCTCCCGTTTCTTTTACAATCACTGGAATAGTTAAGCTTGAGCAAAGAAACTCAATTTGTTTTAAAATTCCCTTGAAATCAGTATCACCCTTAGTTTGCATCAATTCTTGAAGTGGATTCAGATGAATGATTAAGGCATTAGCCTCAATACAATCAATTATTCGTTGAATATCTGCTAATTCTGTGTCTTTTATTAATTGGCAGGCTCCGATATTTGAAGCAATAAATGCGCTTGGCGCCGTTTTTCGAACAATACTAAATGACTCAGTTTGAGCTGAATCAACTAACATAGCACGCTGACTCCCAACTCCAAATGGTAAATTCCAACGCTCACAAGCAGCTGCAATCCATTCATTTACAGCTATTGCACCTTGATAACCGCCCGTCATACTCGAAATAAATAATGGCATTGAAAAGCTTCGATTTAACAAAACCGCTTCTGTTGAAATCTCACTTAGGTTTAATTCAGGTAAAGCTTCATGCCTAAATTGAACTGATTCCATACCAGTCGAATAATCATAACTAGCTTTCCCAGAAGCAGTTAACTCAACATGTGCTTTTTTGCGATTTGTGAGTTCCGACATAAATTTGTTCAATTTTTAAAGATTATATTACTAGATAATAAGCTAATGTCCTGAGTACAATTTAAAATAAAAAACTCCCTCTTTTTTACTTCAGACCAAAATGCTAAAAAAGATGCAAGAATTTTAAAGGGGGTTGAGGTGGGGATGAATGCGATTGAGCATTCGGTACTAATAATACTTTAGACATTGATTTCATGAAAAAAAATTAATTTCATTCTTTTATATAGTCATTTGCAATACCATAAAGTGTTTTTATACAAATTTATACATAATACATAACCTAAAATCAGTTTAGAAAATTATTTTCACTTTATTATTAACCAAATTTTTATTCTCTTCCGGAAATGAATCTGTAAAATAATCTTCAATTTCAGACCAATTGAATACGTAAAAACCGACAAAATTGACTTTCAGGTGTGGGTTCAATTTTGTGATTCTGAAAATTAATTGCTTACCGATACTTTCATTCTAATCAATTACTAAGAGGAACTTAAAACCGACAGTTTAATTAAAAAATATCAACACAATTAAATCATATAAGAACCACTATTAATATGAAATGTCTGCCCTGTCATGTGTTTTAATTTTCCTTGTGATAACAGAACGCATACATCAGCAACATCATCAGTCGGTGCAATTTCACCTAATACATTTTCACGTTTCATATAGTCTTCACCATAAACCGGGATGGCTTCTTTTAACATATCAGTCATGGTGAATCCTGGAGCAATTGCAAACGATGTTATTCCACGCTCACCAAAACCACGAGCAATCGTTTTACTAACGCCAATTATGCCACTTTTTGATGCTGCATACGAAGCATATTGCTCGGTCTCGCCTCTGTAAGCAGCCCTTGATGAAATTACAATATGAATTCCTTGCTTCCGCTTTTCCCACATCGGGATAGCCCATTTTATCAACTGAACAGGTGTATTCAAATTAACTTGAAGTGTTCTTTCCCATTGAATAGCCCACTCCTGATCACTTACATCAAACGAACAAGGTTCTGCGATTCCTGCATTATTAATTAATACATCTGGACAATTTTCAGAATCAAAAACTGGCTTTAATTTTTGTTCTATATCTGCTTTACTCGAAAGATCACAAGAAATTCCTGAGTAATTCGGATGAGAAAATGTTTTCTTGATTGAGTCGTTTGTCCCAACTCCAATAATCTTAAAACCTGATTCGAGCAATTTTTCGGCAATAGTAAACCCTATTCCTCGACTTGCTCCTGTAACTAAAACCGTACTTTTTTTCATTCTATTTATTTTCTATAAACTGGGACAAACGAACAGGCTTCACCATACATAAGACGATTCACGCCAGCTTGAATCATTTTTTCTGTAGTATAAGCGTAGAATTCATCCGAAACTCCTTTATCGCCACAGCCTTTTAATAGCACTCGTTTTTCAGTGTATTGAGTCCAATCGATTTGTTGCAAGGCTTCATAATAAAGCACATTTCTCACAACATCTTTGTTTCCTTTTAAAACTCTATTTGCAATACCAGAAGCATGTTGTACAACAAGCATAAATGACCAAGGAGCTAAAATAGCATCCGTTGAGCAATATACAGCAATTATTTTGCCTGAATAAACACTCCAATCTAAATTACTTAAATACTCACGGTATTCTTTTTCTTTGAGTAACAACCCTTGAAACAAAAATGGAGCAATGTCTAATTCAACTATCTCAGATTTCGGATAAAAAGCTTCTAAATCAAAGGTAATTAAACCAGATTTAGCGACTTTATTTTCAATTATGGCTTCCATGTTATCATTTTGCTTTTCTGTTATATTATTTAATTGAACTTTATCTTAATCTCAATTAATTTCAGCGTTTGCTTTTATGAATTCTATGTTCGGCAATTAGGAAATTTGTTGATTTGGAGTTCGAGTTTTTATTGTAATTCGTAGTATTCCTCTCCCTCCAATCTAGTCTTTTCAATTTTTCCGTTTTCCTTTTGGAGGAAGACATAAAAAAGCTGATTTACACGGAGAAAGATTCTCCGCAAGAACAGGTTCTTGAAGCATTTGGATTATTGAAATGAAATCCTTTGCCTTTTAAACCATCGGTAAAATCTAATTCCGTTCCAGCGATATACAGAAAGCTTCGCATATCAACAACAATTGGAATGCCGTGATTTTCAAATTTTTGATCGTGTTGACCAACATATTCCTCATCTGTATCAAAATCAAACGCATAGGTTAAACCTGAACAACCGCCACCTACGACTTTAATTCGAAGTGGTGTTTCGAGAGACAAACCTTTAGTATCACGAATTTCGC
>CAZNTR010000235.1:0-5398 GCA_964575925.1 uncultured Chitinophagales bacterium
TGTAAGACGAACCTACTGGAATGTTAGGAGTTGTTGTAATCGGATTAAAGTTATCTGGAACACCATTTCCATCTAAATCTTCATAGAAATTTACGGTTCCAAATGTAAAATCACCTGATTGTGATACACTTAGGGTAAATTGATCGATACCGTTTCCACTATTGTTAATGGTGTGTGGAAATGTTAATTGGCCACCAGCTGATGAGGTTTTTGTTTGCGTTGCGGTTAAGGTAAGCGCCGCAATTTGATCAACTTCTGTGTTTACTACGTTAGAAGTTACGGTTCTTGGGTTTCCACCAGCATCGTTAAACGTTGCAGTAGCTTGGTTCCCAATTAATGTTCCAGCCGCAGGAGTCTGCGCAAAAACATTACCTGTAAGGACTAATAGTCCTAAAACTAATGCTAAACCGAAACGGGATATGCTGTTCAATACAGCGTTCTTTCTGTTTTTCATCATTGCACTTATTTTTGTTTAGTGTTTGATTGATTGTTTTT
The DNA here is from genome assembly GCA_964575925.1 of uncultured Chitinophagales bacterium. Taxonomy (GTDB): domain Bacteria; phylum Bacteroidota; class Rhodothermia; order Balneolales; family M1805; genus M1805. The sequence goes on from CAZNTR010000235.1 coordinate 496, forward strand.
ATGATTGGTTTTTTTTAAGTCTTTGTTACTGCTTAACTTCGATAACTTTAACTCTAACTTTGAAAAGTTTACTTTCATTGTTTTTCATTGAGTCAACTGTCCAGCGAATGTAGCGGTACTCTTTAGCGGCTGCCTTAATCTTGGTTTTTGAACCATTTGGCAACGTTACTTCTTTCATAATCGGATAACCCTTAAAAGAGGTCTCATTTGAAATACTAGCATCGTCTATTTTGGGCGATGTAGTATTTTCGACCAATTCTGTTCCAAATGGAATGGGTAATACAGGCTTTAAGTTCTTTATTTCATCACCTGTTTTATTTTGATAAGTAAGCTGATACTCAATTATATCTCCTGGAGAAACTTTATCTGCCTCTGTCAATTTTTCCTTGCCGTTTACCATTTCGGCCTTAAATGCTTTTAATTCAGAAACTAGATTTGAATTTTGGGATCTAGCTGAATTAAAGCTTATTAGAATGACAATTAACGCTATAGTTAATCTCAAAGTTTTATTTGTTTGGGTGTATTTCATAGTGAATTTTATTAATGGACAACTATAAAAGTTTTGTTATGCACATTTCGATAGCAAAATCATTCAATTCTGACTAGTTAAATGCTCTCTTAAGATAAATGCTTGTATTTTCAGCTCGTTATCACATACGTTGCTATTGTTTTATACTATTTTGTAGGCTATTTATATTTTGATGCATTTATTTATATATTGTGACTATGAGAACAATCAAATTTGCCTTAAACTATTGTTTTTATTGCTTCATATTTTTTTTATCAGCATCAATTGTTGAAGCCTACTCTTCGTTAGATTTTATTAACAAATCAAACCATTCGTTTTCGCATCAAAATTTTGTAGAAAAAAGGTGGGATAATAATTCAGGATTACCTGTTAACTCTTTGGCTCATATAACGTTATCTGATGAGGGGTACTTGTGGATTGCTTCTTTTGATGGCCTTATTAAATACAATGGAAGTACCTTTTCTACCATTTCTATTGAATCTCACCCCAACTTGAAATCAAACAGATTTATTCGCGTTTACCAACAAGCAAATGGTCATATTGTAACTCTTACTCAAAATGGTGATGTATACCTTTATAACCCAATTAACGATATAATTAAACAAATTCCCTTTCCAAAATCGTCAAAACAACTTCACGTTGAAAATATTTTTAAGACCTCGAATGGAAGAATATACGCATCAACAAATAAAGGACTTTGGCTCGTTTCGAATTCAGATTCTTTGGTTCAGGTAAATGAACCCAATATTAATGAAGCTACTTTTGGCGTTGTTGAAGATCAGTTTTCAACTTTATGGGTTCAAAAAGGTTACAGTTCTCTTTTCAGAATAACAGACCATTCTTTTCAAGTAATTCAGGCCGTTCCACAACATAATCTAAAAGTATTAGATGCTTATAACTCGAAAACTAAAAGCTTTGTAGCCTCAAATAGACTTCTTGCAATTAGTGATAGTGCTGAATTTAAAGTCTTGCATTTTGATAAAGAACTTAATAAGACCCAGTTAACCTCAGTATTTGTAACAAAAAACGAGGAGAAAGTTCTTTTGGGTTCTTATAATAATGGGTTCTACTTGTATGATTTACAAAATAAATCGTTTGAACCAAATACTATTCTTGGAAATGCTTTTCCAAAAAATCACTTTAATCACTCCGAATTTGGCGAATTACTTGTAACAACAAATTCCATCTATGATTCAAATTTAAATTTACTTTATCATGACCCCTTTTTAAATATTATTTCTGCCCTTCCCGATTTAGAAGGTGGCATTTGGTTAGCAACTGATGGCAATGGGTTAATTCGCTTAAGTAAAAATCGATTTTTCACCTATAAACTTCAACATGATCTTAATGCAAAGAGTAATAACATATTAAGCGTTTTAGAAGATGAATCTGGAAAGCTTTGGTTTGGCAGTTATGGTGATGGTGTCTATACCTTAACTAATGATGAAATAAAACGTTTTAGTTTAGGTGATGGAAAACATGGTTTATTCAACCATTCTATGTATCAGTCTAAAACTCAAGGCATTTTTGTGGCTTCTGTTTCTAATGGAATTTATCAAATCATAGATAATTCTGTAATCAAATCAACTCTTCCTGTTTCAGAAACCTTAAACATTAATTCTGCTTTTGAAGATTATAATCACAATATTTTGCTTTCAACCTCAAATGGATTGTTTTTAAAATCTTCCCTTACACCAAGTTTTGATCAATCTGAAATTATCTCAATTAGTTCGAAAACCAATTATAAATTTGTATTTGAAGCTCCAGATTCAAGTCTTTGGGTATCTGTTACACAAGATGGACTCTATCAATTAACAGATTATAAAAGAACTAAACGAATTTATGCTAATACAGAATTAGAAAATTCTTCTTTTCGATTCATTCTATTAGATCCTATTGAAAATAAGCCCGAAAAATACACTTTATGGGTTGGTACTGAAGGAAATGGTCTTCACAGAATAAAAGTCTCTTCTAATGAATTCAAGATTGATGTCGTTAAAAAAGCAAATGGTTTATTTGATGATACGATTCATAATATTTTAGCAGATCAATTTGGTCGATTCTGGATGGCGACAAACAGAGGCTTATTTTATGTACACAGAAAGGAATTAAGTGATTTCTTTTCTGGCGCAATTTCTACAATTAACTGCTTTCCATTTTTTGTAGATGATGGTTTGCCAAATAATGAGTTCAATGGAGGAAATTTGACGAGTGCAATTGTGCTTAAAAACGGAAATATGATTTTTGCTAATCAAAAAGGAGCCGTAGAAATAAATCCAGAAAATTTCATTTTATCTGATTTTGAACCTCATGTAGCTATTCAAAAAGTATTTTCTTACTCAAAAAATTTTATTATCGACGGCACTCAATCAATCGAAATCCCCTCTGATTATAAAAGTTTAAGTATAATTTTCAGCTCAATTTCTTTTGCTCAGAATAAAAAATACTACAAGTACAGATTACTTCCAGTTCAAAAAGAATGGACTTATTTAGAAAATAATGAACGAGTTGATTTTGTGAACTTATCGCCAGGTTTATATACGTTTGAGGTCACTTCTCGGAATTTGAATGGAAAATGGAGTGTCTATAAGGCGTATCTTAATCTTAGAATTTTACCTGATTGGTATAAAAGCACCTGGTTTTTTGGCTTTTTAATATTTTTTTTACTTTCAATTATTGTTTTATTAGTACGAATTCGCCACACCTATTTAAGAAAAAAATCAAATATTCTGCATCAACTCATTGATCACAAAACCGAAGAAATTGAAATTGAATTTGAGAAAGCTGAATTAAAACAAAAATCGGTGGATCTTTTTCACTTTATTGAATCAAATAAAATATTAATATCAAATCTTGTAGAAGAAATGAAAGAGCCAGTAAATTTCATTTCTGAAACGATTAAATCAGTTTCATCATCTGATGAATTTTCTACTAATAATCTAATTAATCAAAAACTAGATAAATCTCAGGGGAAAATATTTTTAATTGAAAATATACTTAGCTCCTTTATTGAACTCAATTCTATTCGAAATTCTAATTACACTATTAAAATAAGTGAAAATAATCTTAATCATATTTTGGAAAAATTTTATCTTCGATATATCGAAGAATTTCCTAACTATAAACAGATTATTCATTTTGAATCTAAACTAGATAAAAACTTAAATCTTGTCGCTTTTTTTGATGCAATTCATTTTCAATACACCTTAATAAATCTACTTAACTATCTGATTTTATTGTCTGACGTGGATCAAATTGATAACTATGATCAGTTTAAAATTCATATAGCATTAAGAACAAATTTAAATGAACAGAAAGCTATAATTACAATTCAGGTTAAAATTTCAGAAAATTCTCAACACGCTAAAGTTCATTCTTTTTTAGCTTCATTAAGCAATCAGACCGTTTCCGCTTCAGCTGAATATTTAAAACTTGAACATATTTTTAATCTTTTAAAGGCCAATTCTTTTTCCTATGAAATTGAAAGCAATCAAACAACAACTTCTACTATTTTAATTACTATTCCAATTACTGTTCAAAAAGGAATAAGCTTAAGTTCACTATTCCGTTCAGAACTCAATGCTTCGGAATTTACTAACCAAGAAAAAAATGATACACCAAAATTAAATCATCCTGATTTTGAATCTGATTTTGAATCTGATTATTCTAACGATGAAGAATTTGAACTTGAACAACACTATTCAAAAAAACCACGAGTACTCTGTATCGATGATTTTAAACCGTTCAGAATTTTAATTAGAGAATCATTAAAAAATGATTTTGATGTAACAGAATGTGAATCTGCTTTAATTGCTTTAGAAAAATTACGAGAAGAACCTCACGACATTATTATTACGGATTATAAAATGCCCGGAATGGATGGAATTGAGTTCACAAAAGTTGTTCGAAAAGATCCTTTATTTGCTGGAATTCCAATAATTATTCTATCTGGTGTTGATCAAGAGAATAGTAAAAAAGAAGCCTTAGAAAAAGGAGCTGATTTATTTTTAAATAAACCCTTACCTCCTGCACTGTTATTAGCCCAAGTAAAATCGATTTTTGAAATGAAAAAACGATTGAGAAAAACACTTTCAAATGGGAATACTTTGTATAAATTTGATTCAAAAACGGCAACACTAACCACTAGCACATCTAATCCTACAACATGGACGGATGACTTAATTAATGTAATCGGAAAAAATTTATCTGATGCGAATTTTAATGTTGCGGATCTTGCCATTCAGTTAAACATGGATAGATCTGTTCTATTCAGAAAAACTAAAAAGACGACAGGCAAATCACCTTCCTACATTATCCAAGAAATGCGAATTCAAAAAGCAATCGATATGTTAATTAATGACAAAGCTACTATTA
>CAZNTR010000236.1:0-5348 GCA_964575925.1 uncultured Chitinophagales bacterium
CAAGCAATGACACAACAACAATTCCTCGCAGACACACTTTTTGAATAACTACCAGCAGTTTACGCTGATGAATTAGAACTAGCCCTCGATTATTTCATCCAAAGTTTAATGTACGATAAAGCGTATGCAGATGAATTTGCAAGGAAAAGTTGTGTAGCAATTTTTAAGGCGCTAACGGATTATCATCCGATAGCAAAAGCAAAACGCCGCACGTTTTCAATGGCTTTGACGTGAGATAATTATATAATAAAATCGGAAACGTTGATTCTAGGTAAATATTCATTTTTTATTACATTTTAGTTTTATTCTGAAAAGTATTCTAAATAAAGGCATTTGATTAACAATCAAAATGTAAAATATTGCATGGTGAAAAAATTCAAATTCAAAGAACTTAAATTAAATCAAAATGAAAACCCTATTCCAAAATTAATGAGAGTCACACTAGACATTTGGTAACCAATTAAAAATGATAATCTTGTGTATCTAAATGTAAGGCCTATATCAATAAGCGCATTATCGGGGGTGTCTAACTCGTTACCGTAGCCAAAATGAATGTTAAGTGCATTCGAATTATTATAAAATATATATTTGCTATAACCTAATGTGGAAATGAAATGTGTTTCATTATCTTCTGGGTATTCAATATTATTTATCGTTCTGTATATAATATTAAGATAAATATTACTCTTTCTGCCATAATCAATTCTTAATCCAAATGAGCTTCCAGTATAATAATCATCATTTGGGGTGCCGACAAGTAAATAAGTTCTATAGATAAAGTTTTCAAATTCACTAACCATTTTAATTCGAGATTCAGCTGATTCATACCTTAAATCAACAGCTTCACTAACTCTCTTGTAGTTATCTTTTGTAACTTCTAGCGTATATTTTCCACGGTCTAGCTCAATACTTAACTCATTCGTTTCAACATTTTTTTGAAAAATTGGTTTTCTTGTTTCATCCAAAATCACCACTTCAACATCAGTTATATTAAAAATCAAATTGAGTTTTCTTTTCTCTCGAACTAAATCAATTTGAATCGGTTGCAATTTTGTTCCTTGTTCAAGTGTAATCTTTTCAACTGCTGTTTAATATCCTTCTTTGCTTAATGTAATTCTATAATTTCCGGCTTTCAGTTTATCAATGACCAATGAATTAGCCGTCATGTCATATTTAAGTACATTAAAATCAGAATCTTCTAGGGTAACGGTAGCGCCTTTCCCTTCATTTGTAGCCAGAAAAATAGAGCCTAAAATATCCTCATCAAATTGTGGGTCTTCTAAACTGTCTATTGTGTAAGTAACAACTTTCCCTTTTATAAAATCAACAATATTGTTAAAGGTAAATAATCGAGAATCAATCCGAACTGTTTTAGAAACTTTCGATTCCCCAGCAAAAAACTCATGTTTGTAACGGAAACGCAATTTTCCTTCATCCACCAAAATATCACCAACATCATAACGAATATCATTAGGAAACTGAATCTCTTTTGATTTAAACCACTTAAGCACGTCGTCATCTTTGGCATATTTTAAAACATTAACGGAAATGTTTAATACCAAAATCCCTTCAGATTCCTCATTGGATTTCACTTGAAGTGGAGGAACAATTTCTTTACCTGATGATAATTGATCAGAAGCATTTTCAAAAATAAATTTATGCTTACCCTTTTTTATAAGGTTCTGTGCAAAACTGCTTTCTGTTAAAATAATGTAATGAGAGCTAGAAATAAAAAAGCAAAGAGCGACTTTTTCATATAAGAAAAATTAAGTTAAAAACATGGTAATACGTGCAATTTTCAGCTAAATACAGAAAATAAGAATCAGATTAAATTATATTCCCATCTCAAAATCTAATAAATAACTTCAAAAATCGAGAGGTAAAATACTAAAAAGAATTAAATTAACTAATAAGCACATCAATTTTAGTCAAATCATTGAATTATAACATTTCTAAAGGAATCGTATTGGTTTTCAGTGCTTTCTAACCATTTTTAACATTCTGACATTTAAAACGAGAAAACGCAAAAATTGCCAAAATTTTGAAACTCGTTTCCATTTTATAAATGCAGTTGGTACTGGTGGATAATAATTTTGTGAATAGGGGGTACGTGTGTTCATTTGGGTTAGAGGTTAGAGGTTAGAGGTTAGAGGTTAGAGGTTAGAGGAGTCAGGAGTCTGTAGTCTGTAGTCTGTAGTCAGGTGTATGATGGAGTTTGGTTATGATTATTATTTTTAAAATAATTGATTGCTTTGGGTAAAGTTGATTATTGTCCATTGTCCATTGTCCATTGTCCATTGTCCATTGTCCATTGTCCATTGTCCATTGCTCATTGCTCATTGCTATTCCGGTACTAATCTCCAGAATGGATGTGCTTTTGCTTTATACATAAAAGCATAGTGCAGCAAATATTTAATCCAATGTCCTGCAAGTCCAATTTCACCGTTTGTGTAATTCATATCTCGACCTGTGTCTTTGTAAGTTTCAAAGTCTGGGACAATTGGAAAAACGGTCATTGAAACAGCGGTCCCATTCAAAATTCCAGCACCAGCTGAGGCGATACAAGCGGCGCCCATTTTAGCCATTGATGCAGTACGAATCGCTTTTTCTGGTTTCCCTAGCATTCTATCACAAATATTAAAGGCAATTTCACGCGCCATAACTCCCGAAGGCATTCCAGTTCTTGGTGGAGTTGGGAAAATAGGAGTTCCATTTTTGCTTTTCATAGGTTTTGAAATGGAATGAGGTGGTGCAAAAGCAATTCCAATAGCATACAAATTATCATAAGTAGGATTGATATATGTTTTTGGCCAATCTTCTGGCGACCAATTTGAATAATCTTTTGGAGTATAATCTCCATCAACTTTCATAAAACCATTGGCAGCAAAGATTTGTGAGGTAATATCTGTTCCATCTTTTGCCCGCGCTTTTAACCCTACTCCTGAAAATGGAGGAAGAAGCATAGCGTAATCGAAATCTAAATCGATGAATTCACCATTTAGATTTTCATAAGTTAATTGTTTTTCACGCACTTCTTTAACCGAAGCTTGAGTAATCCATTTAATTCCACGTTCTGCATACAAAGACTCTGTAAATATTTTTGAATGAGTTACATATCCACCCATTTTGATGTGCATTCCCCCCATTCCAAAATCTCCTAATTCGGCTTCGTTTGAAATCCAATACAATTCAGCTTTGTCTCGAACTCCTTGTTCTTTAAGAATATGTTCTACATTAAATAAGTATTCAAATGCAGCACCTTGGCAAGTACAAGTGCCATGTCCAGTTCCAATTACAATTCGTTTAGTTTTCCCGTGGCGCATTTCATTAATTTCTAATTGTAATGCTTTCCAAGCGTGTTCTGCATGCCCGTAAGTACAAACTGAGTAAGTGTTGAAATCTGGGCCCAACCCAGTTGTAGCGTGGAAATTTAATTTAGGACCTGTAGCATTTATTAAATAATCATACTCAATAAATTCTTGTGTACCTTTTCTTCCATCTGAAGTATATTCAATTAAAACACAGGGTTTATGATGTTGATCGTTACCTTCGGGGAAGATTTCGAGAGCTTTTGCCTGTCTAAAATGAATTCCTTCTTTCATGTAAACTTCTTCAAGATCAAAGGTTACTTGACTCGGATTCATAAAGCCGACCCCTACCCAAATATTCGATGGAATCCAATTCCAGTTTCTATTGGGAGAAACAACCATTACTTCGTGTTCGCCTTTTAATTTATTCCAAGCATGTAAAGCTGCTGTGTGACCTGAAATTCCGGCACCTAGAATTAATAATCGCTTCATTGTTTAAACTCCGTTTGTGAAATCGCTTTCATGCAAGATAAAAAGATAATTTTAGCTTAAAAAGAAGATTAACATATTTTATAGAATACATCTTAAATACTGTCAAAGTTTAAAACTTTGCCAAAGGTAATCTCAATAAAAAAAGCCGAACACGCTATTAACATGTCGGCTTAGGTTTTTGAGTAGTGTTAGAGTAGTATAGTGTTCCCGTAGTATTCGGGTTCTAATTATGATGATGACGAGAAGTATAAATTCCTGTTTTATTAACGTGTCCTACATATTTGCCAATTACACGCACTTCTTCAAATACATCGGGTTCTACGTGAATTGCAGAATAAGCGTCATTCGCAGGTTCTAAGCGTAAACCGTTTTTATCGTAAAAAACTCGCTTCAAACTAGTTTCTCCATTAAATAAAATGGCTCCTATATCTCCGTTTTTTACGTCATCATCACATAACAGCACAAAATCTCCGTCAGAAATACCGGTGTCTTTCATACTCATGCCAGATACACGTAGAGCATACATTCTGTTCAAATTTGGAAATAACATATTTAAGTTTATCGTTCCCAAATTAGACTCAACAGCTTCCTGAAGATACCCAGCTGTGATAATTCCTTTAATTGGAATTCCACCATAAGTTGTTTCTTCATCATCGTAACTTTCCATTCCTACACTACCTAGATATCTGTTACCAAGCGATGCAAGTTCGTATTCTTCATCCGAAGTTTTTTTTAAATACCCTTTTTTTATCAAAGACTTGATATTTTGAGTAACACTGTTTGGCGACTTGAAGTCAAAATTTTCGGCAATTTCCCGATAGGTTGGCCAAACATCGTTATCTTTCTTATACTCAAGAATGTATTCGAAAAACTCGCGTTGTTTTCTGGTTAATTGTACGTTATCCATAGAGTTGGCGCTAAATTTATATATGTCATATATGTGCAATATACGTAATCATCTTCTAAAGTCAAGGGCTTTTTTTGAAATTATTTCAGCAATCATATTGTTTGTTATCGCTGTTAGTTGTTCGCAAACTGAATCAGAGTTAATGGAATTTGACCATGCCGTTTCAACTAGAAATGTTACAAAATTATTTGAATACGCAAAAAGTTCGAATAGGAAGTTACATAATCAAGCTTTAAGAGCGCTTATCTCAACTTCAGGGATTGAAAATGAGTTAATTGATTTTGCAATAAAATTTCCTTCAGCTGGAGTTTTTAGTGCTTTAACAGTCAAAACTCTAGATCCTGAACAAATTATCAAACTAAAGAAAAGTTTTGACCAAACTCCAAGGGAATACAAAGGTGATTTAATAGAAGTTCTTGGCTGGCACACTGATTTAAGAGTATTTGTTTGGTTATTAAATGGCTGGAAAAAAAGTTTTGATACTGATTTGGAACTTGATTATGCAATGGCTCTTAGTCGCCAATCTCTTCAATTAGGGTTTCCTGATTCATTATTAGGTTCGTGGATTACTAGAACAATGGTTAGAACAAACGAAAAACATATAAGATCTTATTTATATGGAGCATATAGAGCAAAACATT
>CAZNTR010000237.1:0-5334 GCA_964575925.1 uncultured Chitinophagales bacterium
TTCGATTCCTCTATTTCTAGCATCTGAAATATTTCCACGAAAACGATAATCATTATATAAAGGTGGCTGATCTGCTCGTAGAATTTGTCCAATTTTGCCTTTGTAAGCTATAAAAAATAGTGTCGTTTCATAATTTAACCAGTTTTTTATTCTTCCTCTCAAACCAAAATCAATGGTGTAGCCTTTTTCATCTTTAATATTTGGATTAATTACAAAATTCGGATTCACTATGCGTAAATCGCTAAAATTTATTGCTCTGTAATTTTGAGAAATATTGGAATAGAATTCGAGCTGAGAAGTAAATTTATACGACATCCCAATTCCTGCTAAGACAAAACTTCGATTTCTAGAATCTGATTCTTCAATTTTTTCATCTACGATTAAATTACCAGCCGCATCTTTAACTTGTTGTTTATAATAACCCTCGGAATTTGTTCTGATGTGTTCAAAACGTAAACCCTGAGTTATACTTAATTTATCTGTTAACTGAAAAATGTGTTCTAGAAAAGCCGCATAGTTATAATTCGGGAATCGATAATCTGAGTTTTCGAGATTGTCTGGATTTAGATAACGAAAATCTGCATCTGAATTAGCAGATCCATCACCCTGACGAGCTAATGTTGTTCCTTTGTATAAACGAAAACCTGCGGCAAGAATATTTAATCTGCTTCCCATTTTGTATCGATGAATCAAACGTGTTTCATGTCCAAGATTTCGGAATTTCCCATCGATAAGTGTTCTGTTTTCACCAAAATCAAACACATTTATGCGTTCTAAATTTCCTAAGGATAAACGCTCTGCATACAAGCCAAAAGTTTTTGAATTTATTTGAGTTAAAGATGATAATTTAAACGTACCAATAATCGCAAACATATTCCAATCCACCTTGAACCAATTTCTACTTCTTAAGGATAATCTTGGATTTTCTTCGAATAAACGATCTGTTAGTCCACCAGCTTGTTGAGCTAAATAATTCATTTTGGTTAAGTCGAGTGCAAATTCCCATTTTTCTGTCGGTTCAAAATGAATAGATAAATATCCGTTATGAGCTGTAAAACCAGAATTTGGGCGCCAAGTATCTCCCGTTTTGAAATGATAATAGCCGTAATAGTGAACTTTTCCTGATTTTGAGGAACCGTTTAAACTCGTAAAATTACTTATGAAACCCCAAGTGCCTAAAGATTGTCGACTTACTAATTCTATACGCCTTTTTTTTGAGCCTTCCTTAAACTGAAAGTTTACTAATCCGCCAAATTGTGTTCCGTATTGTAAAGAAGCAGCGCCTCTAATAATTTGAATTTGTTCAAGCGCTTCAGCGGGCGGAGTGTAATAACTTTCGGGATAACCTAAAGCATCTGCACTAATATCATATCCGTTCTGACGAGTATTAAAATTTGCGGTTCTGTTCGGACTAAGTCCTCTTCCACCAATGCCTAATTGCAATCCGGCACCATCACTTTCCCAAATAGCTAACCCTGCAACTTTGGAATAAATCTGTCGAGAATTATTCGTTGATGTATTAATGGTCATTTCAGAAAGAGTGATTACTTCTGTTTTCTTACCTTCATTTATTGCAAAATTCTGGACGGTATTTAAGCGTGATAATCCAAACGTTTTAGCTTGATCAGCAGAAACCATCACTTCGTCTAATTCTTCTAGCCATTCTTCTAAGATGATGACAATACTTGTGTCTTTTTTTTGCACATTTAGGTTCTTCTCAAAAAGTCTATAACCCACTGAATAAGCCATAATAATTTGTTCCCCATTAGGAACTGAGCGAAGTTCAAATTCTCCACTTTCATTGGTAATATCCATGATATACAATTGTTTTAGTGCTACTCGAACATCTTTTAGAGCTTCGCCATTCATAGATTTCACGATTCCACTAATGATGGACACTTGTGCTGCAACTTGAAAAACTAAAAGGAAATTAACAACGATACTTAATACAATTCTCATTCTACAAATGGTAAAATCCACTCTTTTTTGTTCCAGCCATCTTCTATTTTACTTAAGTCAATTTGTGGATTTATTAACAACTGACTTGGACGCGCATTAAGTGTGACAAAAACTTCAGCTCTGACTTCAGGATTCATCACTCCTTTTTTTTCATAATAATCAGCCAAAAAATGTGCGAATTGTAGAATCATATCCGGCTGAAAGGACATTTGTTTTTCTTGGTGTACATTCAAAAATTCGGTGTTATCTACAACTCCTTCTTTTCCTGTTTTTGCATCTTTTACATAAAAAAGAGCAGATCCTGATTTTTCAACTAACATAACTCGCCAACAGAAACGATAACCTTGTTCAGTCCAAAATAAGTTCCCAGGATAAGCGAGAAAACGCAGAGGGAATAAGAATTGAAAACAAACATAAATAGGTAAAAGAAATTTAAGCCAATGATACCTTAAACGAGTTTCTCTTAATTCCTCAATATTCTTAAAATAAGAGACTGGCAAACTGTTATAAAAAATAGGCTCCCTGTCTTGCATCTGAACATAAGGCGTTTCACACCATCCAACTTCGCATTCAGGTTCCACTTTTTTCCAGTTTGTTCTGATTAATATGGGCTCAATTTTTCCCCACAAAAAAACTTGAGCAATTTGGAGTTTTTCAATGATAGATTTATGAACTTTTGCATCAAAAAAGATAGGAGTTGAGGCAATCATAACTAGTGGGAAAACGCCGATTTGAAACAATAAACCTGTAATTGTGTGAAAAAAAACAACTGCTAAATAGGCGAATAACCGTGTTCTATTCCACATCAAAAAGAAAGAAATTGTGGTGTCGAATAGCATTCCAAGCCATGAAAAAACAAAAGCGGTTTCAGGATACATGAGCCAACGACCAATTATTGGCAAGGTATCGTGAGCAGGTAACCAAATGCGTAAAGGCAGAGCTTCGAAAAGCCAATCGTGATTTATTTTGGCAATTCCTGCAAAGAAATAAACTACGAATAATTGAAATTTAAGAATATCGATTATCCATTTTTCAACTTGCCTTTTTTCCTCTACTCTGTAATTTAAAAGATCAAGAGAGAAGTACTTTTGCGCTGGCAGAAAAATGAGAATAAATGAAATTATGCTAACGAAGTAATAATGATTCAAATAATAGCTAAGTTCGATGAGTTCGGTATAGGTAAACGTTAGGAAAAACAGAATTGTTGAAGTTCTATATTTATAACCCAGCATAATTCCTAGACTCGATAAAAGCATGATTATATGAATCACATAAATGAACCAATCGGGACCAATAGGAAGCCAAGAAAAACCAAAGAAACGAAAATGAAACATAGGTTGAATATAATGTTCGTTAATCCAACCCAATACCATGAAACGTGCGGTACTAAAGAACATCAGAAATCCGAATAAAATTCGGAAAACGATAAGAGGTTCAATAGCTATAGGTTTAACTAAAAACGAATTTTCTAGATTCGGTAGAATGCTCGACTTTTTCACGATTTTTTATTGATTTTAATCGCCATCGCTACTGGAGTAGGTAATTGCAATTCCAATTAAAGATGACAATTCACTTTTTAAAAAGCGAGTAAGTCTTTGCAATTCAGTATGTAAAAGAATAACTCGTTCATCATTTTCGGCAACTAGTTTGCTTAATAGTTCCGTTTCTACATCAAATCTTGAAAACACCGAATCGACTATAGCAAATTGATTTTCGGTACTTTCTATGAGGGCTACCCCACCTGTAACTGTGCGTAAATAACCTTTAAATCCAATCCCATTTTCTGGGCCTCTCCAAATTGTCTTAATCTGTTCAAAGTGATATTTAGCGCCTTTTAAAGACATTGATTTACTATAGTATGCTTCTACCAATTCCGGTTCTACTTGGGTCTGACCTGGACGCAAACCTAATGGCAAACCGATTTTAAAGTTTTTGAGCACTTCATAGCTTTTTACATATTCGTTATAATATTCTGAAGTACTTGAGCCCGCACCTGTTCCATTATTTTCTATAAAATCAGTTACTTGTTTAGTATTCCATGCCGTTTTAACTTCCTCAATTCTTCTTAGCACGTCTGCCGAAACAGCTTTTAAAAAAGTGATTGATTTCTGCGAAAATGGATCTGGATTAGCAAATAAAAGATATTCTATAGTAAATAAACCTCGTGCATCACGGTCAAAATCAGAAAGATTGTAAGTTCCACTTTCAATTCGTTGCTCAATTTTTTGTTCTGAAACGGGAAACGTACCCATTTCTTCAAAAAGCGATTTTCTAAGGCCATCTGCCGATGCTGGTCCAATTGTTAAAATGGAAACTGCCTGCCAAGATAAATACGAGGCTTTCCATGAACTTTGTGAAGTTTCAAGGAAAGATTGACTTGGGCTTTCACTTAATCTTTGAATTTGTCCATCTAATGCTTGAATATCAACATAAAACTGTTCAATGGAAGGGAGTATTATCTTTACGACCGCTTCATTTAGGAATGCTTTTCTATCAAATTCCTCTTTTTTTGAATCGTCAGTTGATGAACATGCACTTATTAACAAAGCGACAACAAGGAGTATCGAGATACGTTTGTAAAATAATTTCATTTTAGAATTTTCCTTAATTAGTCATCGTGATTGTTCGCTTACCCAATTTTTCTTAAACGCTTCCAAATCATCACTTGAAAAATCATAAATATCCTTAATTTGAGAAATGACCTGAAGAAGTTTTGGTAATTGATTTGTAGGATCTGTTACAAATAAATATGATGCTGCACTACTATTTGTTGATGCATTTAGTACTGTTAACAATCCGTCAATTTGAGAATCAGTAATTATTTTATCAGTTTGAGGTATGGTTTTCCAACCATGCAGAAATCCTACTGCCTCACCATAAGCGTGTAAAGCTGAGGCTTTTTGCGCCTCAGTAGGATTTGTTGAAGATAACGTTGCAACAGCTGCATAGGAGTAATTAATCACAGTCGCCATAATCGCTTTTTCCCAGGCTTGCTTAATGTTTTCTATCGCTTCATCACGTTCATCATTAAAATCAGAACCTTCATTTACAGCGGCTTGGAGCCGAATTAGTTCTTTTTTTAATGTGGAATAGAACCCATTTCCATCATTTTTATCTCTTCTTGCCATATATACAGCTGCAAATCGATCAGGATTTTCATGTTTCGCACTATTATTGGAACTAGGAAAACTAGAATTTGCACCAGTAATTGCAAGCATTTGATGCACCGTTTCTGATGTAATTCCAGATTTACTTAAATTCAAAAAATGATTGTAACATGCTGAAGAAAAAATGCCTTTCTCAACTTGTTGCTCAATTTCTAATCCATATGGGTTAAATAAATAAGCACCATAAACACCACCCGTTTCATTTGGA
>CAZNTR010000238.1:0-5311 GCA_964575925.1 uncultured Chitinophagales bacterium
CTTCAAGGAAAAATCTATTTTGAGAATGTTCGATATTTCCATGAGTCGCATCAAGTACAATTTTGTCTAATAATTCAACCGCTGCAGGATTGTACTTCACGATATCAACTGTTGCAACTAAGGAATCACGCAAATTTGTAAACTGTGGAATCACTAAAATCGAACAGTTCGGTTTTTCCGATAAATTGACCACCGCTTGTTTGGTCATGGCAAGCGTTCCTTCACTTCCGCACAATAATTCAGCCATGTTAAAAGGGCGTCCACCTGGAGTTAATGGACTCATTTCCAATAACTTATCAATAGCGTAACCTGTATTTCGGCGAGTAATTTCCGGATGAGGAAAATTCTTTTTGATGAGTTCTCCATTAGCTTTTAATAAAGCCAACATTTCGCGATAAATCTGACCCTCGAGAGTTGTTAATTTCGTTTTTGCTTCTAATTCCGCCTCACTTAAGGGTTTGAAGGTAACTTCTGAGCTGTCGCTCAAAACCGCATCAACAGAAAAAATTTGGTCACGAACCGTTCCGTATTTAATGGAAAACGAACCTGAACTATTATTTCCAATCATTCCGCCTAACATGCAGCGGTTAGTTGTTGATGTATCGGGCCCAAACAATAATTGAAAAGGAGCTAATTCTCGGTTCAAGGTATCACGAATTACTCCAGGCTGAACCGTAGCTTTTTTGGCATCAATATCGAGTTTAACAGTCTGAGTCATGAATCGAGAAGTGTCCATGATTATTCCGCCGCCAGTAGTTTGCCCAGCTAGTGAAGTTCCTGCCGCCCTTGCGGTTATAGAAACGTTGTTTTCAGCACAGTATTTAACAAGATCTACAATTTCTTGTCCATTTTTAGGAAAATGAACGCCTTGAGGAAATTCTTCGTAATTGGATGCGTCATTTGAATAAAGACGACGAGTTAATTCATCGGTTTTGATTCCGAGAGTGGTTGATAAATTGGTTGATGCCATGGAAAATAATCGTTTATCTAATGCTTTTCGCGAAAATGTAATTTACCGATAATAGCCTTGTTTTGAAATATATATTTGGCTTCTGAAAGTAAGACTTTGAAAGTAAAAAAAATCAGACAGCTTATTTCGCTCTTTCCGTATTCATCGAATCTGGATTTTGTCGAATATCAAAAACATCGGTTATTAAAACACCATTTTCGATTTGTAAGTAAATAATTTTGTAATAACCTTGAATAATATATCTGTGATTTAGTCCTAAGTGGCTAAGGTGTGGTTCCTCATACCCTGAGAATGGATAGTTAATTAATTGTTTTGTTGAAGATAAAATTTCAGATTTAATTCTGTTGGCTGTCGATAAGTCAACTTTAAGTTTATAGTAGTAATGAATTTGAGATAACATGGAAATGGCAAATTCTGTCCAAAGTACCTTCATCTCACCAGTCTTTAGATAATTGTTCTACTTCTTCTTGTGTCTTAATTCTTCCCATTTTGTAATCATGAAGAGGTAATGAAGCTCTTTCGATTAACTGATCAACTGAAACAGAAGAACTGATGTCTTCAGATTCACTATTCCCCAAGGTGTTTTTGATAAATTCTTCAATCTGATTCATTACAATCTCATCATTGAGGTTTATAACCTGTTCAATAACTCTTAGTTTTCTTGTTTGTAAATCCATAGTTTTGTCGCATTTATTCAGGGGTATTTAAAAGTACAAAATCACCAATTCCCATTAACAGATTATTTGAATGTTTTTGGGTCTAATTCGAATTATAAAAAAAATAATATGATTTAATTAATGTCAGTTATACTAATTCCCCATTCAATTTCAAGTAGTGGCAATCAAATCAATCCGATATTTGCTTGAACCAAAAAATGAGATTGAGCTAATTTGGATGCAATTACTTATATAGCTGTCGTAAATAATTTTAATGTAAATTCATAGGTTTTGACACGAAGTGAGGTGATAAATTAGTTAGACTATGAATTATTAGTCAAAAATGAACATCAATTAGCGGGAGTGATTTTGATAACGGTTAGAATTATGTTTAATCAAATGATGCTTAAATTTATAGCGTTAGGAAAACAATAGTTTAGAGTATAGTTGAAACTAATAGCGATTTTTAAAAAAGAGTAGGATATACTCGAAGCTTTTAATTTTTTATCAAAAAGAGTAGAGTATAGTCGAATGTTTACACAGAGTTCTTATTTAGAAAAAAAAATATATAAATAAACCGTTAATCAACGTTTTAACTCAAATTCGGACTTCGTTTCTATAAAAAATGCAGTGGTTTTCGCAAAAAAAACGGTCATACATTGGCCGACACGATTCGAAGAACCACGAAGTGCTATCTCTGTCCAATATCATTTTACGCAACAATCACTTTTTCTTTGAATAGATTGGTTCTTAGGCTGAGATGCTGGGTCGAAGCCCAGCATGACCAAATAACATCTATGAACTAAGCTCATTATGATGTGAATAAGCTCTTGTTTTCATTAATTATGCTACATAAAACCATTAACAAAATAATTCACTTTACAAAATGTCAAAGTCCGAAAGTTGAGGTTTTAACCGGAATTCGAAGAAGTGGTAAATGTCACCACTAAAAAAAATGACAATTCAGGAATTGAAATCAATAGGAGTTCAGGGTATTTAAATCATTTATATCAATAAAGATTCTTTAGAGTTTGAGTTTATTCAGACTTATCTTCATTTTTTTTGAATAGGTTAAAGAGAGGAATCCTTCAGAAAAAACAAGTGTTTATCTGTTTATTGATGAACTGCAAGAAATTTTTTTTGGTAAAAAGTGTTCGAAAGTGTTCAACCATAGGTTATCTATCAATTTCAAATGGTTGTTTAATGCGGTTGGTTAGCTTGTGCGTAACAATGTTGTCGCAAAAACTCCGATTTTTTACGCAGTGCTTCAGCCAATTTTTTTATAGATTCAGGCTCGTTAAAATATTCAAAGGTGACTTTGTGAGCACTTTGGTCTGTGAATAAGATTTCGATCCATGTGGCACCGCCATCTGCGCAATCGGGACATCCTATTTGTTCCGGTAAAGCTAAAAACGATTGTTTATCAATTAATGAAGCGATGGAATCTGTTTGAACTCTTGAAAGCTCCATTGAACACGATTTTTGTGCATATGAATCAGTCCAACTCGAAAGCGTTTGCTTTATCGTTGTGCCATAAATAAAATGATTTTCCTCTATGCAAAGACCCACGCACATTCCAAAAGAATTTCCCCAGCGCAATTCTAAAACAGTTTCGCTAAGTGGCTGATTCTGTTCAGTGTAGCTGGAGCAAGAACTCAAGAAATAAACGAGGAATACTATGAACACCGTTTTCATGATTTATTCTCTTGGATCGGATAATGAACCAATAAATAACAAGGTGTTACTGCTACGTTCTCGAATTGCAAAAACAAACGGTTTGTTGAACGTGTAAATTGGTTTTCTTGGAGGATCATCAACTGAAGTTCGAGAGAAACCGATGGTAGTAACCGCTGCTGCTTCAGTTCCTTCTTCATTCACTTCTATAAATGTATTTTGTTTAACAAACGAAATAAAAAGTTTTTCTGCATCTGAAATTCCATCAAAATTGGCATAATATGAGTCAAATGCGTCGAGCATTCCCATAGATTGAAGTGCTTGATTAAAATAGGTTTCATACGAAAAGGTAAATTTCGGAAGTAAAACAGTCGCAGAATCCCAAGTTTGTTCATTTAGGATTGAAGTTAATCCTAACCATGTTTCAGGTGTGAGTTTTTCATACTGTTGCTGAAGACTAAGTGTTGGAACCACTAACATCATAGAGAAATTTTTGCGTCCATAAGGGATTTCAATAACCTGCAAACCATTTACTTCTGCAGTAGTTACAGCTATGTCGCTATTCATAAATTTGGTAGGAAACTGAACAGTTTCAGATTGATAAAAAGTTTGGTTAGCAGTGGCT
Organism: uncultured Chitinophagales bacterium; assembly: GCA_964575925.1. GTDB lineage: Bacteria > Bacteroidota > Rhodothermia > Balneolales > M1805 > M1805. The sequence goes on from CAZNTR010000238.1 coordinate 3,926, forward strand.
GATTCTGTGAATTGTTTACTCCATTCGCCTTTGAAATACAAGGCGTTCATTAAAATAAGCACTAAGTCTGGACTTAAATCATCTAAAACTTTAGTGATTTTTCCGTTTGTATTATCGCTTGCCCATTTATTTATGGCATCTAAGGTTGCAGATTTCGAGAAATCCATTCCATTTACTTCTGCCGAAAAATCGTTTGATAAAGCACTCAAAAAACTTGATTTAATAGAGAACGTTTGTTCATAAAAGGCAGCATTCGCAAGTGCTAACGTAACTTTAGAATCAGCGCTAAGTAGTTGATTTACTATTAGTTTATAAGCTTCGTTAATTTCTGAAAGCGAACGAGATCCATAACCAAGTAGTTGTTTCATTTGGGTTGCTGTGTTTCCATTAGCTCCATTTAAAGCCATTGTTAATGCCGCTGAAGCACTTAGAGGGGAAATCATCACGTTTTCATTTGAACGAACTTGTTGAAACAATTCCAATCCGAATGCATTCGATTCAACAATAAGTTTTCGTTGGGCTTCTGTAATTACTAATTGCGTTGGTTTTAAATCAACTGAGTCTGTAGATTTTGTATAGTGTTCACATTGAGAAATGACCATTAAAACAAAAAATAGAAATGAAATGTGTTTTAACATATGTTTTACCAGATACATAGTAAATGTGGTTTAATAGGTGAAAGATAATAAATCGCTTTGCGTTGATATCTTTAAGTACGTAAATCACTATCCAAATTGCTGCATTCTTAAAAAATTAATGTTGGTTTTACACGGAAAAGCAGTTTACAGCAAACTATTTGGCAAATTCGATGGATTAAAAAGGGCGTAAACCGAAAAAAACGACTTTCTTGATAGGGTTCAATGTTCAAGTTGGATTTCTTTATTTAATCTTTCGTTTCAAATAGGGAACAAATCCAATTATTCACCATGTTGATGATTGTTTCAAAACCTATTTCTCATTGCGTGAACTACGATTTTCCAATCATTCTATTTGTGGTTATTATTTCCACAATGTTTTTTCAATAAAACTTCAATAACTCAGCAGTCTCTGAGGGGAAACCTAAAAAAGAACTAGAATCTAAAAAGCGCTTCCAGAGTTCTGATTTCACCGTATATTTGTCCCGAATTTATAACACTTTGATGAAAGAAGAGTATGCTTTTAACAAACCCCAAAATGGGAATTAAAGCGCCAATAGGTACAAAATTACATTGTAAAGGTTGGCATCAAGAAGCGGCTTTACGCATGTTGCTCAATAACTTAGATAATGATGTTGCTGAACATCCCGAAGAATTAATTGTTTATGGTGGTTCTGGAAAAGCGGCAAGAAATTGGGAATCGTTTCATACGATTGTGAAAACACTTCAACGTCTTGAAAACGATGAAACC
>CAZNTR010000239.1:0-5293 GCA_964575925.1 uncultured Chitinophagales bacterium
GAGTCGTTTTTATTCAGGCGGATTATTAGAACGAATGATTCTTTTTTGGTCAAATCTTTTTGCTGTTTCGTACAACAATATGAATGATTTGCCAGGAAAAGCACCAAGTTCGTATGTGAATCATGTCTATAAATATGTGAAATTATTGCATACAGGAGCACTTGGCGAGTATAAACCTTTTGTACATAACATGGCAAAAAACTCAGCTATGGTGTACTATTTAAATAATTACAACAACTCAAAATCGTCCCCAAACGAGGATTTTGCACGTGAACTATTAGAATTATTCACTTTAGGAAGAGCAGATAAAATTGGAAATCCAAATTACACCGAACAAGATATTGCTCAAGTTGCTCGCTCAGTAACCGGATGGCGTGTAAACAATACGACTTTAGCAGGATTTTTCGATTCTACTCGTTTTGATGATGGCACGAAAACCGTTTTCGGAAAATCAGGGAATTACAATTTAGATTCATTAGTAGAGTTATTATTCACGGAAAAAAGTGACAAAATCGCCTGGTTTATTTCTCTCAAACTGTACGTTTTCTTTGTTTCTGCTGAGCCTGATCAAGTTTTTATTCAAGCCCTTGCCGACTATATGATTTCAGTTAATTTTTCTATTGCTGATGTTTTGAATAAACTCTTTTCTAGCGCTCATTTTTATGAAGAACGATTCATGGGAGCACGGATTAAAAGTCCAACAGAAGTGTTTTTCGGTTTTCTTCGTCATTTTGAAATTGAGCCCGGTGCTCAGTTACAAGAATATATTCGTCTCAGAATGCAAGCCCTAAACGAAGAATTATTGCGTCCTGATACGGTTTTTGGTTGGGATGGCTATAATCCTCCAAAATCGGATGGAATTCCAGGACATTATGCTTGGTTAAATACCAATTTATTACCATCACGTTGGAATAATCTTACCGAAATTTTGTACGGAAGAAATGAATCAGGAACAGAATACAATCCAATTCGCTTAATTGAGAAAATGACCGATCCTGATGATCCGTTTTCCGTTTCAAAAACTTTGGCAGAACATATTTTAGCTGTTCCTTTGGAATTGACGGATGTGCAAGAAACAGATGAAGATTTTGCTGGCAATCCAGATTTCAAACCGAACTTAACGGGTAAATCGATTCAGGAAATAAACTTGACTAAAATCTTGTTAGGTCCTGTGCCTTGGTATGAATGGCGCTCAGAAACTGCAGCCGGTGGAACTCGTTATTATCCCACCACTTTTTTGGTTCAGCTACAAGCGTATATCTCGTATTTGATTCAATTGCCAAGCTATCAACATGTTTAGTTTTAGAGGGAAAAATTAGAAATGTGTACACATCATCAACATTCAGATAAAAAGAATCAGACTTCTAAACGAAAAGGTTTTCAATTAGAAGATGGAGCGGCTCACGAAATTGATCATAAAGATTGGACTCGAAAAAGTTTTCTTCAGACTCTTTTTTGGGGAAGTTTAGGCTCAGGATTACCACTCAATTCTGTTCCTGTTCAAGCCATGAAGCGCAGTAAGTTTTTGAATCGATTAAGCGCAGCAAATAATGATAAGATATTAATTTTGCTACAATTAGGTGGTGGGAATGACGGATTAAATACCATTATTCCAGTTACAAACGATATTTATTATCAAAAACGCCCAACGATTGCTATCAAAAAACAAGAATCAATTTTGTTGAGTGATGATATCGGGATGCATCCGGCCATGTCGCCTTTAGAAACCTTGTGGGGCGCTGGAAAAATGAGTGTGGTGAATAATGTTGGTTACCATGATCAGGATCGTTCTCATGGTCGTTCAACGGATATTTGGGTTTCAGGAAGTGATTCAAATCAAACGATTACAAGTGGTTGGGCAGGTCGTTTTTTAGTTGAAGATAATCCCGATTTTATTCAAAATCCACCTGAATTTCCTTTAGGAGTTCGTATTGGTGGTCCTGCTTCTTTATTTCAAAGTGACTTCGGTAATCTTGGGGTGACATTTGGTGGCGCAAATCAGTTTAATCAATTCTTAGATCGTGGCGGTTTTTATGATGAACAAGCTGTACCTGAAACCAATTTTGGACGATCTTTAGCATATACTCGAAAAATCGCGAACGCTTCGTTTAAATATCTGGAATCGATTCAAACCGCAGCAGATTCTGCACAAAATTTTGGAGATTATCCCAATTCAAGTTTAGCAAATAGCTTGGCTATTGTCGCCAAATTGATTCGTGGCGGACTTCCTACAAAAGTATATGTAGTAAGTCGTGGCGGTTTCGATTCCCATAATAATCAAGGTGGGGTAGAAGGAAGTCATGCTAACAATTTGAATGATGTAGCCGCTTCAATTCAAGCATTTTACGCTGATTTGGCACAAGATGAATTAGATAAAAAAGCCTTAACCATGACGTTTTCTGAGTTTGGAAGAACCTTAAATGAAAATGGATCACAAGGGACTGATCATGGTTCATCGGCTCCAGTTATGGTTTTTGGGCCAGTTAAGGGCGGAATTTATGGCGAACACGCAAATTTGACAGATCTAGATAATTCCGGCGATCCGATTTACAATATGGATTACCGCTCCATTTATTCTGCTATTTTAGATGATTGGTTTGAATTAGAGCCTGAAACAAAAGCTCAGGTTTTACAGGGAGATTACGAACACTTAGATTTAATCGAAAAAAGTGCGACTTCAACTGAAAATCGACATCCGATTCCTAAAGACTTTACCTTGTTTCAGAATTTTCCGAATCCATTTAATCCATCAACTTTAATTTCATTCAGTTTGCCACAATCGGCTTTTGTGCAATTAGGAGTTTTTGATGTGCGTGGAAAACTCGTTCATACACTTTTAGATAAAAAACTTTCAGCCGGTCGCCATGAAATCCGATTTGATGCTTCAGCTTTAGCTTCAGGTGTGTATCTTTACCGACTTAAAACTCCGGGTGGAATACTGTCCAAAACCATGACTTTGCTAAAATAAATGAGTTAAATAATTAAATCATAAACCATCTGAAACTGAGTTTCAAATAAGCAGCTAATTCAGAAATGCGCGGAATTATACTCGATTATAATTCGATATTTTAAACACTAGTTTAAATCCAAATGTGAAATATTAAAGTGAAAAGAGACAAAATCAGTCATCAAATCAACCTATGACAAATAAAATTACTGTAATAACGCTTTTAGGAATGTTGCTTTTTTCAAACTGCGGACTGCTCGACTCAGAGAAAGAAGAAGAAACGCCAATAACATTACACCCCGTAAAACTCAATGATAAATGGGGTTTTATTCGCAATCATGGCTCCATTGCCATAAATCCAGATTTTGACGAAGCTCGGTTTGTTAAAAATGGTTACGCCACATTCCGAAATGGAACAAGTTGGGGAATTCTTAGCGAATCGGAAGAAATGATTACAAAAGATGCGGAATTTTCACAAATAGGCATTTTTGATGGTGATTTAGCACCAGCCAAATTAAGTGGTGAGAATTACGGATTTATCAACTCTAGTGGAGTCTTTCTAATCAACAAAGACTTTGAATTTGCTGATCAGTTCTCTGAAGATCGTGCGGCAGTATTAAAAGATGGACTTTGGGGATATGTAAACAGAATCGGAGAGACCGCAATTGGATTTAAATTTAGCCAAGCAGGAAAATTTTCTGAAGGTTTAGCTGCTGTTCAAACCGCCGATGGTTGGGAATATATTGACGAAACTGGAAAAACAATTTTAAGTCCCGCTTTTAGAATTGCTTATGCCGGATTATTTTCAGAAAATTTAGCGCCAGTTCAAACCGCCGAAGGTTGGGGTTATATAAATGAAAAAGGTGCGCTAACGATTCCAGTTCAGTTTGATGAAGCTTATCCGTTTTCCCAAGGATTAGCACGAGTTAAAATTGAAGATTATTACGGGTTTATTTCAACTGATGGAGAGCTTGAAATTGAAGCACAATTTAGTGGCGCTAGTGATTTTAGTGAAGATTTAGCAGCCGTTCGAATTGGGAATCTATGGTTTTATATTGCTAAAAAAACGGGAAAATTCGCATTTAATATGCCAGAACAAGTTCGCTACGCAGAAGATTTTCAAAATGGAATTGCACGAGTACAAATTGGAACAGAAGAAAATGCACGATTTGGCTACATCAATAAAGAAGGAGAGTATGTATGGTTTCCAACTCGTTAAGGTTTAAATTATTTATGAAAATGAATAAATCGATTATTTTGCTTTTAGTTTTGTTTACTAGTTGTGGACTATTTGATAACAATGAAACAAATTCCGAAGAAGTTTTTTACCCCGTTTTAGTGAGTGGAGAATGGGGATATATTAACGAAACCGGTAGTATTGTGATTGAACCTCAGTTTCAAATGGCTAATAATTTTTCTGAAGGTTTAGCAGCCGTTCGTTACAATTGGCGTTGGATGTATATCAATGAAACAGGAGAGCCTGAAATTGATGGAAATGGCGTGTATCAGAACTTAGGAGATTTCAGCGAAGGTTATGGAGCCGTTCAGATTGAAGGAAGAATTGGATTTATGAATAAAAAAGCTGAATTTGTGATTAATCCTCGTTTTAGAAACGTAAGTCAATTTTCTAATAAACGATCATTCGTTAGAAGTTTAAATTATAGATGGTATTATTTTATTGATGAACATGGTGAAGAAATTCCAATGCCAGCAGGAATCGATTCCTTTGACAACGATAGTGATACTTATTTTTCAAATAAACGGGCGTTGGTTCATTACAATAATAAATACGGTTACATTGATACTGAAGGAAATATTATTGTTCAAAATATTTATCAAGAAGCGCTGCCCTATTCTGAAAATTTAGCTGCGGTAAAGGTTTCCGATAGATGGGGATTTATCAATACAAATGGAGAAATGGAAATTACTCCTCAGTTTGTAAGTGTTGGCTCATTTAATGATGATAGAGCAGCTGTGCGAAAAACATCCAACTTATTTGGATTCATTAACTCAAAAGCTGAAATGATTGTTGCAGAACAGTTTGAAGAAGTGAGAGACTTTTCTGAAGGATTAGCAGCGGTAAAATTAGGAGAGAAATGGGGATTTATAGATATTGACGGCGTAACAATTGTAACACCCCAATTTGATGCTGTTGATGATTTCTATAAAGAATTAGGTCGATTCATGGTTTTGATTCCAACAGATGATGGGCAAGATGAAGCTTTTGGATATGTGAATAAAGAAGGAAAAATAATTTGGCCTGCAACGCGATAAGTGTTTTTAGGTTAGAAGCTAGAAGCTAGAAGCTAGAAGCTAGAAGCTAGAAGCTAGAAGCTAGAAGCTAGA
>CAZNTR010000240.1:0-5159 GCA_964575925.1 uncultured Chitinophagales bacterium
AGTGAATCATTTATTCATTAAACTGAGATAATAATTTTCTATCTAGAATCCTCTTTAATAAGTCTGAATTATCGGTTTTCTTTCATTCAAATCGATTTAAATCGCTTGTTATAACACTGAAATCTACGTCTAAATGTAAATTCATCAATGATTAAATTAATTTATTTTCGTTTTGACGTTCAAAACCTCTCATACAATAGACCAACATTCTAAGTTCAATATAATTAATATTTTGTATAAGTATATTCAATCATTTTGCAGAAACCCAAATTTATCATAATTGATTTTAATTTATCAAAAACCCTTCTTTCAATTTTGGCAAATACCATTTCTTCATAATTCCATTGACAATTGTTTCAGTACCTAAATCATTTGGATGATTATCAGGCCATAGACTCACTTTTTTTATATCCCCTTGAGAGACTGATTCAAGGTTAACACTTAAATCAATAAATGGTATTGATTCTAGACTCAATAAAGAATCTAATTTCGGGTAAATTGAAAACGTCCGCGGATTGGAAATAGAATCGGGTTTGTAACCTGTACTAATTACACTAAATCCAATATTATTAGTCTCGCATAGCTCTTTCATTTCTTTCATAATTCTTAAAAAAAGATTTTTTGAATAAGGATTTTCAGGATAAAGTTCTGCATCTTGTGGCCATATAAACTTTGGGTTTGTATTTATATTTTCAAAATCATCATAAAAGAATAGGTGATTCCACATTAATGAACTTAAAGGTGCATATAATCTAACATTTCTTTCTAACCATTCGTGCCACCATGTCGAATGTATTAAATGATACCAGAAATAAGGCAAAAATCTCTTTGTTACAAAAAGCGAATCTTCTTTTAGAACAAATAAATTTTTAATTACCATTCTGTCTATATCGTCAAAATTAAATAGTATAATGGCTTCGTCAGGTTTTTGCTTTTTTAGAAATGATTTCAAATGCCAAAAATGTTCTGCCGTTCCGCTTCCACCAACGCCACCGTTTATAAATTTTATTGATGATGGTGTTTTCATATTTAATTTATGTGTAATCGTTAGGGAATCTTCTAAAAACAAGCCAAATAGAAATGAATCTCCCATCATAAAAACTGTTTTTGCAGAATCAGATTTTGGTTCAATTTTTGTTATTCGGTTTCCATTTTCATCAAATTGATAATACATTGACCCATCATAAGTTGGTCCTAGTGCATGAAAATTACTTCGGTTTTTCATAAAACCATGTTCATCCAATTCAAGCCATGTTTGATAGCGTTGTACTCCTAAATATTCTAAAACAAACTCAGAAATAATGACACCAATCATTATTGAAAAAACAAGAGTTACTACAGTAAATAATATTTTTTTTTGATTACTTAACATGAAAATGCAAATCATTTGTAGGTTTCAATCAACAGAAAAGTATATTTCTGAATTTTTTTCCAAACCAAGAATAATTAATTGCTTCTCTTATTTAGATATTTGGGTTGATCCCATTGCTTTACTATTTCGTTTGAAATACACTTAGTTCCAAAAGCATTTGTATGGCTATCTGGCCAAAACGTTATTTTTTTAATATCACCATTTGAAACTGAATTCAATTCTTGTCATAAATCAACAAAGGTCACTTTTTCTTGTTTCATTAACGAATCTAGTTTAGGAAATACTCTGAAAGAATGTGGACTTTCCAATTAATCGGGTTTATAACCTGTTGTAATTACTGTAAAACCAATTCCTCGCTTAGAACAAGTTTGTTGCATTTCCTTGATTAATTTCATCCAAGTTTTTATTGGATAAGGATTATCAGGATATAATTCAGCGAATTGTGGCCATGCAAACATTGGCTTAGTCTCAACATGTTTGTAATCATCGTAAAAAAAAACATTTTTACACATCATATAACTTATTCAATCAAAAAACGACTCTGTTTTTCCAACCAAGAATATATGGTTGATAAGAAAATAAATAAAAAAATTATTAGGCTCAAATCGTTGAAATTCAACTAATGAATCATTTTTATAATAAAAAAGATCTTACCAGTAGTTCTATCAATATCATCTTAATTCAATAATACGATTACCTCTTCGGGTTCATGGTTTACTAAATATAATTTTAAATGCCAAACGTGATCTGCTGTTCCACTTCGTGCAACTGCACCATTTGCAAAACGAATTTTATCGTTGAGTGTACCCCGAAAAGTAGTTCTTAGCAAACTATTCGTCGAATTGGTGGGATTTGGAAGGGTATAAACCGAAAAGTCGACTTTTTGGAGTGGACTCATCGTTTGTTTTTTCATTTAAATTTTGAACAATCGTTAGAGAATCTTTTAAATACAAACTAAAAATAAACGAGTCGCTCAACATAAAAACTGGTTTTGAAGAGTCTGATTTTGTTTTATTCCAGTTACTCGATTACCGTATTCATCCAAATGGCAAAGACTTGGCTCTTCAAACGTGTGACTATAAGCATCAAACGATTTCTTATTCCTCATAACACCTCGTTCGTCCATTTCTAGCTAAGTCTTAAATTTCTTTAGATTTAATACAGCCAATATTCCTTCTGCTAATAAAAGACCAATGAAAGACGACAATAAAATAATAATACTGATTTAAAAACTTTTTTTCTTTAGTGAGCATGAGTTTTGAATCGCTTGAGTATTAACAAAGACTTTAAAGTAAGTATATTTATGAAAATGATGCAAAGACAAAAACATACGGAACTTATTCGAGCTGAGGCCATTCGTTTGGGATTTGACGCCTGTGGTTTTGCTAAAGCTCGCCAATTAGATTCCCAAGCTCGTAAACTTGAAGAGTGGTTACTCGGGCAAAAACACGGAACTATGCAATGGATGGAAAATCATTTTGATAAACGCATCGATCCTACTAAATTGGTTCCTGATTCTAAAACGATAATTAGTGTTTTATGTAATTATCGCAATTCAAAAGCTGATGAAGAACATCAACGAATAGCTATTCCTAAAATTTCGAAATATGCTTTAGGCGATGATTATCACGATGTTTTAAAACGCAAATTAGTTCAGCTTTTTGAGTTTACTAAGAATCTTTTAGGATCTCTTGAAGGACGTGTTTTCACCGATTCTGCACCGGTTTTAGATAAAGCTTGGGCTGTTGAATCTGGCTTAGGCTGGGTTGGCAAAAATAGTAATGTGCTGAATAAAAACTTGGGGAGTTTTTTCTTTATTGGTGAAATGATAATCGATGCTGAATTGACTTACGATTCCCCAACAACCGATCATTGCGGTACTTGCACTCGTTGTATTGATGCTTGCCCAACTCAAGCTATTTATGAACCTATGAGAGTCGATGCCACAAAATGTATATCCTATTTAACTATTGAATTTCGCGATCAAATTCCAAATGAATTTCATTCAAAAATGGGAGAATGGATGTATGGTTGTGATATTTGCCAAGATGTCTGCCCTTGGAATCGAAAAGCACCATTAGGAAAAAATGCTGAATTTACAGCAAGAGAATCTTTGTTAAATAGAGACCAAGATTTTTGGAATGAATTGGATATGCCAAAGTTTCAAGAGTTATTTAGAAAATCTGCTGTAAAACGAACCAAGTTTGATGGGTTAAAACGTAATATTTCTGTTGTTACAAGCAATTTAACTAGTGGGCTAAAATAAATTAACGATTCTTTTTTTGTAAGTATTTTAAACTTAAGGTTTGATGATTCTTTCATTTTTACCGAAGACATCTTTTTGACCACTTCTTTAATCAAGCCTCAACATTCGGACTTCGTTTCAAAATAAACTTCACTGGTTTTTGCAAAAAAAGGTCTTCCCATGCCCCGACACGATTCGAAGAAACACGAAGTGCTATCTAAGTTTACTATCTTTTTACGTAATAAGCAGTTCTTTTGAATAGGTTAAGTTCTAAGTCTGAGGTACTGGGTCGGAACTCAGCATGAACTCAGCATAACGAAATAACGTATAATAAATAATAACAAAACTTTTCAAATAGGTTATTGTTTTTATTTATCGATTTGTAAAATTGAACCTTTTTTTAAAATAGTAAACTTTACAAATGGTCTAAGTCCGAATTTGAGTCAAGCCTAATAACTCTGAAAGATAAATCTCTTATTTTTTATATTAATAATATTTATAATGTCTTGAGACTTTATTTCAAAGTGAAATTTTCGATTTTTTAGATACATAACTCTGAGTCCACTCCAGAAAGTCGACTTTTCGGTTTTTACCCATTCAAATCGTGTGAAATTGCTGGTTATTTTGCTGAAAACTACTTTTCAGAGTAAGCCAACTCTTAATTCTTAAATCTATATTGAAATCCCCCCCCATCCCCCTTTTTTGTTCATATTTATCAATCACTTAGTTAATCGGAAAAATAGGGGGTTTATTAACTTCTTTTCTCCTTAACTTCTTGACTTCTTGACTTCTTGACTCCTTGACTCCTCGACTCCTCGACTCAAAGACTCCTCGACTCCTTGACTCCTTGACTCCTCGACTCCTTGACTCTAACTTCTTAATTAACCTGCGATAAGGCAAAATAAAATAGATTTACCCCAAATTGTAAGGCTCTTTTTCGCAATGCTTTCGGCGTATCGTGAATTTCAGGATCAGCCCATCCATCACTTGGATTCGATTCATAAGTATAATACACGACCATTTTTCCATTTTTAAAAAGTGCAAATCCCTGTGGAGCTTTTCCATCATGTTCATGTACTTTTGGAACACCCTTGGGAAAAGAATAAGGAACTTTGTACATCGTATGATTAAAGGGCAATTCAATTAATTTTTCGTTCGGAAACACTCTTTTGATTAATTCACGAAATGAAACATCTAAACCATAATCATCATCAGCGTAAAGAAAACCTCCGCTGTTTAAATAATTTCGCAAGTTTTCAATTTCTGGCTCATTTGCTTCAATTATCCCATGTCCAGTTATAAATGCAAAAGGATAATTCAAGAGTTCTGTAGAACCTAATTCTACATCAACATATCTCTGATTGAGTAAAATCGGTAAATGTTCGTTTGCATAACGAATTACATTTCTTAAAGCAGAAGGATCATTGTACCAATCACCACCGCCACGATATTTAATTCGTGCTATTTCGATACTTGCTTCTTGAGCGTTCACATTTATTACAAAAAGTGACAAAAAAAAGACTAAATAAAGCAATGATTTAA
>CAZNTR010000241.1:0-5099 GCA_964575925.1 uncultured Chitinophagales bacterium
CTCACACAGAAAGGTAAATACCTTGACTATTAAATTCTATTTTTAACATATAAGGTGGTGGTTATTCACTTGCTCTCGATGGAACATCAGGAATCCTTTTTAATATCAAAACGAGTTCTGAGATTGGAAATACATTTCCAAATTTATCTAGCGGAGAAAATATATTACCACTTAATCAATGGTCGCATGTAGCCGCAAGTTATGATGGAACTTCTCGCAAGATTTTTATGAATGGAATTGAAATCGTGAGTTCTAATTCGATTTCTGGGAATATTATTTATCCCGTTTCAAATGCTGTGCGATTTGGTAAATATCAGGATGATAATGAAGATTATTTCTATGAAGGCGGCATTGAGGAAGTCAGAATTTGGAAATATGCTCGAACTCAAGAACAGATTCGTAGTGATATGCATCTTTCAGTGGCTTCCATATCTGACTCTTTGATTGGGTATTGGGCATTTAATGAAGCAACCGGAACAAGCACTTCTGATCCAATTTATGGAAACAATGGAACCTTGTCTGGCTTCAACTTCGATACTTCTGACGGCTGGAGAACCAATGATTCTCTTTTGATGAATCCGAGAAATGCAACAGAATTTCAATCGATTAGCACCGGATCTCATGCAGGAAATAATCTTTCTCTTAATTTTACTGAACCGACGGACTCTCCTATCGATTTGATGATCTATAATTTTAATGCAAATCCTGAACTCATTCAGGAAGCCAATTACACTTATATGAATACCTTTTGGATGATAAAACCAATGCAAAGCCCAGGCACTTTTGAGTCATCAATTACTTTTACAATTCCAGATAGTTTAAGCAATGCTGGCGCAGCGACTGCAGATCAATACAAATTATACTCTCGCCCTATAAACAGTTTATCTGCTTGGACACTTCTCAAAACTTCCGCCACTTCTGTTTCAGGTTCAACCGTTACCTTTTCCGAGATCACAGAATTTGGTCAATTTGCCATTGCCCGAAGCTTGGAAGTGAATTTCCAACTAGAAGCAGGAAATGCTCTAAAATTTGATGGAATTGATGATTATGTAACGGTTCCACACAATAATTTATTTAATGCTAATAAAATCACGATCGAATTATGGCTCAAATGGGAAGCTTCAACCAATGATGATGTTCAGTTTCTGTTGAGCAAAGATTTAGGAATTATGGAAATTCATTTAGTAGGTGCAGGATTTGTTCGATTTATCCCAACAACGTACGTTTATCTTGATGCGCCAACCGAATCCATTCCGCTGAATGAGTGGGTTCACTTAACCTGTCAGTATGATCCTGAAAATTCTTTTGGGCAGATTTATATTAACGGACAAGCCTTAAGCACAACCAATAACGGTGCAAATCCAAAAACAACTCCTCTAGTGAATACTACAACTGTTCTCGATATTGGTCGAAGAAGATCAGCAGAATACTATTTTAAAGGTGAAATGGATGAATTTAGAATCTGAAAACAATTCGCACCGCTCAGGAAATTCAAACGGATATGCAAAGAGCAACTCCTGATGGTTTTTACGAATCAATTGTTGGCTATTGGCTGTTTAATGAGGCAAATGGAACCGTTCTTGAAGATTATTCAAATGGTTTGAATGGCGAACTCTTCGGTTTCGATAATACAGCTTCAAGTGGCAGAGTGCTTTCTACTATCCCAATTAATCAAATTCAAACTACACTTTCTGGTTCTCAGGGCTGGTTTATGATTGCAAATCCGATTAGCGGTTTAACATTTTCTGAATGGTTAAATCCTATTTGGACTCAAGGATTTTCGGATGCAAAGTCAACAGATGGTTCACCCAATGTTTTGTTAAGGAATACAATTGATGGAACAATTAATGGATCAAATTGGATCACACCTTCGTCTGCAAACGATGAAATGACTATCGGAAGATGTTTTTTGTTGTATGCTTTTGATGATGATAACAGTCCTCTAGCTGGTGGAAATTCAGGTTTTCCAAAAACGCTTATTTCAACTGGCATTCAACCTTTAGCCAATCAAAATCTGAGCTCATTATTAAATTCGAATATTGATGGATTCACACTGCTTGGAAATCCGTTCGCCGAAACAATTGATTGGGATTTATCAGAACACACCAATTTGTATGAAAGCATTTATAGTTGGGATGCATCTATTTCAAATTGGAGAGTTTGGAATGGAACCACAGGAAGTCTTGAAAATGGATTAATTGCGTCAAAACAAGCTTTTTTTGTTGAAACTTCAGCAGCTAGTCCAACGCTTTCAATTCCATTAACGGCTAAAACGACTCAGAATAATCCATCAAAGATTAACCTGAATGATGAATCAACTAGTTCTAAAACACCAATTATTGATTTAAAAATCAGTCATGATTCGGGGCTTTCTGATCAAGTATTTTTGCAGTTTTCTGAAAACGAGGAATCTGAGTTACATCTAAAAGCAGCGGTAAAACAAACACCTTTGAGTCAGAACTATGTGATGCTGGGCGCTAAAGGATCTCAAGCTTCTGTTTGGGCGATTTTACCGACTACACTGGAAGAAGGAAATCTTGAAGTTCCACTAGTTCTAAATTCAACCATTCAAGGTGAGTTCAAACTTGAATTAGATAATACTCTATTTCCTGATGATTGGAAGATTTCGCTAAAAGACAATCTAAATGGAACAATTACTTCATTGAACAAGGCTGTAATCATTAATCTTGCAGCTATGAAAAAGAGGTCTTTGACAACAAAAAATGAATCAAAACCCCAATTAACTGCCATTACAAGTCAGGAAGAAAGCCGCTTTATACTTCTTATTGATGCAAAAACAACAACTTCTATTGAAGATGATCGGATTCCTGCAACATTCGAATTATCAACTAATTACCCGAATCCATTCAATCCGACAGCAAGCATTCGATATGGCGTTCCGGAAACATCAACCATTAAATTGGAAGTGTTTGATATTCTCGGAAAAAGAATGTCCACCTTGGTGAATACAACTATGAAACCCGGTTATTACACCGTTCAGTTTAATGCGGTCCGATTATCAAGTGGAGTGTATTTCTATCGTTTAACAGATGGGAAACGCTGTTTAACTCAAAAAATGACCTTATTGAAATGAGTTTTGTTTCAGTTAAAATTTTAACCATCAAAATAATTCCGCTATGAATATCACTTTAAAAACCACTTTTGGATTTTCATTAACCGTTCTCGTACTTCTTTTAGTCATGGTTTCGATTAGTTCTGCGCAACTACCTCCACCAGAAATTCCAGTTGGTCCTTCACAAGCTCCTCTTGATGGTGTTTCCATTTTGGCCATTTCGGGTGGAATGTATGTTTTAAAAAAACTTAGAAAAAGAACATTGAATAAAGCTTAATTGAATATAATTCTCATAAAATCAATTGCTTATGGGAATAATAAAAGATTATTCAAAATCAGCTTTTCCAAATGTGAAAATTGAGCTAAACCGAAAAGTAGTTTACTGCAAAAGAATCGACGATTTCATACTATTTAAATGGGTAAAAACCGACAAAATTGGCTTTCTGGAGTGGACTCAAAATTTAATTTTTCTCTATTGAGAACTGCTATTTCTCGATATAAACTTTCATTGCTTTACTTAGAAATTGAGCTAAACCCGGTTTTATCTCCTCATAATGCGACATGAACCGAGCATCAGTCACATATAAATCGGATAATCCAATGTAGATTTCATTGGTGCAGGTGTAAAATTGATTTACCCAGTCAAAGTGTTTTGCAATTTGTTCTTGAACTTTTGGTGAATCGATTGGTAAATGCATGAGTTCACTTAGCTGAAAATTAATAGATGCTTCGACTTGTTTATTGGAATTTAATTGATCTCGAGTCCAAGATTTTACCTTATTTTGAGATTCGACTACGATTTTAGGATCATATTTTTCTTGAACTTCAGTTTTAATTGCTTTGATTTCTTCTTTTGAAAATCCTTCATACAATTCTTCTTCGGTTATTGGAGTATTGTTTTCCATGTGTTTGATTGTTTTAGTTAAGGTTTTGAGTAATGTTTGAATGCGTTCAAGTTCCGAATTCATTGATTTTTCATGTTTTTTCAAATGATCAATCAGTTGAATTTCATTTTCATTAAGTAATTGTTTTATTTCATTTAAGGGGATTTTAATTCACGATAAAACAAGACAGATTGAAGTTTCAATAAATCTTGGCGTGAATATCTCCTATAACCCGATTCATCGCGTGATGATGGGCGTAATAAATCAATTTTATCAAAATGGCGAAGAGTTTTAATGGTAATTCCAGTAATTTTTGATACTTCGCCGATTCGTAAACCGCGCATTTTTGCTCCTTTTTCAAAAGATAAAGCCTGACCAAAGGGGAGAGTCAAGAGTAATATGATAATAAAAATCAAATACTAGTTTTTAATTGTTTTTTGTGATTGCAAATCCTACTAAGACTGAAGAACTTTTTGACAATCTAGAGAATGTGTTAAATAAGTTAACTCCGTGCAGGATTTCTTGGAAGGGAATATTTACACTGACTGTATATTCTGTTTTAGTACTTGCAACAACTATTAACTTTAGTTGTTGATTTTCGCTACTTATTTCTTCCCATTTTTACTGGATTTTGTCTCGTATCAAACACATCAATAATCTCAATTCTATTTTTGTCTTTATTTACCCAGTATATGATTTTGTAATTTTTACTCACTAAATACCTGAATTCTTGTAATCTATCACTCAGTAACCCCTCAATTGCTCCCATTTCTATAAATATGCTCAAGTCATCTGTTTTTTCGACAATCTGAGTGGTTATTTGTCTTGCAATGCCTAAACTGACATTTTCGTTATGATAATCAAAGATTTTTTTAAGTTCAGTTTTGGCAAATTCTGTCCAATATACCCTTAGCCCCATGTTTCAATTTCTGAAATTAAGTCATTTGAGCTTATTACTAAATCATTTTTAGAGTCTTCCATCGATTTATCAATACGTTGATTAAACTCGGCAACACTCATGGGCTTGAACTCATTATTTTCTACGAAAGCATGTAATAATTGCTCCAATCGAGTAATAACTTCCTCGTTTTGAAGATTTAGAAATTGCTGAACAAACTCTATTTTTCTTTGTTGAATATCCA
>CAZNTR010000242.1:0-5093 GCA_964575925.1 uncultured Chitinophagales bacterium
TAGGTGCTATAAACAAAATCCCATTGTGGTTGTTTGGTTTTTTGGAATAAGTTCAAATTTGATAATTCACCGAAAGCTATCTACTGCTTATAAGTAGCATTTTTAAATTATTTTGCTGATCACAAGAAGCATTTATTACATTTTCGGTACTGTTTTATCGTCCCTTACCAATTACAAACCAAAATTCCTTGCTAAGGATTAGACTTTAAGGATAAACACGAGTAAATACTCGCACTAGAATGGATAACGATTTAAGAAAGGACATAAGTTCTTTGGTTGGCGTTGATATGAAGTGATTTATTGAGTTTAATTCGAAATAACCTTTGGCAAAGTGCCTCACTTTGCTAAAGGTAACACTGCAAAAATCATTCGACTTTGGCAGTGTTCTAGGATTCGAGCCTTACTTAATTAACATCAATTTAGTAACCTGAGTTTGAACGGCTTTTCCCGATTCTAAAATCTGAGTTCGGGCGAAATACATTCCACTTGCTAAACGAGAAGCATCGAATTGAACTTCGTGGGTTCCACTTTGCCATTGTTCGTTATTAGCTAAGGTTTGAACCAAACGTCCCATAACATCAAACACTTGAATCTGAACTTGGGCTTTATTTTTTAGCGAAAGTTTCAAACTCGTTGTTGGATTAAATGGATTTGGATAAGCTAGAATAGTGTTATCATCCGTTTGTGCTTGTTCACTTTCTTGAGTTTCAACTATTTCTTGATTAAACGAAGCTTGCTCGTAAAGCACATCGAAGATTCCGGTTTCGTACGCTTCATGGTTCATTTCTTTAAGCTGATTGAGCCAATAAGCGGACTCTGTTTGTTGTGGCTCTGTATTCGTGTAATAATAGAATAATTGCTCAGCTATTAAGACGGCATCTTCTTGTAAATAAGGTTTTAGTCTAGCTACTTTATCAAAATGATTTACCCAAGAATAGTCTTCGTCTTGAATTGTATTTAAGATATCGAGGACTTTTGCTATTGATCGTATTTCATGTGAATTTGATTTTGAATGAGATGAAACCAATTCTTTTTTTGCTAACTTCATTTCGTCTTTATTTTGGTAGTTTTGATATTCTCTAATGAATTCTTTTCTACTTTTTGCTTCTTTTAGACTAGAGTTATCTAATTTTTCTAGACGAGTCTCAGTACTAAATTTTTCAGCCACGACTGGCTTTATTGATACTGATTCTATTACAATGTCTGCTGTTCCATCGTTATAAATGTCTATTATGTTATTATCCAATGACATATCAAAATCGGGGTTACCAATATGAACATATCCATTTGTAGCAGCGACAATATCGTGAGATACAACAGCAGGATAGGTAACTGATGGGTAATTATTCAATAAAACATAATTTGCAGCCGAGCTATTTATACTTGTTATATTAACTTTTCCATATTGATAAACATTTATTCCATGAGTATTTCCAGTTAGGTAAAGTTGTCCCGTTCCATTCATGTAAATTTCTGAGGTATATGCAGAACGAAGTCCAATTAGATTTCCAGTTCCTTGAACATTACCTGTTCCTTGTAAATTAACATAGGAATTCGTGTAAGCCCCTATTCCATCTTGTATAGCTCTATTTCCATTAAAGCCATCTATTTTAATATTGGAATTAACGGTTTTAATGGTTGCATAGAAGTTCGACTCACCACTCACATTTTTGAATGATACATGGTCTTGAGGCACATTCACAACATTAAATCCATATTGAGCACCTTCAATATGTACATTTTCGAACGTGCGATTTGTAGATCCCGAAATACTAACTTGGTAAAAATTTGAAGTCCCACTTTTTTTGAAACTGCTGTTTTTAATGGTTAATGCTCCAGTAATAGTAACTGTTGAACTTGCTCCCATTAAAAATGTAACACCATCAATAACTCCTGTACCTGTTAACGTTATTGATTTATAATTATTAACTCGAACTTCTATAATTCCATTTAGTTGAGCAGGTGTAAGATTATAAGCAACATTTTGTCGCACATTTAACCTTCCTAAATGAGCATTAATTCGAAAATTCACATCCTCTACAGGGTCAAAATCCGATCCATCTTGATTTAGTAAATTCTTCTTAATGCGTAAAAACCCCATTCCATCTGGGTTGCCTTCAAATACAATTGGAACTTGATTTACTTAAAGATTAGCTAAATTTGATTTTACTAAATCCACATAAACCGTTCTAGTTTGGCCATATTGCGGGTCGTATTTTGACTGTTGATAAAATATGTCGATGTGATTACCTCTATCCCATGTCCATATTTGATATGGATTGGTAGTTGTTGAGGGGTGAATTTGATTTTCAGGTGAACTTGTTATGCTTGCAGATGCCGCTACAATTGCCACAGATGTAAAATGTTTAGTAGGCCGTGAAATTAAACTAAACTGATTTAATGTTTCGTTGGGTAAATCTTCATCAAAACCATATTGAGTCCCCTCTACCGCAGTCACATTTTTTAAAATATCAGTTGAATAATGCATCTCTCTGTCTGCGGAGTATTCAACAGCATCATTTAAAAAATAAATGCTATTTCCAGTAATTCCAGATTGCATTTCTGAAAATCTACTTAACCATTGTGTTGGATTACTGTTATTCGTTGATGGATAAAGTAGGTTATTGGTTAAGGAATAAAAAACATCATCCACTGTACTATATTTTTTTTTGTATAAAAAGGTATGTGGCAAATAATAACGCATTTCATAACGATCGGAACTGCTCCTTTCAACTCGGTTACAATCAATTAGATATGAATTTATTTCATCTTTTATAAATAATACATTTCTAGCTAATGTAGCTGAACTTTGATTTTTTCTATAAATATTTATTCGACTCTTAAGCTTCGAATAACTTGCAGAGTTTTCCATGGTAAGAAAATCCACATCATTGTGAACAGCTATTTTATATTTTTCTTCTAACCCAATGTTTGGTGATCGGACTCCGCCATTATTTTGATATTCTAAGGGGTAATCAATAAAAAAATCTAAGACAGCTGAAAGACCTAAACCTACATACCAAAAATCCATCCAATCATAATAATATTTTTGATTATAATTATAAATAGACATCACATTATTCAGGTTGTAGGCATTATAACTGGCATTCGCAAATTTTGGCGCAGAATCATACCCTAGATCACCAAGTATGACTTCGTCTTCCACTTGATAAAATAGATTCATTTGATCAGGTTGTTCATGACCTTCGCCTCGACTTCTTGAAGCACCAGTTTCTCCATTTAAAAGCACATAATGAATTTGATTTCCAATAGGATAACGTAATATTTTTTGATTGGGGCCATTATATTCAGCTGATGGAGTTTGAGATGTGGTACCTCTAGGAATAGCCAAATCTAATAAATACAAATTATCATCTTTATCAATTCTTCTAGGTCTTTCAGGAGTATCTTTAGGATTATTATAGGTAAGATAATAGTTTGCCAAGCCACTTATTTCATTTGCCAAACCATTGCTGTTTACATAATCTGATGACCAGTTCATATAATTCATATATCTGAAATAGCGCATATTACTATCATCAATGGGTGGAATTCGACCATCTGGAGTAGTAATTTCTAATAACCATTTAATCGGTTTTAAAAATTTAGTATTGGAAAATACATCATCTGTTGAACCATAAACTACCTGATTGGCAATACGCATAGCATGCCAATAGGGTAAAATTTCACGAAAAGCATACTCAAAATAATATGGTCCCTCTGCCCAATAATCTTGTCCGCCATTAGTTTGATACGCCCATTTGTTTTTGCGACTGTCTTTATCTGAGTTCGGATTAGTATAATTTTTTGCTTTTTCTCGAACATCTTGGAAAAAAGCTAACATAGTAATACTGCCAACATTTCCTAATTTTTGCCCAATAGAAGAAACAACAGACGATTTGTTTAATAATAATGCGTTTTCAATATCTTGGTTAACTAATGATGCATACCCCAATGCCGCATACATCTTTAAAGGGCGATTACCAGACTCTACATCATCTTCATTTATACCAAATGAAATTGAATGATCATAAGTCAATGCTCCATAAGATGTTATAATTGCTTTAGCTAAATTAGTTAACAAGGTCTCTTTCTCGACCATTGTTAGCAATAATTGCGATTCAAGTTCTGGATGATTAGATGTTTCTGCTTCTTCCATTACCGCAATTTCGAAGGCCAAATACAAATCTATGGCACGGGCGTAATTGGCTAGGCTTTGTGCCCATTTTACGTAATCGTCTTTACCATTCGGGTTTTCGGAAACGAGGAAATAACTGCTTGGCTGTTTTAGGGCTGTAAGGAAGTTGGTATGTTGACCTTCATCAAACACTAATGATTGATTGATTTCCGAAATGATTACTCCATCTTGTCCATTTCTACTCCGTAAATAAGTTAATAGAGTACGGAATGCTTTGTATTGTAAAACTCTTGAATAATTATCGATCACACTTGCATCTGTAGGTGGATTTACTGTTGGTAAATTTGCATCAGTAAAAATTGAGATAATTGTAGTACTCATTGAACTTAAATTGTTCAAAACATACTCTACATCATACCCTTTTTGATGATTATTACCATTATCTAAGTTGTTCAAACTTAATAAAGGTCGTTTAATCGTAGATTTGACCGTTGAGATTCTTCGCACTTCTGTACAGTCTGTTAGTGCACTTAAATTTACTTGAGCAAAACTTGTTACTGCAAGTAGAGAAAATAGAAAAGTTAATAGTGTTTTCATGGTTACTTATTTATAGGTTTAATTGATGTACTTGTGCCAGTTTCTATTTTAGATCTATTGTTATTCTTTATAACAATACTAACGATTGCAGAATCGATTGCAACCCATCTATTAGCTGGCACTAAGGTTTTGTAAACATTACGTTTATCATTAGTACCCAAACTTTCTGTAGTAATTGTACCTTCAAGAAATTGACCAATATTATTTATGATACCGCCATCAGTTGCATCCCAATAATATTCAAACCCCGTTTCGAGGCTGTCTTTTATTTGAACTTTAAAGGTTACTGTATCACCTACAAAAACCGGATTTGGGGTATAAGTAAACGAGAGGATTTCAGTTGGAAGAGGTTCTTCGC
>CAZNTR010000243.1:0-5088 GCA_964575925.1 uncultured Chitinophagales bacterium
CTTTTGAATACTCTTTTAAAGCTTCTTTTTGAAAATCAATTTCTTGGAATATTCCGACTTCGTTTTCAGGTTGAACCATAATAACTGTCTGATTTTTATCTACTTGTTTGATTCTCTTTAACAAGTTTGCAAATGCTGTAGCATCCGCTTTTTTCGTATTTTCTGAAAAAACAGACAGGGTTTCGATTAAACGACCTTCTTTTGTCATCACTCTTGGGAATCGTTTGGTATCTTTTTTTACCCATAACGGCGCATAACTCGATTGTCCGTTTTTCCACGATCCAAACCAAACGACAACTAATTTGAGATTATTTTTTTCTGATTCTTTTATTAGATGATCAATCAGTGTGAAATCATATTTCCCTTCTGTTGGTTCAAATTGTTCCCAGCTGATTGTTGCTAAAACGGTATTTAGATGAAGACTTTTTAGTTTTGGCCAAACTTTTTCTAAATAAGGAATTGATGATGCAGTTGAGTTATGAAGTTCTCCGCCAATCATGATAAATGGCTGTCCATTTACATAAAGTTTGTTGTTTTTAAAAACGGGTTGGGCTTGAAGTGAATTACTGATGCTTGTTAATAGGATGCAAGTAAGTAGCAGGACGATCTTTTTCATAGTATGTTTATTTGATTGTCTGTGGTGATAATTTCTAATCAGTTAGGGCAAGGGATTGGTGAATGACATCAAAAAATGTTTTTAGTGTTATTCTGAGCAGAGTCTAGAAATCTTCCGAATTTAGTTCTGCATTTGACTCGAAGATCTCTCCACGTTGATTCGTTCTTTTTTCGGTTCTTTGGCTCATCTCTGGTCGAGATGACCTTGTTTTTTTTTAAAAAGCATATCACTTCGTGGTGCCTTCGGTATCGAGCTTGTCGAGATATCTTCCGTTTTTTAGTTCTGATTTAGAATCGAAGATCTCTCCACGTCGATTCGTTATTGTTCGGATCTTTGGGATTGATTCTTTGGCTCATCTTTGGTCGAGATGACCTTGTTTTTTTTTAAAAAGCATATCACTTCGTGGTGCCTTCGGTATCGAGCTTGTCGAGATATCTTCCGTTTTTTAGTTCTGCATTTGACTCGAAGATCTCTCCACGTCGATTCGTTCTTTTTTCGGTTCTTTGGCTCATCTTTGGTCGAGATGACCTTGTTTTTTTTAGTTTGGGAAGCTTTTTATTAATTCATTTAATGCGTTTTGTGCTACTGCATCTTTTAAATAGAACTGTCCTATTTTATTTTCCTGTACTTGTTCTATAGCTAAGATAATGGGCCCAATATTTATATCGAACGAATTCCAATTTGGCGCTGGTCTTGTTCCTTCGTTTGGTAAATCGTTAATTCTTACATTATCTGGCAGACCGATGTATTCATGATAAAATCCTAGATTTACAAACTCTCTTAAGCCTTGTAGCGATTCATCATAATTAAATGGCAAAGCCAATGCTGCGCCATACGATGCAGGTGAAATCTTTAAAACACTACCCGTTGTACCATGAATACTTCCGCCTTGATTCGAAATATAAATATCCCAATTGTAGAATCCATTTTCATCTGTAGATTTTATGGTTTCGCAAGCCGTTAATCCCATAATTGGCGAATTAAAAGCTAATTTTGAAGTTTCTGCATCATTTTTATACGCTAAAATAGAATTTGCTTTGAACGGTTCAATTGGGCCTGTCCATAATTGAAGCCAATTATATGTAAATCCAGCGCCGAACCAACTTGGGTAAAAACCCTGTTTTCTTTCTCTAATTATTGCTGAAAATATTGTTTCATCCAATTGACCTGAAGCTACTGCTTCTAAATAAACCAATTCAGTTTCTTCGGAAAAAGCCAATCCCCAACGATACGCATTCATATTCCCTGTAATTTTTTCAAAACCCATCGCTATTTTGTTGTTTTGATCAATTGCTGCAGTCCAATCTGGACGGGCAAGAAGTGTATTTACTTTAGTTTGGATTTCTGTATCATCGGGAAAATACTGTTTAACTACTCTAAGTCCTGCTGCGCAAATTGCCCAATCTATGGTGCTTACATCATCCCAAAAGTAAGTTCCGTCTAATTTGAAATAATGATGAGGAAAACCGTGCCAACCGCCTGAACCATCAAACCAATTTTGGTCAATTTGCCAGTTTAACATTGATTCAATACGTTTTTTTGCTTCGTCTTTTGTGATAAATCCATCTTCGGCAGCAATTAAATAAATGGCGTAGGAATAACCCATTCCAGAAAGAGTCACTTTTTCTTTATCAAAATTAGACTCTAAAACAACGCCTTTATTTCCAGGAAGTTCAAGATAATTCCATTCAAAAAAATTGAATGATGCTTTCTTTAACCACATTAAAAACTCGGCATCAGATTCTGGTGGTGTAAACTTTGTGGAACCTGTTTTCAAATAGATATCGTCTAAGCCAAACGCTTGTTCTTCAACGCTTTCAATCGAATTACCATAAAACACGATCTCTTTCGCATCCGTGATGTTAAACTGATAAGTGAATGACTTAATCCGATTTTTTTCGAGTATAAATTGACTTTCGGAAAGTACGTTTTTTTGAACATCAAGAACTTTTATGAACAGCGTGTCTTCGCCCAATCCTAAAGCATTAAAACTGATTCCAGTTATTTTATCTGATAAATTTGCTGGTAAAGTAAAATCATCAAATAGCGTTTTAAATGTCGAAAAGCGTATTCCGTAACTTCCTTTTTTATTGTTGGAAACACATTTCAAGTACGGATTTTCTTCATTCATTTCTCGAACAAAATCAACATTGCTTTCTCCTTGAAAATATGGTCGGCTTTGAGTGTTAAACTCAGTCCCAAAGCGTTTTCCCTGATCAGCATTGTAGAAAAGTATGCCTGTATTAAAATTAACAGAATCTACTTGGCTAACAATTCCATCAAACTCAGGTTCAGGATTCGTTAAGGTGTTTTTTGAACTACAAGCATTTGTAATAATTAGTAGTGCAATGATTATTTCAAATAAAGTTATCAAACGTATCATAATTTAATATCCTGGGTTTTGAGTCCAATTTGTTTTACTTATTTCTTCAAAAGGAATCGGAAATAAATAGTGACTTGTAGGGAAACTTCTGTCTTGTTGAATGAAATAACGGAATTTTTTATTGACCGTATTTTCATCTAAAGTAACTTCAAGACCAACCGCATCTTTTGCGAAATCGGTTTCTGCGTCCATCCATCTTCTTGCATCGTACCAACGATTTCCTTCAAAGGCTAATTCGATTTTTCGTTCGTGTTTAATTTTTTGAAGCAGATCTAAGCCATTTAAAGAGTTTTCAATTGGCGGCATATCCACACCAGTTCTTGATCTTACTCTGTTAACATATTGGGCGGCAACATCCATTTTACCAAGATGATAATTTGCTTCTGCATAGCTTAGATAAAACTCTGCCAATCTCATGTAGATGTAAGGCGTTTCGCTGTTCAATCCTGTTCCTTGAACCCAATTCAAGTCTAATCCTTTTCTGATGGTGTGATCTAAAAGCGGACCATTCCACCATTCCTGAACACTTTCGCAGCGGCTATCTAACCCACAATCCCAAAATTGAATTTCTCTTCCTTTCAACATAGAACCATCATGAAAAACAGAATAGCTTAGACGTGGATCACGATTTTCATAAGGATTTGAACTATCTAAATCAGTAGCAGTTGGATTGATAATCGGACTCAAATTATCCGATGAACCCGTAAAACCTAGCACCGGAATTTGCCCGGATTTGGTTTCGTATTCATTAATCAAATTCATTAATGGATTTTCCTGCGACCATCCATTATTTCCATTCGGAAGGCGAGTTTCTTCAATATTATGTCCGCCTGTTGGAGTGTAATAACCATAGCTGAAATTGATTTCAGGACCGCGAACGGCTACGAATTGTTTGAAAAAGATATTCTCAGGATCTGAAACATTTAGAAATAATCCTTCATAATCGTTTGAAAGACTATAGACATTCAGATTGAATAAATCTTCACAGGCATCCGCGACTTTTTGCCAATCTGCTTGCGAACTAGTTCCGAATAATGGGCTTGCACCAGACAATAAGGCTTTTGCTCGAAGTGCGTAATCCGCGCCTTTTGTTGCTTTTCCAAAATCACTTCCAGAATACTGCGTTGGCAAACTTTGAGCAGCGTCTTTTAATTCAGTATCAATAAATGAAACAATTTCTGCTACGGGTTTTCTGTCTAATGGAATTCCTGCTTCAGTAACATCCATAGTTTTAGTTACAAGAGGAACTTCGCCATAACGAGAAAATAACTCTGTATAAAACCAAGCTCTTAAAAAACGAGTTTCTGCTATCAGTTGACTTATCCGAACTGAATCACCAACAGAAACATCTGCATTTTCAATAAAGACATTTAAATTTCTGATTGAAGTGTAGGCTTGCATCCAAAATCCACCGAAAAGATGCATATTGGTTGGCGTTACTTCACCTTGTGTGTATTTATTGACTAAGCGTGAACCTTGATGAATATCATAGGATTCATCTGTTAAGGAAGTTGTTCTTAAGCCGCCCGCCCATTGTACATAACCGTGAGGTAATTCCTCATATCTTGCATTAACATACAATTCCATCAATTCAGGATTGGTCCAAAGACTGGAGTCAGATACCGAATCTAATGGATCGATATTTAAAATATCATTACAAGAGAAAAGGATTATAAAACCTAAAAATGCGCTAATTATTCTTATTTTTTTCATATCAAACCTCAAAACATTGCTGAAAGTCCAGCTGAAATAACTCGTTGTTGTGGATAATACCAACCTGTATCAGATCTACTTTCGGGGTCAAATAACCCGACTGCATTGTAAATGAAGCCCAGATTATAGCCACTCACAAATACTCTTAGATTTGATATGTTATAATTTTTGACAAACTTATTTGGGAAAGTGTAAGCCAATTCGACGTTTTTAATCCGCAGAAAACTGTTGTATTTCACCCAAATTGTGGAAACATTTTGGATGGAACTGCTCGACATATCCCAAGCTGCAGGACTTGTTGCGTTTGGAGTTTCTGTTTCAGAAATCCAGCGATTTTCAAAGTAATAGGAATCCATGTTTATATCCCAAGGTCTGT
>CAZNTR010000244.1:0-5072 GCA_964575925.1 uncultured Chitinophagales bacterium
GTCGCAGCCCTAACTGCTGCGCCGCTCCTCTTCGTCCGTAGATTACTCCTGATGTCTTTTCTAAAACTTCTTTTAAATACTTTCTTTGCATCTCATCAAATGGAATAATTTCTGTATCAATTTCTTCGAATAGATTGCCTTGTTTCGAGTCATCTTCTTGATATAAATCAGGCATTTCTAATTGATTTTTATTAATATAGCCTACCATTTCTTTACTTAAGCTGTTTATACTTTCGAAATTATCTGGCCAACTATACGTTTCAATAAACTTTAAAAGTTCATCACTGTAGCTTAGGTTTTTATTACCTAAAGCTTTTTTTAACCAATATAACTTATTGGTAAAGAGTTGATTAATTTCGTTCTTTCTAAACTTAACTGGCGGAAGTGGAATTACTTGAAGTTGCAATTTATAATACAAATTTGGGATTATTTTCCCACTTTCGTTTAAACGATCAACGCTTACATTCGAACTGAATAGTATTTGTATCGAAATATTCTTTGTATTTGCTAAGAGCAATGACTTTGCTAATTGCGTTTGAGCTTCAAGCATTGATTTATGAAAGTCATCCCAAATGAATAAGATTTTTTCATTTTCTTGAACTTGCTCTATTTTAGTTACAAATTCATTTAATGATGTGCACTTTATATAATCCTTTACTATCAAAAGTTCACTAATTTCCTTGAGTAACTTAGTTTTGCCCGTTGCTTTCTCTCCAATTATATAAATCGCTTGATCACGTTCAATTGCTTGATTGATTCTGTTAAGAATTCCCAAATTAGTTTCTGAACTATTCCAATAGTTAGAGAGCTTAGCCTCTAAAAAGGTTTTATTTGATTCTGAAATACTACTAAATAATACTATTATATGATAAAAATTACTTGTTTTTAATTTATTTATGCTAAATGTGTAATCTAATTCAATTTGTTCGTTATATATTGTTGAAAGTTTTATTGATGAGTTCTTACTGTAATCTTTCCCTTTTGAGTTTTCTGCAATTTGATCGATTAAGCCATCTATATCTTTTTTAATTATTGAATTTGTGGTTGATTTTAAAATGTATTCTTCAGATTTATAACCCAATACTTGCTCAATGACTTTAGTTACTAAAACTAATTCAGCTTGTTCTTGACTATCTACTTTAAATATAAACATTAACTGAGGTTGAACATCTAAGAGTTCTTTCCAATATGAGTTATTCTTCATCATAAATAGTTAAGATTTGAAAATTTTTTTGTCATTTTCGTTTGTCTTAGTTACTAACTAGGCTGCATATTTAAGCGATGAATTAAATCAAATTAGGTCCGATTCTAATCCTTTGATTTTGAAATCATTTACGCCTTTTAAAAGCTTTATTTTTGAAGAATAATGATATGTCGGTTCATAATCAACGCTATTTCGTGGAATTATTAGATAACTTAGTTTCGTTGTTATAACCCTAACAATGCAGCCGATTTTTATTTACTTTACTATTTCTGTTTGACTTACAATTTAATTCAATAGCAATTGTCTAGATTTCAATAAATATATTTTTGAATACACTCCGATTTTTTTTCGAAGATTACTCCACTCAATTCGTTTATAGTTCTTGCTTTTGAATTATGATTATTGGCTCATCTTTGGTCGAGGTGACATAATCAAATTTGTTCATTTGCAATTGCCTAGACTTCAATAAATATATTTTTAGAATACACTCCGATTTTTTCCGAAGATCTCTCCACTAGATTCGTTTACAGTTCTTGCTTTTGAATTATGATCATGGGCTCATCTTTGGTCGAGATGACATTTTTTTATTTAAAACTTACTTCTCGCTATCAATCAGCCTCATCTTCTTCATACTCTTTTAAATATTTTACACCGAGATAAAAAAATGGAGTATCCAGCAAAGCAGCAATAAATTTGAATAAATAGGAATTGATAATCAATATAATGAGTGCTGAAATACTATTTACTGCGCTTCCTAAATTTCCAGCTAAGTACAATATCGTTAAGATGGAAGTTGAATCGACCAACTGACTTACCATGGTTGAGCCATTATTTCTTAACCATAAATGTTTCCCTTTTGTGAAATTCTTCCAGAAATGAAATAAGCGCACATCTACTGTTTGAGCAACTAAATAGGCTATCATACTTCCCAATGTATTGCCAATCATGAATTCATAAACACCTTCAAATAGGTCTAAACCTCCACTTATTCCGAATGCATTGGGTAACCAATGATTTATACTCATTATACCTAACATGAAGAAATTCATTATAAAGCCAATCCAAACCACAAGTTGAGCTTTTTTTCTTCCAAATAATTCGGAAATAAGATCTGTTGCTAAGAATGTTATCGGATAGGCAATTACTCCAGCAGGAACGATCATTTTATATTCCGAGCCATTTCTTACCAATTCAGGCACTATACCTAACATCCAATCAGGAATATTCCAGACAAATAGGGTTACAAACTTTGTGGTTCCAATTATATTACCAATTACCAATGCAGTAATAAATAAGGCTGACAAGCCTAAAAACAAAAAATCTCTTTTATCTGATCTCGAGTACGCCACAATTCAACTCTTTTTTTATTGTTTAAAAATAATGAATATGAATTTAATAAATCATTTCGTTTCATTTAGCGTAAACTTTTGATCACTCAAAATAATTCGACTTATTGGATAACCTGATTACAACATAATCAATCACTTATAGATTCATTTTAGACTTTCTATATCTCACATAGAGATTACCCAATTGACAATGATTCCGAAGGATTGATACCTTGCTAGTCTTGAATTTCCGATTTTGAGTTTTTGAGTTTCCTATATTCTAACCAATCATTATAATATTGCATTTCTGATGGAAAAAAATAGCACCGATATGACTAAAGAAGACTTATTACAAGTAATCATTGATAAAACCATTGAAAAAGGGCAATTACCTGACACGATTGCATTACATGAATTTTATAATTCGAACGCTATTCCTGTAGAGATTCAATTTAATGAGACCGTTGATGTAGCTGTTTATTACTTTGAAACGGTATTCGAACTCATTCACAAACAAGCTGATGAATCCGAAGTTTTAACAGGTCTGAGTTTTGGTGAATCGTTCTCTTTTTTAATTTATAGCTCAGCCGATCTTCTTGAGTCTCAGCCATTCTTTTCAAAAAAATGTTTAGAACTTGTTGAATCTGGCATTTTTTACGGGTCAGAAATTGAACATTTAATAAAACCTGAGTTAAATCGCTATCTTTCTACAGACAGACATTTATCCAATGCGGCACATCTTCTAACTGGCGATTTATTTATTGGTCAGATGATTCGTGATTGGGAGTCTTTATTACTCAAGCGTTTGAATGAAGAGATTAGCGCCGAGTCTTGGACAGAACGTGTAGATAAATTTGCAGCTTTATTAGATTCCTTATTGCATAACGACTTACCAGACAAAGGTTTAGATTATGCCAAAACTGTTTTTTCTCAACAGATAAATACAATAACAAACTTTTTCTCCTAAATTATGGATCAATTTCCTTCCTCAAAATTCGAACGTGGCAAAATTTTTACAAAAGCGGGTTTAAAAGTCGGTGGTAACTATGCAAAACACCATCTTCAGCGAGTAATTCAACGAAAAGAAGGTAGCAGATCTGAATTACACAAATCTAATGCGAACGAATTATTTAAAGCATTTACAAAACTTCGTGGTACAGCATTAAAAATTGCACAGTCTGTAAGCGTAGATAATAGCGGAATGTTGCCAGATGAATTTGTTGATGTAATGAGCCAAGCTCAGTATAAAGTTCCGCCAATTAATCCCGTTTTAGTAAGAACAATTGTAAAAAATGAATTAGGTAAATATCCTGAAGAGTTGTTCGAATCGTTTGATTTAAAAGCAATTGCTGCGGCATCAATTGGTCAAGTTCATATTGCTTATCACAAAGATTATGGCAAATTAGCTGTTAAAATTCAATATCCCAATGTTCGTGAAACGATTGATAGCGATCTAACTATGGCAAGAACCATTTTTAAGCAAATGGTTAAATCGGCAAGAACAGAAGAATATTTTGAAGAGATTCGTGAACGTCTTTTAGAAGAAACCGATTATAAACTAGAAGGTCGTAGAATTGAAGAGTTTCATGCCAATTATGCTGATGATCGAATTGAAACACCTCGCTATATTGCTGAGTTTTCTAGTGAAAAAGTTCTAACTATGACTTATTTAGAAGGTGATCACTTAGATGTGTACTTAGCAAGCAATCCTGACAATGAGAGTCGAAATCATTATGGACAATTATTATGGGATTTTTTCCATGATCAGATAAATGATACTCGTACGATTCACGCAGATGCGCATCCTGGAAATTATAAGTTTATGGAGAATGGAAAATTGGGAATTCTTGATTTTGGTTGCGTTAAAACATTCCCCAAAGAATTTTTTGATACCTACATGAGTGCACTACCCCTCCATCATACAAGAGATTATGTAGCGCTGAAAAAATTGTATCAAGAATTGGGAATCATAGGTTCCGATGATAGTAATTTAGGTGTTGATGAGGCTTATTTTGAGTTTTTCAAATCCTTTGGTGACACCTTTATTCGCCCGTATCGTGATTTAAGTTTTACGTTTGATAACCCTGAGTACAAATTAGAATTACGTAGTCATTTGCAAAAAGCAACAAGCTTTAGAGAACCAGTCGGCTCAAGACATTTTATTTACTCAACACGAACTCACATGGGATTGTATTCTATGTTGATGGAGTTAAAAGCGAAGATTAATCCAGAGCGAAGTGTTGCTGTGTTGAATACGTATTTAAAAGTTGCTGATTAGATTCAAGTTTAAAATTTGTTTTTCGTTAATAATTTTGAGCTAAATGTCAAATGATTGAATGCGTTCTAAAATCAAGTGGCTTCGAATACAAGTAAATAAAAAACGCCAAACACTGATTTAAAACCTTTGGCAAAGTGCTTCACTTTGCCAAAGGTAACTTTGTCAGAGTTCCAAACTCTGACAAAGTTTTCGGTTTCAACTCTTACTTAAATAGTCGTTGCTAAAAACAATATAAGTAATTGATAATATTGGATATAAATTG
>CAZNTR010000245.1:0-5063 GCA_964575925.1 uncultured Chitinophagales bacterium
GGCTCTCTCAATTCCTATTGTTGACTCAAAAAGTGGCTTGGTAAGGAACGACTAGATAAAAAGCCAACATCATATATAAAACGCAGATTAGTCGTTTTAATAGTAAAAAAGGCAGTTCGCTTCCGGCGAACTGCCTCTTCAGAGTTCGACAATCGGGATAGATTGTCAAAAGGATAATGAATTTATTTTAGCAGTGTCATTTTCATCGCTTTATCCACGCCTTGTGATTGAAGTCTTATGAAATAGACACCACTTGCCAAACCTTTAGCATGGTATTGGATAGAGTATCGACCTGGCACTTGCTCTTCATTTACTAGTGTTTTCACAACGCGACCCATAATGTCATATATTCTCAACTGCACTTTTTGCTTTAGGGGAATATCATAATTAATTGTCGTAGTTGGGTTAAACGGATTTGGGTAATTTTGGTGTAATTGAACAATAGATGGTTGTTCATATAAAAACTCTACTGTTGAAGCAATTGTTAACGTTCCATTAAAATCCTGTTGGACTAAACGATAGTTATACAT
Organism: uncultured Chitinophagales bacterium; assembly: GCA_964575925.1. Classification (GTDB taxonomy): domain Bacteria; phylum Bacteroidota; class Rhodothermia; order Balneolales; family M1805; genus M1805. Next base: position 531 of record CAZNTR010000245.1, read on the forward strand.
TCCTGCTTCATATATCTGTTTATCGGTAAATTGATAGACTGCTAATTCAGTTGAGAATCCAAGCCCTTTAACAAAACCAATTTGTTCCCATTCTATGGCTTCAGTCTCTACAGATTCTTCTATTTTTGTTCTTTCTAAAATGAATCCGTAATTCTCTTTTTCAGTTAATGTGCTCCATTTTAATAAGGGTTTCATGGTTTCTTTCTGTAATTCTACGGAAAATGCACTCAATTCTACTGGTAAAGGATTACCTACAAAAAAATCTTCACTTGTTTCAGAGCTAGTATTTGCAGCATACTCATTTATACCAGCTATTGTTGGAGCTTTACCTGAAGATGAACTTTTCAGTGGTGCACTTCCTGTAAAAGCAGGTGCTAGGTCAGGAGCAGCTTGAATACCTGCAGATGAGGTAATCACGACTTCAACAGGGAAATTGTTTGTAATAGTAACATCTGAGGGTACGGTAAGTTCAAGTACCGAACCGTTTAAGGCATAAGCAGGTACAATTGAATTCATTATTCGCATTGTTGTTATCGGCATTGGATCGAGTGTAAAAACAGATTGATCAAAATCTAAATAGATTTTCCCAACTCCAGCTTGTAATGCTCCTCTTGCGCCTGTTGTAAACGTCCATGTCCATGTCACAGGTGTGTTTTGTAATTGAGGACTAGCAACAACAGTTAAGCCAGAAATACTCGTGGCTGTTGAAGCAACTAAAGCCTGATCCGCTGTTTCTGTATTAATTTGCTGACCACTTGTTTTTACCGACCACTTATATAAACCGGGTTCTTTTGGATTTGAAATTCCAGAACCAGATGAAATAATGATTTCTACGGGGTTACCACTACTAATAAGTGTAGGAGTTGTTATTTGAACAGTTCTATTTAATAAATTTAGGGTCACAGCTGTTGCATTAATAGCCCCTCCTCCGTTTACATTTACTGTAACATTTGATGTAGCAACAGATACTGGTATTACAGAGCCGGTTGGGAATGTAACCGTAATCGTTCCAGTTGTAGCTGCTAAAGCAACCGTAATGCCCGTTAAGTTAAGCGTATAATCAGTAATAGCATTTACAACATTATCTGCAATAGTAAAAGAACTTATCGTAATTGGTGGTTGATTATTAATGGTATAATCACTTGAAGTGTTGTAAGTAGTTTCAACCGAGGTATTCACTTGTAAAGTGTAATTTGCCTCTGTTGCTGGGTTTGTAATTCCATTTACCACTACTACAACTCCATCAGAATTATTAATCGTTGCTGGGTTTGGTACTGTAATGGTAACATCTTGCCCAGACCTAACAAAACTCGCTGCATTTCCATCTACGCTTGTTGTTACAGTTCCAAAGTTTGTAGAAGCATTAAACCTAATAGTTATTGTACTTGTACCAGAAATTAATCTACCGTTTATTCCAGAATTAAAATTAATGGTATAAGTTACATTTGTCCCACCTGTTCCTGATGTTGCAGGATTACTTAGAGCAACGGTAGGCGTGCTTACTGTTGTGGTGGTTGCAATGATTGAATAAGTTGGCGAATCAACATTTGTTTCATGTGTTGTTGAAATACCAACTACATAACTCGAACCCGTTAATTGTGGATTTAAAACACCTCCAAGTGAACTAATTTGAATACTATAATAACTACCCGCATTCAACTGTTTTGGAGAAATAATGATTAATTGATTACTTGAAACAGATGGATTTGAACTAGGACTCGTTCCATCAACAATAATATAGTTTTTTGAAAATGGAGTCGGTAGGTACACATTAGTTGGAAATGTTAGTGTTATGGTATCGCCAACTTTAACAGTGTCTCCTATCAATACATTTAAGTTGTAAGAAGCGCTTGAGTTTACAACATTAGGTGAAACAGAAATACTGTTTACCGATAAACTAGGCGCAGCAGTTAAGGTTAAATTGTTCGTTTCTGTAGATAATGTAGTCTCAGATGATGTAGCAACTTGCACGGTATATGTACCTGGAGTAGAACCGTTTACTAGACCTGCTCCAGTAGAAAAACTAATATTTGCTTGGGTTGAAGCATCTAATGTCTGCCCATTTGCCACAGTCATTTGAACACGACCACCTGCACCTGGTGTAAGAATAGAAACACTCTCAACAGTAGTGTTATTCAATTTCACATTTGATTTATTCATAGTTGCAGGGACAATTACATCTGTAGGAAATTTCACATCAACAGTACTTGATCCAGCAGGAATTCCACCAACTAATTTTCCAGCTGCACCTGGAGTAAAAGCAATCGTATATTGAGCAGTTGCATCAACCGCCGATGAAACGGCAGTAACACTATTTGTAACAGGAGATGTGGCATTTGCAGTTATGTCATACGTTCCAGAAGCTTTTGCCACAGCATTTTCTGAGGTACTCAAAGAAAGGGTATAATATCCTGTTTTTGGGATGGGTGGATTTTTAATTCCAGCGGCTGCTGAAAAAATAACACTCGATGGATTATATTTACCTGTTGTTGTAATCACAACTGTTCTTGTACTTTGATCAACAGTTACACCGCTAACAGTTGCACCTGCAACAGTTACATTTCCCGTTGCAATCGTTGCAGGCAAATCAGTTCCATCTGGGAATACAATTGTAATTGCTTGATTATCAAGCGGAGGCTTATTCATTTGGGCAGAACCTGTAATTCCAATTGTATAAGCTGCAGCAGTGTTTACAGTATTTGGAATTACTGAACTAACGGTTACAGTACCAACTGCTGTTGCTCCTAAATTGAAAGTTGAAGATGCAACTCCAGTTTGTTCGGGTGTTGAGCTTACTACTAAACTATACCCTCCATCTGCAGTTGCATTCCCGATATTCGTTATAACAACTTCAAATGAGCTAGAGTTATTTACTGTAACTGTTGCAGGAACGGTGATTGTGAGTGTAGTTCCATTAATAACGGGGTTTCCAGCAGAAATTCCTTGAACTGTAGCTGTTGTAGATAATGCACCAGCTGTATTAAATGTAGTAGTCGCTGGAAACTCAATATCTAATTCTGACCCTTCAACCAAGCGTCCATATTTACCTGTATTGGCAGTAATTGTGTACGTAATATTTGTGGCACTACTTGCATAACTTGGTGATAGTGTAGGTATTATATTACTAATCAAAGAAGTCGAAACTACAATTGCAAATGGATTTGAATTGGTTTCAGAGTCTATAATAGCCCCACCTGTTTCGTAGGTCGCAGCCGACAAATTGTAAGAGGCAGGAAACGCAGCATTCAAAATATTTAAACCTGAAGAAAACTCAACTCTTACTTCATCAGAATTGTTTACTACAATTGGCACAGGGAAATACATTGAATCGGCATCTAATGTTACAGAAGCTGGAGAACCACTAAAACCAGTAGTTAAATTAGTAAATACAACATCAGTTCCTAAGGCACTTGCAGGCAAAATAATTTCAGCTGGGAATTTCAAAGAAATTTCATCTGAAAAAGATGGATTAAGCGCACCTGAATTACTCACAACAAAATCAACAGTATAGGTAGCTGTTGCATTAACCGTATCATTACTAACTGAAATATCACTAAAAGAAAGATTATCTGCCGAACTAATACTAAAACTCGATGAAGTTACAGGAGTTGGTTCACTTGATGTATTAACATCTAATGTATAAGATCCTTCCGTCGGATTTTTTAAGCCTGCTGATCGACCAATAACAATTTGCACACTTGCCTGATTATCAATATTTACCGGAACCGCTATAGTAACTGTTCTAGATGCACTTGACCCAACTGCATCTGTAGATGCATTGTTCATAGTTACACCAGAAATTGCACCCTCAGGAACGGTAGTACCCGATGGAAACACTACTGTAACAGTTGCACTAGTATTTAAAAAACCGCCCTGACCTGTTGTAAATGAAATATTATACTGAGCAGATCTGTTTTCTACAGATGTATTTGGTGAAACAGAAGATGTTGAAATCGTTGTTGAAGAGGCAGTAATCGCAATTGAACGTGTAAGAGGAGTGTAGGCAGGATCAATCTCGCCATCAAAAGTGATATCGTAAGTACCTGCAGTACCAGGATTTCTAATTTTTGCGGCTGACAAAATAGTAATAGTTCCATTATTGTCAGTGCCAGGAGCACGAAATGTAACAGGTGTATACATTCTAAGAGTTTGTCCAATTACATTAACGCTTGTTGGAGATCCTCCATCTGTGCCATTACTTATTAAGATATTTGAAGGGCTTATTGTTGCAGGTAAGTAATATCCAGCTGGAAATATAATGTCGAAATAATTTATAGAAATGTCATATTGCGATCCATTTTTAATAGTATAAGTTAGTGTATAGCCAGAATAAAAGTTTGTTCCTAATTGCGTTTGCGACAAGGAATTATAGGTTCCACCTTGTGCTGTAACAATTGAATAACTTGGTACCAAAACCAAAAAAAATAGCAGTACGAAAACACATTTCAACCAAGTTAATGATTTACCTTGTTTACTGTAGTCTTTATAAAAAGACAATTGTTGGAATTTTATGTTAAAGTTTTCCATTGTTTT
>CAZNTR010000246.1:0-5035 GCA_964575925.1 uncultured Chitinophagales bacterium
GTTACTGGGAGAATGTACGGATAAACAATCTCCACTTTAATGTAGCAACTCCAATATTCCCATTCCGCCTCTGTTGGTAGGCGATACTTTGTTCCGCCTTCTTTTTCATTCAATTTTGTGACAAAGGTTTGTATATCATTCCAAGTTACATAGTTTACTGGATAATTATCCCCAATACCATATCCTGTAAAGCTTGGATTACTTCCCATAATAGCTACCCATTGCTTTTGAGTTACTTCATATTTGCCCATGTAAAAACCTTGTGTTATGGTTACTTGGTGAACAGGTTTTTCATCACTATCTCCTACGGTTGATCCCATGTAAAAACTGCCCGGTTCTATATAAACGAATTCCATGCTTATTGAGTTGGTGTAGTTTGAAACTAATGTAGAAAAACTGAATTCATTTCCATATTGAGTTCCAAGTTCATTCGTCGCATAAGCACGAACATAATAGGTCGTTTCGGCAGTTAAGCTTGTTAGGGAAGCACTAAATAAACCTGTTCCTGTTCCACTTATCGTTTTACCTTGGTTTACAGTAATACTAGTATTTGGGTTTAAACTCCAAACAATTCCACGTTCGGTTACGGTTGCTCCACCATCGTCTGTTATTTCACCACCAGTTTGAGCACTTGTCGAGGTAATTTCAGTGATGTCATTCGTAGTTAACACAATAATCCCATCTCGTGTCGTGAAACTTTGCTCATTCCTATAACCAGTTCCTATACTATTTGTAGCATAGGATCTAACATAATACACTGTATTTGGAAGTAAATCTGACAGTGTGGCTACAAAACTTGGATTACCACTTCCTTGCTCCGTTTTTGAATCCGTTAGTGTCGGATTCGGATTCGTACTCCATACTAAGCCTTTTTGTGTAATCGACAATCCTTCATCACTTAGAATTATGCCACCAGAGAGTGCACTTTTAGCCATAATTCCCGTGACAAGGTTTGTTGTAAGAATCGGCTTTCCATCAAGTGTAGTGAAACTTTTTTCATCTCCATAACTCGTTCCCAATTCGGTTTTCACATAAGCACGAATATAATAAGTCGTTTTGGGAATCAAATTTTTCAATTCAACTACTTCTTCGGTTTCGTCTGTTAGTGTTGGCTTTTCAGTTTCTGAACTGCCACTTGCTTTTTGAACTAGCTCTAATTCAGGCTCGTTTTCTTTACTTTGTTTTGGTGCTTTTTCTGCTAGCTCTTTACTGTTAGTTTCAATCTTATTTTTTATCGGTTTTAACTTCTTCGATTCATCAAAAATCAATTCAATTTCTTCTTTTTCTGCTATGGAAGTGGAAACGGTTGGATCAGGACTTGTACCAATTGCAATTCCTTTTTCAAGAATTGGACGACCGCCGTTATCAGGAATGATTAAGACTACTTTTGCGGAAAATGCAGAAATTTCATACGGTTCTCCAGTTGTTACTTTTGCTGGAATAGCTTCGCTTGTGGTTACTTTTAGTTCAGTACTATAAAACGTTCCTGTTTTATTAACCACATAGGCTTTAATGGAATAATATGTGCTTCCCCATAATCCAGATATCGTTTCAGTAAATTGACCTGTTCCTGTTCCACTCGCTTGCAGTTTATTATCGCTAACAGTTGGATTTCCTTCTGTATTCCACACAAATCCACGTTCGGTAATTGCTTCACCACCATCTGTGCTTGCAGTTACTTTTACTGTAATGCTTTTATAAGTAATTGCAGAAGTTTGTAATTCTTCTAATCCCAAGCCCGGATGTTCTTTTTTTAGATTTAGACTATCTACTGGATTTTTTTTACAACTTCCTATTCCGAGAGCGACTAAGAACGCTAAAATGCTTATTAATTTTATTGTGTATTTCATTAGTTGGAGGGTTTCTGATTTACGAGTTTGGATTGTAGAGTTACGAGTTTGGATTGTAGAGTTACGAGTTTGGATTTACGAGTTATGATTTTTGATTTACTATTTATTTGCTTTTTGTCTTGCTGTTTTGATTGATGCTACAATTATTGAAAGAATTTGATTTACTTCACTTTTTAATTCTATAATTCGTTGAGCTGTAAGTAATCCGCTTTCTTCGAGTATTTCTAGCCAAAAAAGGGTTTCATCTGCCTCTTCTTCTACAATTTTCAATTTATTTATGAAATCTGCAGTCGATTTTGCCCTACACGCTGCTCGATAATTCGCACCTATTGAAGTTGAACTTCGAATAATTTGATTTGTTATTGCCCATCCTACTGGCTTGTTTGGAAGTTCATTAACTAGTGAAATTACCGCTAAGCCTATTTTTTTAGTTCTATTTTTAAGCGCTTCTTGCATTGTTTTCGGAGTTGGAGTTACGATTTGGGATTTGGGATTTACAAGTTACGAGTTACGAGTTTGGGATTTTGGATTGTTTTTTGTTTGCTTTTGAATCATCAATCTACATTCGTAAATCTACATTTGTAAATCTACATTTCTTTTTAAAAATTAATCGTTAATGCTAATCCGTTCACAGTCGGACTCATATTTAACGTGAGTTTTTGTTCTTCCTTGAGTTGGCGCTTCAACTTATCGTTTGCCGAACCAATCATAGCAACACGAACTGCATTGTATAACCAAAAACTAACACCCGTTCCGGCTAAAGTCAGAGCTGTTTGTCGCCATTGATTTGCTGTTGTGTAATAATCCTCAGCTTTTGTTAAATCGACTTCCGTTTTAAAGGATGCATAAGCTGACTGTGATTGTGTTTCCGCCCAATACGCTGCACCCAATAGACTTAGAGAACTTATTGTAAACCATTTTCCGCTTTTTACGCCACCACTCACACTACTCATTCCCCATCCCGGAAAAACTAAGGCTTTAAAAGTTGTTGCTACACCGCCTTTTTTCTCTAAAAGTTCTAAGGCTGGCACATCATCCAATTTCACGATGATTTCACTTTCTTTGTCGCGTTCAATCGTTAATGGAATCTTTTTTGGGCGGTAATCTTTCATGGAGACTAAAATTTCATAATTTCCAATGGGTAATGATTTCTCAACTTTTAAACCTGTCCAAGTTAACACTTCGCACCCATTTTGCATCAGTTTTGCAGAAGCATCAGATGGATTCGACAAAAACCGTAATCCTCCTGTTTGTTGCACTAAGTTCCAATCTTTTTGCAAAGGTTTTCCACGTTCCAAAACGATTGTCTCAGAATAGGAGTCATATCCAGAAGCGGACGGCTCAACTAAATAGGTTCCTGGAGCCAATTCAGCTTGTTTCTGTGTTGAACAATCTTGTTTATTTATACTGATTTTGCTGTTTTCTGGGAAAGTTTTCCAAGACAATACAGCGGTATCTTTGGTAAGAGAAACACTTTTTCCACTGTTTGCCCTAGCTCAATCGTAATAGTTTCCGTTGCACTTAACCAACCAGATTTACTAACATTTAGTGTATAAGTACCTGGAATTAACTCATTAAGCCCATTTTTTACCGTTTCTCTACCAAGTGAAATTCGTGAGTCAGATGGACTTACATTCAGATTTAAAAATCCACTGTTTTTAATGAGCTTAGTTGTCGTTTCATATTGTGAAGTATCCGTTGGAATAATTAAAGCTTCATCAGCGGTAAGATAATCCAAGAGTTCATATCGGACTTCATATCGTCCAGGATATTTGAATAAGGAAACTGGAGCTTTTCCCAAATCTTGACCATCTAAAAAAACAGTTGCCCCTATTGGTTCACTTAGAAGCGTTAAACCTACTAATTCCACTTGTTTTAAATCAAAATTAAAAAAGGAATTAGTTGGACTTACTTTTATTGTTTGGCGGATAGTGGCGAAACCGGGCTTGGAGATTTCAATATTATGAGAGCCTATGGAAACTTGAAGATTGGTTAAGCCATCTGTTTTTTCTCCATCGATTAATAAAATAGCGTCTTTGGGATTAATGATAAAAGTTACTGGAAAAAATTCTAGAGGTGCACCACCACCTACGGTTACTTCCCAAACCTGCACTTCTCTTAATTGTAATACAAAACGTTGTGGAATGGTGCTTAAATAGCCTTTTGAGCCCACACTAAGCATATAGGCCTCACGAGGATTTATACGCAGAATCCATTCCCCTTCTTTGTCTTAAACTTTACGAAAAGTATATTCTGGATTGGTTGAGTTGATGAAAATATCTGGAACAACAGAACGGATATAAACGACAGCTTTTTCGCGTTCAATCATTTTTGGTGCATCTTTTACTGGAGTAAAAGAGAGTTTTTGCAGGTTTTGTACCCCAAGGGTTTGAAATACCCCGAATAAAAGCACCATTAAGAGATTCTGTTTCATGAATTTTTGTAACAATACTATCGTTTTTTATTTGAACTAAAAATAATGTTCTAAGCTTGTAATTCCAAGGTTAATATTAACTTATTTGAGTATTTTTTCTTGAATTTGGGTTTATTTTTGGGTTTAAGAGTATTAGTTTAGTGCTTAGATTTTTGTATTGATGCTATTTTTGTCTTTATTTATTAAAGGTCTTCTAAAAACCTCAAAAAAGACGATTGAAACCTTCATAATTCGATTATAAAGACGATTTTTTTATCAATGAATCAGTTTTTAGGAGGCTCCTATTACTTTAAGAAATAACTTTGATAGATTAAACTATTTGGCTGTTTTAATTCAGATATTTGACTTGAGTAATTTAACCTTATGATATTTAATTCGATTCGGGTTTATTATAATATCTGAATTTTGCTCGTTGAGGGATTTTTTACTTTTTTATTCTTTTAAAGAGCTTTTGTTTTTAGTTTCGCTTTTGTTTAGAAGACCTTTCCACGTCGATTCGGTTTAGGTATTGTTTCTTGAATGATTTTTAGGCTCATCTTTGGCGATACTAAAGACACCGCGTTAGCGATTCGAAGAACTACGAAGTGAGATGACTTGATTTTTTTGAAATCACTTGAACTTTTACCTTGCTGGTATTGCTTTTTAGCGTTTTGCTACGAGTTTTTGTTGTCAGCGTGGACGCTTACTCTTTTTTCATAAGCACCTGCGAGGACGCAGTCGCTATGTTGATGACCGACTTCTTAATATTTCT
>CAZNTR010000247.1:0-5005 GCA_964575925.1 uncultured Chitinophagales bacterium
TTTATGGCGGAAACTTACCAACGACTCCTTATACAAAAAATAAAGACGGACGTGGTCCTGCTTGGTCCAATTCCTTATTTGAAGACAATGCTGAGTTTGGTTTAGGTTACAGAATTGCTGTAGATATGAAAAAACTTCAGGCTGAAAACCTACTTAAAAAACATACCGAACTTCTTGGCGCTGAACTAGTTGCTGATGTTTTAAACGCTATTCAAACCGATGAAGTTGGCATAACTGCTCAACGCGAACGTGTTGTTAAAGTAAAAGAAATTTTAAGCAGTGTTAATACTAACGATGCAAAACGACTCATTGCTCTATCAGATTTCCTTGTTAAAAAATCTGTTTGGATTTTTGGAGGTGACGGATGGGCTTATGACATTGGTTATGGCGGATTAGATCACGTTATGGCTTCTGGCAGAAATGTGAACATTTTGGTTATGGATACAGAAGTGTATTCTAACACTGGTGGACAAATGTCGAAAGCGACTCCACTTGGCGCCGTTGCAAAATTTGCAGCTGGTGGTAAACCTAATGCTAAAAAAGATTTAGCGCTTCAAGCTGTTCAGTACGGAAACGTTTATGTTGCACGTATAGCAATGGGTGCAAAAGATGTTCAAACCTTAAAAGCAATTCAAGAAGCTGAAGCTTATGACGGTCCATCATTAATCATAGCTTACAGCCATTGTATTGCACATGGAATTGACATGAAAAACGGTTTGACTCAACAAAAATTAGCTGTTGAAAGTGGTTATTGGCCATTATTCAGATATAATCCAAGTTTAATTTTGGAAGGCAAAAATCCATTCCAACTTGAATCGAAAGCCCCAGCTATTCCATTTGAGGAATACGCAATGAGAGAAACGCGATACGCAATGTTGCATAAATTTGACCCTGCTCATGCAAAAGACCTCATGAAACAAGCTCAGAAACAGGTAAAAGATCACTGGCGTATTTATGAAAATACCGTTCAACTTTTCGAACCAAAAACGGAAGAGCATAACTAAGGAGATATTATGGATTTAAGCACAACTTACATGGGTCTTAAGCTGAAAAACCCACTTGTCCCTTCGGCTTCCCCACTTTCATATAAATTAGATATTGCTAAACAATTGGAAGATAACGGAGCATCCGCTTTAGTTATGTACTCTTTGTTTGAAGAGCAAATTACTCAAGAAATGAGAAATCTTGATCATACTTTAGCCACTCACAGTGAAGCTTTTGCTGAAGCTTTAAATTACTTTCCAGAGCCAATAGAGTATAAAAATTTGCATGCAGAAGAATATCTTGAGCAGATTTATAGATTAAAATCATCTCTCGATATCCCAATTATTGCCAGTTTGAATGGCGTTTCTGCTGGTGGATGGATGGATTATGCGCGTAAAATGCAACAAGCTGGAGCTGATGCCTTAGAATTAAACATCTATTACATGGCAACCGACCCTGCAATGAGTTCCAAAGATGTTGAAGAAAATTATCTCAATGATATTCGAACAGTACGTCATGCTTGTGGAATTCCAATTTCGGTAAAAGTTGGTCCTTATTTTAGTGCCTTTGCAAATTTTGCAGTACGAATGGTTGCGGCAGGAGCCGATGCATTGGTTTTATTCAATCGTTTTTATCAGCCAGATATTAATCTTTCTGATTTAACAGTCGAACCTAGTTTGCATTTTAGTTCTGAGTTTGAAAAACGCTTACCCATGCGTTGGATTGCCATTCTTTATGGACAAGTAAAAGCAAGTTTAGCTGCAACAACTGGTGTTCATTCTTCAGAAGATGCCATTAAAATGTTATTGTGCGGCGCTGATGTTGCCATGTTGGCTTCCACTTTATTAAAACACGGACCAAATAAATTGCAAAATATTTTAGATGGTTTAGAACAATGGATGATTGATTATGAATATGAGTCCGTTGAACAAATGAAAGGTAGTATGAGTTACCAAAATGTAGCAGAACCTGCTGCTTTTGAACGCGCAAATTACTTACGCATTTTGCAAAGTTTTAAAATCTAGTTTTTAGGTTGGTTAAATAAGAAAACCCCATCGAAAGTTCCAATTGGAATAGTTCGGTGGGGTTTCTTATTGTAGAAATACCACTACAGATTGTCATTTTTTCGATTAAAATCTTATTGAATAGTGAACAATCTATGACTATTATGCAGAAACAACCATTTAAATCAACTCAAATTTTACAAGCTATTCAATGCAACACTTTTATCAATCTCTAATTGTGCAATTAATTCCTGAACACCAGAAAATTTCATCTCATCTCTTAGCCTTGCAATGAAATCAATGGACATTTTTTTTCCATAAATCGTATCATTAAAATCAAACAAATGCACTTCTATAGTTTTTTCTTGCCCTTCAGTTACCGTAGGTCGAACTCCAATATTCATCATTCCTCCATAATAAACACCTTGAACTAACGCTCTAACTGCATAAACCCCATTTTTTGGGACAATTTTTTTAGCATTTTCTGGCTTAATATTTGCAGTTGGAAAACCAATTGTTCTTCCTCTTTGATCACCATTCACAACGGTTCCTTCTAATCGATAAGGATGTCCCAAATAGGTTTGAGCAAGACCAACATTTCCTTCAAATAACAAAGCTTTACGAACTACGGTACTGCTAACTGTATGTTTAGAAACTTCATGTGCTTGCACTAATCGAACGGAGAAATTAGACTCTTTTCCAATCTTCACAACTGTTTCATAGGAACCTTCTCGATCTCTTCCGAAATGATGATCGTAACCGATTACAAAACACGATAAACCTATTTTTTCAACGATAAATTGTTTGATAAATTCGGAACTTGATAACAAAGAAAAATCTCTTGTAAATGGAATTACAACCATTTCATCTAATCCTAAATCAGATAGGATTTCTGCTCTTTCTTCTAACGTTGTCAATAATCCTAATGAATGCTGCAGATTTATTATATCTCGGGGATGGGGATCAAATGTTACAAGTACCGATCGTGCTTTGCATTTCTTTGCTTCACTTACTAATGTTGAAATTAATGATTTATGTCCTTCATGAACTCCATCAAATGTCCCTACGGTAACAGTAGATTTTCTATCAAATTTAACTTCTGAAATGGGAACAATACGTGTCATAGTTCTTTAGTTTGATAATCAACTTTTCCAAAATATTCTTTTACTTCAGCTTCATTTAATGCCAAGGAAACATCAAAATCGCCAATTTTCGTTCTTCTTAATTGAATTAAATGCGCTGCTGAGTTTAACGCAATTCCTAAGTCATGAGCTAGAGATCTAATGTAAGTCCCTTTCCCACAAGTAATTTTCAGGTCTATTTCTGGTAATTCGAATCGGAGAATTTCTATTGATATTAAATGAACTTTTCTTGAAGCTATTTCTACTTCTTGACCTTTTCGGGCATATTCATATAATTTTTTGCCATCTTTTTTTAAGGCGGAATAAATTGGCGGCTTTTGTTCAATCTCTCCTATAAACCGAGTTTCTAGAACTTCTTCTAAGCCTGATTTTGAAATGTGAGAAAATTCTTTTGTGGTGATGACTTCAGTTTCAGCATCATAACTTGCGGTTGCTTCACCAAGTTTAATAGTGGCTATATATTCTTTAGTTTGAGCCTGAACTAAATCAATATGTTTTGTCGCACCTTTTCCAATACCAATAATCAAAAGCCCTGTTGCCATTGGATCTAAGGTGCCAGCATGACCAACTTTTTTTATTCCACTAGCCCAACGAACAAGTTTAACACCTCTGAATGAACTCCACGAAAGGGGTTTGTCAAAAAGTAAAAAGGCGGGTAAGTCTTTTTGCTTGTCCGCCAAATTAGATTTTGTAATAAGTGGTATTAATTCAAACTCTGTGGCACTCATGCCTATTCATTCGTTTCTTCAGGTTGATCGGAGTATTGAATCGTTTTGAAGATTTCATCCATTTTTTCAGATACTTCAGCGGTATCGTCTAAATAGAATAATAATTCAGGCATTCTTCTCATTTGATTCCTAATTTTACGAGCCAATTTGTAACGAATTTCAGAATTATGTTCTTCAATATGAGTAAATGCAGATTTCGCATTTCCACCCATTATACTCAAAAAAACTTTTGCAACGGCAAGATCAGGAGTAATGGTAATATCTGTAATAGTTATCAACGTATTATTCTGATAATCTCGAATAATTTCTGATAAATCATTTTTTAGAACAGAAGAGATTTTGTCTGTACGTACGCTCATTTATTTTCTTTTTAAATTCATTAATCATTAAGTCATTAAGTGAAACACATCGACTTAATTGAATTCGAGAACTTATGCTAATTTTCGTTTAACTTCATAATTTTCATAGGCTTCAATAACATCACTTATTTTAATATCGTTGAAATTATGAATTGAAATACCACATTCATAGCCTGTGGCAACTTCTTTAACATCGTCTTTGAAACGTTTTAAAGCTCCTAAATCACCGTTATATACCACAATTCCATCACGAATTAAGCGCAATTTCGCATTTCTGAGAATTTTACCATCTGTTACATAACAGCCCGCAACAGTTCCTACACTTGGTACTTTAAAGATTTCACGAACTTCTGCAGTTCCCAGAATTTTCTCTCTTACCTCAGGAGACAATAAGCCTTCCATTGCAATTTTCACTTCATCTACCGCTTCATAGATTACGGAGAACAGACGAATATCAATGCTCTCTTGTTCAGCTAGCTTTCTTGCATTTGCAGTTGGACGAACTTGGAAACCAATAATAATAGCATCGGAAGCAGAAGCAAGTAGAACATCAGATTCAGAAATGGCACCAACTCCTGTATGAATAATTTTCACTTTAACTTCATCGGTACTCAATTTAATTAAAGTACCAGAAAGTGCTTCAATTGAACCATCTACATCACCTTTAATGATAATATTAAGATCAGAAACCTCACCAAGAGCAATTCTGCGACTTAAATCATCAAGCGTCATGTGTTTAACCATTCTGATGCTTTGCTCACGCTTAATTTGTTGTCTTTGAACAGCAA
>CAZNTR010000248.1:0-5002 GCA_964575925.1 uncultured Chitinophagales bacterium
AATCTAACTGATGGTGTAATTACAACGAGTCGTCCAACAGTTGAAAATCCGATAACTACAGCAGGTACAGAACTATTTTTGAGTACGGCTGCAACAAGTACTGCAGCTACCGATTCCAGTTATGTGAATGGTATGATAACAAAAAGAAGTTTAGGAACTTCTTCAAACTTCACTTTTCCGGTTGGACAATCTGGATTTTCAGCTCCTCTTCAGGTAAGTAATCCGAGTACGGTTACCAATTGGACTGTTTTTTATGTGAATAATAATCCACGTAATATTAGTGATAATATCAATTTTGGCGCTGCTAGAACCATTTCTGAAGTAGAATATTGGGTTGTTAATGGTACTGGTACTGCAACAATTGCGATAACTTATGGCGAGCAATCTGGTGTTGCTAATCCATCAGGATTAAGTATAGCTAGATTAAAAGATGATAATATAGATGGTAATTTTACTATTGCCGATGAATGGGCACTCGTTGATGTGAACAATTCTAGTACCGATAAATACATAGGAACCTTGACTACTACTCTACCTCAAAGCTTCAGTACTGATATTTTCACTGTGGGCGAACAACAATCTGGAGCTCTTCCAATTGAGTTAACCTATTTTAAAAGTATTGAACGCCCTGACGGTTTATTGCTTATGTGGGAAACTGCAACAGAGCTAGAAAATTACGGATTTACTATTTTACGTTCAGAGACTTTAGAATCTGTAAAAAAAGATACATCTTGGACGGACGTACAATTTATAGAAGGTGCAGGAACGACAACAGAAGTTCAATATTATGAATTTCTTGATCGATACGCTTCGGTAGCAGGAACCTACGCTTATAAGCTAAAACAGATAGATTTTGATGGTAATATTTCCTTGTTTGGCCCAATTATAGCTACAAAAACGGCACCTGAAAAATCAAATTTATTAAATAATTACCCAAATCCATTTAATCCAATTACAACAATACCTTATGAGTTATCGCGACAAAGTCGAGTTAAAATTGAGGTGTTTGATATTCTGGGAAGGCGCGTTACTACATTAGTAAATCAAACTCAAGCTCCTGGTAGATACTTGGTGACATTCGATGGAACACGGCTTGCATCAGGTAGCTATATCATACGAATGGTTGAAGATGGGAAAGCGTTTTATAAGAAAATGCTCTTAGTTAAATAAGGATACTATAAAAAAAGGGACTATGAATAATCAAAGTCCCTTTTTAATTTCTTACATCCCAACAGGATGCCATGTCGTCTTAATTTCCTGAAACTCCTGAATTAAGTAAGGATTTTGTGCCTTATCTGATGACCAGTCTTTAAAGTTTTTAGTAAATATATGTTTTACATTTAATGAAGCATCTTGTTGTATTTGTTTGATTAATTCTGCAGAACTATCAGAAACCCAAATCGCATTCACATCTAAATGTGTAGCTGCAATGGGTAATAATTCGCTTTGTTTTCCAGTTAGAATATTAATAATTCCACCAGGAACATCAGAACTATGAAGAACTTCTGCGAAACTGATGGCAACTGTTCCGCTTTGTTCGTCTGCTACAATTACGCTAGCATTTCCGCCAACAAAAATAGGGGCAAGCATACTTACTAATCCCAAAAGTGGAGAAGTAGATGGAGCCGTAACGACAACAAGTCCTGTCGGTTCAGGTTTTGAGAAATTAAAATAAGGACCTGCAACGGGATTCACAGTACTAAATATCTGCTGATATTTATCACTCCAGCCTGCATAATAAATTAGACGGTCTATACTTTCAAGAACTTCGTTTTCAGCATTTTTTGTAGAATAACCTAAAGTGGTTAATTCTTCAATAAATTGAGTTTTACGACCTTCTAAAATCTCTGCAATTCGATATAAAATCTGACCTTTTAAATAAGCCGTTTTATTTGCCCAACTATGTTGAGCGCCTCGCGCAGCTACTAATGCATTGCGCATATCTTTTCGTGAAGAAAGACATAAGTTCGCAATTAAGGAATCTTTTTTATCTTTTACTTCATAATATCTGCCTGATTCTGTTCTAGGAAACTGACCGCCGATATATAATTTATAGGTTTTCAAAACTGGTAATCTCATATCAATCTAAATTTACATAAGGGTATAATCCATGTAAGCCGCCTTCACGACCCATTCCGCTTTCTTTATACCCACCAAATGGTGAAGTAGGATCGAAACGATTGAATGTATTTGCCCAAATGACACCTGCGTGTATTTGAGAAGTTACGTTAAATATTTTAGATCCTTTATCAGTCCATACACCACCAGAAAGTCCAAAAGGAGTATTGTTTGCTTTTTTGATGGCTTCAGCTGGAGTTCTGAATGTTTGAATGGCTAAAACTGGTCCAAAGATTTCTTCGTTTACTATTCTATGTGCTTGTGATACTTCAGTAAACAAAGTAGGTGCACACCAAAAACCTTTATTCGACATTTCGATATTTGGACGATAAATATGTCCGCCTTCGGCAATACCTGCTTGAACTAACTCATTAATCTTATCCAATTGTTTCCTTGAATTGATAGCGCCAATATCCGTGTTTTTATCCATTGGATCACCAACTATAAGCGTATCAAGACGATATTTTAATTTTCGTAAGACTTCATCAGCTACTGATTCTTGAACAAAAAGGCGAGAACCTGCACAACAAACATGACCTTGATTAAAGAAAATCGCATTGATAATTCCTTCCACGGCTTGATCAATAGGAGCGTCTTCCATAATGATATTAGCTGCTTTACCACCCAACTCAAGCGTATATGAAACATCACGTCCAGCCAAAGATTGTTGAATGTATTTTCCTATTGGAGTTGATCCTGTAAACGCAACTTTATTGATATCAGGATGATTAACCATTGTAGCACCAGTTGGGCCATAACCATTTACGATATTCACAACACCATCAGGTAAATCGGCATCTCTAATTAATTCTGCTAAGAACATTGCTGTTAGTGGAGTAGTTTCAGCTGGTTTTAAAACAACGGTATTTCCACAGGCAAGGGCAGGAGCTAATTTCCAAGCTGCCATCAATAAAGGGAAATTCCAAGGAATAATTTGTGCAGCAACTCCTTTTGGAGAAACACTTCTTCCTGGAAATGCATAATCGAGTTTATCGGCCCAACCTGCATAATAGAAAAAGTGAGCTACTGCTAAAGGAACATCCACATCACGTGATTCACGAATGGGTTTCCCACCATTTAGTGTTTCAATGACAGAAAAAGCACGAGCTCTTTCTTGAATGAGACGAGCGATTCTATATAAATACTTACCACGTTCTTTACCGGGTAATTTTGCCCAATCTTTTTGAGCTTTTTTTGCAGCTTTTACGGCTTTATCCACATCTTCGACACTTCCTAATGCTAATTCACTCAGCTTTTCTTCCGTTGCTGGATTAATCGTATCGAAATATTCACCCGTTGTAGATGGTGTAAACTTTCCATTTATAAAATGATTGTATTGAGGCGCAATCTTGACCTGCTTTTTGTCTTCAGGAGCGGCATCATATTGCCAAAGTCCTTTAAAATCAAGTGCTGCGCCAATTTCGTTTTGTGTTGACATACTTGTTTAATCCTGTGAAAAGTAATCCAAAGATTGGTAGTTACCTGATTTCTGTTTAACAATTTGCATGAGCAAATCATTGGAGAGTGAACTTGCACCAAATCGGAACCAATCGGGGCTTAGCCATGCTGCCCCCAAGGTTTCTTTTAGCATAATTAGGTACTTAAGAGCGGTTTTCGAGTCTTTAACGCCACCTGCAGGTTTCATTCCAATCATAATTCCTGTTTTGTCATAATAATCACGAATAGCTTCGAGCATAACCAAAGTAACTGGTAAAGTAGCTCCAGGCTGCACCTTCCCAGTTGAGGTTTTGATAAAATTACCACCAGCATAGATGGCAATATCACTTGCTCTTCGAACTTGATCTAAGGTTCCAAGTTCACCTGTTTCTAAGATTACTTTTAAATAGATCGAACCGCAGGCTTCTTTAATTGCTGCAATTTCATCAAAAACATAATTGTAATCACCTTGGTGAAAACGACCTCTGGAAATAACCATGTCCACTTCATCGGCGCCTGAGTCAACACAGAGCTTAGTTTCATCAATTTTATATTGAAGAGGAGCGTGTCCACTTGGGAAAGCAGTTGCAACGGAGGCGACTTTAATTCCAGAATTTTTTAAAACGGATTTTGCTTTTTTAATAAATGGAGGATAGACACAAACAGCGGCAACTGTTGGGATATCAGGATAACCTACAATAGGTTGCATGGCTTTATGACAGAGTTGCTCAATTCTACCATTACTGTCCATACCCTCTAAAGTGGTGTGGTCAATCATACTTAAGGCAAGTTTAAGCGCCTGAACTTTGGATTCTTTTTTTATACTTCGTGTTCCAAATCGAGCCACTTTATCTTCAACGCCAACCTGATCAACACGAGGTGAGGATTTAAAATCGGGTTTATTCATACTATTTTCTGAGTTTAAGAATTGAAATGTAAGAAAATCTTACATGCTTAAGGATAAATATGGCTATAAATTCTAAAAAAACGCTTTTATGATGCTATTGCTGAATCGATGTAGATATGAACTAAATATTTATAATTCCTATAAATAATTGATATTATTTCATATAATCAATTTTAAATTTATTGTAAATAAGGTTTTGTATTACTTGGATAGAACGTTCATGTTGTCTTGAGCCCGATTTTTGTTACTTATTTTTTGAAAACAAGATAAACGACAAGCGTGATTTCGATTTGCAGTGACTTTGTTATCAATGACTTTTCACCGAATCTAAAAGTTAAAAGTGATTCCGATTACATGCTTAAAACGGAGTGAAACCTTAATCAATTTGTGAACTCATTTCGAAATGTAACTTATTAGACAGATAACCTACCGTGAAGCCAACTAACCATTCATTTATTTTTGATTTATTTCTTATTATATAAAGACTAATATATAATTACAAATAAAACACGTATTTTAGCTTATCGTTTAACTAGCAAA
>CAZNTR010000249.1:0-4997 GCA_964575925.1 uncultured Chitinophagales bacterium
GAGCATTGATGGTCCACTCCAACACATGGCTCAACCCGTTAGGATTTGTTACAATGTGATTGGAAATCATGTCTTTTAAATGTACTATTAACGTATTCATAGAGGTTTTGTCTGTTTGTTTGTTTTTGTTTGCAATCAAAATTTACAACAACAAAACCTCTTTTTGTTTTTACAGACACACTTTTTGGATAACTATCGGTATGTTGCAATCATAACACGATTTACTAGGGTTTTAATGATTCGTCCACATATTAATTAAAGAAAAAAAACTTTTATCTATCTTTTTATTGTTAAACTCTAGTAGAGTATTGCCTATTACAGATAATAAAAATCAATCAAAAACTGTTTATTTCGGTAACTATATTGGATTCGACAAGTAAATGAAAATTTTAATTTATGAAATCAATTGTATTAAAAGGTGAATAAAGAAGTTAGTTCCATAAGTGTATATTTTCGAATAATCCATATTTAATGTAGTATTAATGTAGTTTTCTCTTGATTTTTTGCAAAATCAACTTTTTTTAATTTTATTTGAACTCTCCCTTAGAATATTAATTTATAATTTTATAGTAAACATGACTAAATCAATGATTACAACCTTGGTGGTTCTTTTTTTAACAGGAACATCCATCGAATTGCTACACGCACAAACTAAACCATTTGATATTGAAAAATTTGAATCAATTGGTGTGAAATCACCACTTGAAAACCGTCAAATCAATCCTCAAAAATCTGCACCTAATTCTAACTCTTATCTTAACGATACCCTTTCGTGGATAGACCCCGTTATTTCCTTCGACGTCCCTGACCCGATTGACCCGTTTTTAAATTTTACTGTTGGAGGCGCACCGATTTATTTTGGAGATGTAAATGGCGATGGTTTAACTGATTTTGGGTTTTATGGCGTTTCATCGTGGGATGAAAGAAGCTCCGTAGACGCTAAAACTACCAAAACAATACTTTATTTCGGAAACAATTCAGAAAGTAAAACTAATCAACAGTTTTACAGCAATGTAATTCCTATGGGAGACTTGAATGGCGATGGTTTTGCCGATGCCTTACAATATGTTGTTTCTGAAAGTGGAAGTAAACATTTTGTTTGGCAAATAGGTAGTTCAATTGGCTTAACAAGTACAGAAACGGTACAACCAATTCCTGTTATTAATAATTCTGAAGCTAATTTTCGGCAAATACAAATTCCTATTTTGGGCTAAACCTTAATAATGATGAGTATTCCAACGGCATACTAATTGATAATAATGGTGGTAACATAATTGCTTTTCTAGGAAACAAGAACATTAATGAGGTTACTTGGTTTGGAATAAGTAGCTATTACCAATTATATTACAGAAATCACACTCGCACTATTTCCTTTGCTGATTTAGATGGTGATACTATCTCAGAGATGATTGTTCGTAATGATCAATTTAGTACAATTTCCACCTACAGATTTGATGCACAAGAAAAAACGATACTAAAGTACCAAACAGATACATCTATTACCCTTGAGTATCAATCATCAATACAATTCGGCGATTTTAACGGTGATTCTAATTTTGAATTAGCTGTTTTTCAGCCCTCAGGTATAAATCATTTTTATGCCTTTAATTCAACTGATAAAACGATTGATTTTTCTGCACCTGTAAAAGAACTAACTACAAATCGAGTTTACAAGAACATGGGTGACTTGAATGCCGACGGGATTCAAGATGTTTTCTTTTTCGACAAAACAGATTCAACCTACGCTGTGGGTTTTGGTAAACAAGGCGAATTAATAGAGTTTGATGCGGATGTAACGTTCACGATAAATGACTATAATCGTTTAGTTATGTACACGAAAGATTTTAAAGTTAAAGATGGAGAAGGAAATCACTTAGTCCTTAGCTATTCATCTATAACAAGCCAAGAAAATACAACTGTTTACGAAACTAAAATTCTAAGCTATAATACTGAAACAAGCTTATTTGATACGTCAATAAAACTATCTTATATGAATTCTGAATTAAAGTTTTATGATCGAATGTTAGGCAGTATCAACTTAGGCGATATTAATGGAGACGAAATAGAAGACTTCGGAATTTTATACAGCGAGCGTGGCGAATTACACGTTTTCTATGGTGGAATACTAAAAACAAGCGCAGACGCGATTTTTTCGGTTCGTGAAAATGATTCTGATATGAATTATTACTTTACTTACTCAGGCATTTCAACTGGTGATATTAATGGTGACGGTTATACAGATTTACTTCTTTCTTCGCAAGCGCACTCCTTTATTCGCGTTTTTCTGGGAACAAGCACAGGTTTAGATAATCAATATGATGCTACAATTGATGTATATGATTCCAATCAAAGTATTTATTGGTTAGAAAATGTAGGGGATATCAACAAAGATGGCTACGATGATTTTGCTGTATCAACTTTAAGTAATCTTTATGATGAATCACTAAATGGTTACAAAACTAATGGTCTAGTAAAACTTATTTATGGTGGAACTAATGTGGCTCAACCTGTAATTAAATCATTAAATATCACAGAAGAACTTGTCACTAATTATTTAACTTTTTTGGATATCGTATTAAACCAATTGGAGATTTTAACAAAGATGGAATTGTAGATTTTGCAGCATCTATTCGAAGTTGGAGAAATCAGAAACCCGAAGCCTTTTATATGTATATATTCATTATTTTCAGCAAACATAAGTACATCATTTTAATCACAAATCAACATCAACATGCAAGGATTAGACCCCCCATTCCAGCGCGAGTATGTACTCGTGCTCTCTATAGATTTAATTAGTAGCAGAAAATAGGAAGGAGCATTTGCTCCAAGAAGGATTAATCATATCGTTGCGAGTAAATACCCCACTCGACGACATCCGCATCTACAACCGAGCCTTATCCGATACCGAAATCCAACAATTATATACCCTCGAAAAACCGGTGAATTAATGTCATTTCATAATTAAACATAAAGTGTTAATACTTTCTCTTTCGAACTTCTAATCAAAAATGTATATTCATAGAAACCATTAATTCTGATAAGCATGAATAAAGAAATAAGCTTTATTGTAACAGAAGAGCAAGAAAATCAACTGCTTGCTTATGCTAAACAAATTGGGGCAGAATCTGTGGAATATCCACAAATTCCGCAGTGGCAAAAAGATGAGATAAACAAAAGATTAGAAGAATCCGAATTAGATCCAACTCAATGGATAGATTGGGAAGATGTTTCAATTAATCTTTAACTGCTATTGGCTAACGAATTTAATATTAGAATATTAAAAAAAGCACATCAGGATATCCAAAATATATCAAAATGGTATGATTTAATGGAAGCTGGGTTGGGTCAAATTGTTAAACAAAAAGTAAGAGATTCAATCAATAAATTGGCAGAGTTTCCTTTTTTCCAAATTCGTTATAACGATGTTTATTGTAAACCCCTGAGAAATTTTCCCGTTACTATACATTATAAGATAAATGAGATCAAGCGGATTGTATCAATTGTAGCGGTGTTTCATGATCGTGAAGATTCAGTAAAATGGTTTAGAAAATGAATCCAAATATACACATTACTCATTTCGAAGTTCTTACAAACTACCAAATCAAAGTCTGGTTTTCAGATTCAACCAATGGAATTGTTGATTTAGCATCAGAATTATGGGGTGAAGTGTTCGAACCACTCAAAATGGAATCCTATTTTAAGCAAGTGTATTTGCATCCCAATTGCAAAACCTTAACGTGGCCAAACGGGGCTGATTTTGCACCAGAGTATTTAAAGAATCTAACAGAAATTAACTCGGTATAATGGTTTAGTTTAGAAATCCGCATTTACAACCGCGCCTTATCCGATACCGAAATCCAACAATTGTTCACCCTCGAAAAACCGGCGAATTAATAAAATTTCCCAAACTTAAAGTGTTTATTCCAAAATTGCATTGTAATCATTATCAATTATGATTAATTTTTGTGAATGACCTTAAAAGAAAAAAAATATCAACTCGTTTCAAGTTTGCTTTCTATAGATTCCTTGGAAGAATTGGAATTAATGGAGCGAGTTTTAGAGTCATTGCCAAATCAGGGTAATAGAATGAGTTTAACTGAATACAACAGAATAATTGATGAAGGTTTGAGTGATCCTCAAGAAGGACGTGTATTTACAACATCAGATTTAAAAAGTTCTTTGAGATTAAATCAATGAAGATTGAATGGTCTGTCAAATCGTGGGATTAACTAACTAGTTCAAGCTTAAAATTTTATTGTAAAATTTTCAAAATACAATTAGATTAAACTATGAATAAGACCGAACTCAAAACCTATTTACACTCAAAAATCGAAGCCTCTAACGATGTGAATTTGCTTACAATTTTAGCAGATGTAGTGGAACTAAAAACAAAAGGTAATGCAGGATCTCTTTGGAATTCATTAACTAAAGAGCAACAAAACGAAGTGTTAACTGCATACGAAGAATCGGAGAATGGATCAGAATTACTTAGTGTTCAAGAGTTTTTTGGGTCGTGATTATTCAATTTTCCAAACGCTCAAAGAAGAATTATCAATCAATTATTACCTATCTAAATAAAGAATTTGGTGAATTTGTAACTATCGAGTTCGAAACTAAATTCAAACAGTTTATTGTTTTACTATCCAAATTCCCGCAAATAGGTCAGTTAGAGATATCAGAAAAAGGGATTTATGGTTTTCAATTTTCGTATCAAAGCAAGGTTTTTTATCGCATTAAACAAAATCAAATTGTGATACTTACAATATTCGATGTAAGGCAAAATGATAAAAAGAAACGATTAGATGGTTTATAGTTTCATAAGATTATAAAAATTAATAACTTAATTAAAGGTATCATTCGAACGAATTACACAAAGACTACAATGAACGAACAAGTTAAGCCCATTCCAGCGCGAGTATGTACTCGTGCTCTCAAAACGATCTAATTAGTAGCAGAAAATAGGAAGGAGCATTTGCTCCAAGAAGGATTAATCATAT
>CAZNTR010000250.1:0-4928 GCA_964575925.1 uncultured Chitinophagales bacterium
AACATTCCATTCCAGAACAATGGCCGCCCATTGAAATTAAGCGGAATCGAAATCAAAAAAATATTCGATTATCGGTTAAACGAGATAAAATTCTTGTAACAGGATCATTGTATGCTTCAGAATCTGAATTGACACAATTTTTGATAGAACATCGCAATTGGATTGAAAAAATATTAGATAAACGAGAAAAAAAACAAGAGTCAGTTCCAGAAGAAGCTAATCAGTATAAAGTGTATTTGGGTGGAAAATGGATTGAGTTTGAAGTGAAAACACATGCATCAAATCGAATTTTTATTGAGCCAGAAAGTGGAAAATTACTTGCAAATCTTCCAATTGATGTCGAAAAAATGCCCTTAGTTTCCGTTAAGGAGATTATTTATAAATACATGGCACAGATAAGCTTACCAAAAGAATTTGATTCGTTTGCACAAAAAAATGGATTCAACTACAGTCGCATATTTATTCGGTCTCAAAAAACAAAATGGGGAACCTGTTCATCAAAAACGAATATTTCATTTAATTGGCGATTGATAAAGTGTCCACTTGAAATTCGATATTATTTATATGCACACGAAGCATCGCATTTAGTACACATGAATCACAGTAAAGAATTTTGGAACTTGGTGAAAGTGTACGATCCTGATTACAAAAAACACGAAAAATGGCTAAAGGAAAATGAGTATTTCTTGTTTACAGTTTATTGAGAAGACTTTGACCACACTTAAAATTGATTACTAACTTGGTAAGTATCTAAGGAACAGAATTCAATAATTTTCTACGACTCAATTAGGAAGCAACAATAAGTTCACTAACCAATTTCTTAAAATCATCTTTTCGTAATTCCCCAACTTCTTTAATCTCTGAGTGATCTAGTTTCACTTTGCTTACTCCAGTAGCCATGTTGGTAATTAATGAAATTCCTAGGCATTCAATTCCTAATTTACAAGCGTAATTTAATTCAGGTGCGGTGCTCATTCCTACTGCGTCGCCACCCATTAGGCGAAATGCACGAATTTCAGCTTTAGTTTCATAAGATGGCCCCGTTACGTAAAGATACGTGCCGGTTTGTATCGGGAATTGTAAATCGTTAGCAATTTGTTTCGCTTTTTTTAGAATTGCATCCGGTTTGTAGCGCTGTAAAACACGTTCTCCGATTGGATTATACATGAATCCTGTATTTACGAAGTCATCGATCAACATTAAATCACCGACTGAGAAACGCAAATTAATTCCACCAGCTGCATTAGAAACAATCATCAATTTAGCGTGAAATAAATGAGCAATTTCGACGGGTAAAACGGTACGTTCGAACGGGTGACCTTCATAAAAATGGAACCTACCAGAAAAAACTAAAACTCGTTTATCTCCAATTAAACCAAAGCTTAATGAGCCTGAATGGCCAACAACGGTAGTTGTTGGAAACCCCGGAATTTCTTCATAAGGAATGGTAATTTTGTCTTTTAATTGATGTTCAAATCCACCTAATCCGCTACCCAAAATAACAGATGCGTCCACGGTTTTTGAAAATCCAGAATTAAGTAAAAAAGTTAGCGTTTCGGAGTAGGAATTAGAAAGCATAAATCAAATAGGATAGTGAGAGCTTGAAAGATACCAAAAAATGAAGCTAATCTTAAAAAAACCTGTTTGTATGTAAGCAGTAACTAACAAAAGTCACGAAACCAATGCGTAAGTGTCCACACATTCATAGCGTCAGCGTCTTCGCAGACAACAAAAGAATGAAAGAAAGAAACAAATCAGCTAAATAAATACTAAAAAAATCCTCTTCACATTCATAGCGACAGCGTCCACGCTGGTGCTTAAAAAATAAAATTCAGCGTCTTCGCAGACAACAAAAGAATGAAACAAAGCAAAAAATAAATACTAAAAAAACACTCTCTGGTAAAAATCGTTTATTTCGACCTCAATTTTGTTCCTGATTGGGGTTGAGTATTTACTTTTAAAGTGTGAATAAGCTAATTCGGGATTCAAAAAGCTTTCAAATTACGTCTCTTTTTTTGAATAGTATAGTTTTTTGTAGCAAGAGTACCTATCGCACGGGAATGGGTAAAATTAAATTATATAAATAAGTTTACTCCGAAAAGTAGTTTTCTATAAAATATTGGCCAAATTCACAAGATTTGGAAGGGTTTACAACGTGAAATCGGCTTTTCATCGTGGATTCATAAATAAAATGCTTTTTTTGGTTGATTAAACGAGGTCGTGATTAAGTAGAAAACAGCTTCTGATAAAAAAAATCATTTTCTTGGGAAGAATTTTTGTTTTGAAGCGTCTCTAAAAGAAATAGATTAAAAACGTATCCCAATAAACCAATGAATACTCCACGATTTCTCAATCCATTCACCGATTTCGGCTTTAAACGTTTATTTGGTCAAGAAAAAAATAAAGACTTGTTAATTCACTTTTTAAATCAAGTTTTAAAAGATGAAGCCGAGCCAATAATTGATTTAGACTATTTGAACACAGAATTATTAGGTTAATCTGTGGAAGATTGATCAGTAATTTTTGATTTGTATTGTAAAACAAGTTCTGGAACTTACTTTATTGTTGAGCTTCAAACGTATTCTCAAGTAAATTTTAAAGAACGAATTTTATACTATTCCACATTTGCTATTCAGCAACAGGCGCAAAAAGGGAAATGGGATTTCAGCTTGAAAAAAGTATTTGCCATAAGTTTGTTGAATTTTATCTTACCCGAAGATCCCACAGATGAAGAAGAAGTTAAAGTTCATGTTCAGCTAGTTGAAACAAGTACTAAGAAGATATTTTACGATAAGTTGACGTATATTTATTTACAATTGCCTAAGTTTAAAAAGCATTTAAATGAATGTTTAATTCCGTTTGATAAATGGCTTTATTTCATCAAAAATCTCGAAAAATTAAATAAAATCCCGAACGAACTACAGGAGAATATATTTATGAAACTCTTGGTTGAAGCTGAATTAGCAAAACTAAATCATGATGAGCGTTACAGCTATGAAATGAGTTTGAAACGATTTCGGGATTATCATAATGTTATAGACCATAGTTTCGTAAAGGGAATCGAGAAAGGCAAAATTGAAGGCAAGATCGAAGGAAAGCAAGAATCTTTAGAAGAAGTTTGCGAAAAAATGCTTTTAAAAGGGTTTTCCCAGAAGTAATAAGTGATGTTACAGGTTTGAGTATGAATCAAATCTTAGATAGTAAGAACAGTCTTAAAGGCTAATTTGGGAATAACGAGATAATTTAGAAGTATTAGAAATGTTGCCATTCATTATTTGGTAGAAATCCAAATCAAGTCTGCTACAATAACCCCTTAATTTTCAACCGAATAATAATTATTCATTCTCCAAATTCTGATTTTTCAAATCAAAATCAGATATTAATCAATCCCTTGCATAGTAAATTGATTTGCGAAAAAACGAGAGAACAGCGGACTTAAAACCAGTTTTATCCCCATTTTCTTAAAAAGATGAACTACAAAAGAACTTCGTCTTCCAGTAAACATATTAAATTCTGAGCGTTTGACAGCTTTTTTCCAGCGTTTTTTTACCACCATTTCATAATTTAAAAGATTAGTTTGAACTAAGCTTTGAACCAATGTTTCGGCATTTAACCAAGCTAAATTCATTCCTTGTCCACCGATAGGGCTAATCACATGGGCTGAATCTCCGCAAAGGATAATTCTACCATTAACAAATGAAGTTGCTGAAGCTTTTTGGACTCCAAACGAATTAAACATAGTACAGGTATCTTCATCAAGTTTATGACTAGTTCGTTCTTCAATTCGTTGCATAAACTCTTGAATCGTGCTTATTTCTCCATACCTATCCGTTTTTAAAACCCAACGCTGAATGCTTTTGGGCAAAGGAAATGATTCTATAATTCCTTCCTTATCCACAAAAATTAAGGCTTGATTCTCGGATTGAGTCGATCTTTCAAAATCGGCCATTACATAAGAATCGGGATATTTTTCTTCATCAATAGTGAAACCAAGTTCTTCTCGAAATGGACTTTTTTTTCCAGTAGCATCTATCACATAAGAAAATTGTTGCTCAAATATTTTTCCTTTATGATTCCAAGAAACTAATGGTAAAGAATCTTTTTCAAAGAGTTGAATTTTTGAAACATCTCGATAAAAATGAGTATTTCCTCCAATTTTGACCAATTCCGCTTCTAAAATGGTCTCCGTTTCAAATTGTGGAAGAGTAAGCACAAATTGATATGGTGCCGGACATTCCTGAAAAGACAAACTTCCTAAATATGCTTGGTTACTAAAAACCTGTCCGCCCATGACTCGATTTCCCGCTTCTAAAAAAGAATCTTCAAAGCCATATTTTTCGAATAAATATAAACTTGGTGGATGAATCCCAATAGAACGGCTGTGTTTTGAAGGTTCGTTATTTTTTTCAAGCAAGAAAAATGGAATTCCTAACTGTTTGAAACGAATAGCTAGAAATAGTCCGGTTGGTCCTGCGCCCAAAATACAAATTGGAAAGTCTAAGCTTATTTTATTCATGAACTTGGAGATTCATTAATTAAAACTAATCGAAACGGATAACCTCTTTTAAATTTCCAGTTATGATGCAAAATTTCTGATAGTTCTTTACGAGTAAAACTTCTGCGAATTGAACGGAGTCCATCAGTTAATACAAATGTGTTTCTGGCAAACCAAATTCCAATTATAGGAAAAGATAGAAGAGCCAAAACGGATCGTAAAATATCATTATGGATTACTTTTATGCGTGCTTTTTTTGAGGTTTCGTCTAAAAAGTTGCTAGTTTCCTTGGTACTTAAATGATGTAAAACGTGGTTGGAAATAATGAAATCGAAAACTTCGTCAGACTCTTGAATATAGCTTTGTATAAATCGTATTGAATTTGGAAAATCTATGGCGTCTCTTGCTCTTGAGTCAGGTTCGAAGCCTGTAA
>CAZNTR010000251.1:0-1555 GCA_964575925.1 uncultured Chitinophagales bacterium
TTTAAGTTTGTGGTGTCCAAATAGCCTAAATCGTGAAGTAGAATTAAGTAATAGCGGACTTCTTCAAGTGAGGTTTGAGAGATTGAATAAAATTTGATTTTATCGTTTCGGTGACGCTTTCTAAATCCTTCTGCTATATTGGCCGCAATAGAAACACTAGCTCTTCGAATTTGAGAAGTTAATCCATATCGCTCATCACTTGGAAATTTTAAAGATTCATGATAAATAGCCAAAACAAAAGCATGTGCTTTCTGCCAAACAACTAAGTCCTTAAATATTTTAACTCTAGAAATATCACTCATAAAAAGTCTCCATAAATTTATTTAAAATTTCCGCTAAAAAGCTAATCAAATTAATACAATCATAAAAACGAAGCATCACAAATCCCCCCTAGACTCCAGACTCCTAGACTCCAGACTCCTTCTCCCTCCATTCCAAACATAAAACAGCAGAGGCATTACAAACAGCGTTAATAGCGTAGAACTTATCATTCCACCTACAACACTTGCGGCTAAAGCCTGACTCAGCACATAATTTTCACCGAAAGGTAATAACATGGGCAATAAGCCTAGAACAGTGGTTACTGTTGTCATCAAAACGGGACGAAAACGATGTTTTCCTGCTTCTGAAATCGCAAGATGTACATCTCCTGTTTCTTCAAAATAGCGTTTCATAAAATCGATTTTTAAAATCGCGTCATTCACGGCAATTCCAGTCAAAATCAATAAACCCAAACCTGAAAACAAACTCAGTTCTAAGCCTAAAATCTTCAACATAGAAAAAGCTCCTAACCAAGCTAAAGGAACTGAAATCACCATAAACAATGGATACAACCAATGTTCAAATTGAGCCGCTAAAATCAAATAAATCAATAATATAGACAAAAGCACCAATTCACTTAACTCCAATAAAAGAGCGCCAATTTCTTTTCCTAAACCTGAAATCAACACTCGTTCTTGTATAAATTCAGGTTCTTGTAAAATGGCCGTTAATTCACTTTTATGCGCAAACCAATCTGACAAATCCCAATTTAAAACCCAAGTTTCAACCGCTTGCTGACCCACTCGTTCAAATAACTCTGGACTTATTTCTTCACGAATATCCAATAATTGATCGACTCTAAAACGTTGATTATTCCAAAAAATCGGAATTGAACTTATATCTTGTCTTCGCTCCGCTCGTGTTAATCGAACACTAATTTGCTCTGAACCTCGCTGCCATTGTGTGGCTTCCAATCCTAAATCAACCGATTGCAATTGTTGAATAATAACTTGCAAAGGAACGGCGTACAATCTTCGCGCCTGATCATTTAACTGCAAAGTGATAATTTTCTGTTCCTGTGGATATTTTTTTTCGAACAAAGAACCTGGACGAATCTGCTCTAAACGAGTTTGCAACCTACGAATATAACTTTCTTTCGATTCTCTAAAAGGACTTTCAACCGATAAACGAACCGTTTCCTTACTAAAAGCCAACAAGGAACCATAAACGGCATCCGAATCTAACCATTCCAAACTCCAGCCTGATTTCTCGCGCAACCAATTGTTAACCAAGT
>CAZNTR010000251.1:1655-4908 GCA_964575925.1 uncultured Chitinophagales bacterium
TCTAACCATTCCAAACTCCAGCCTGATTTCTCGCGCAACCAATTGTTAACCAAGTCTTTTAATAATTCCATTTCCTCAGGAATCGAAGTCGAAACATCCAAACGGAACCGATTCAACGCTTCATCAGCTAATCGATTTAAATTTGTTTGATCAGAAAATCCACCCCACAATTGAATATTCGCGTTTGGATTCGTTTGTAAAAGCATGGCTGAAATTTCATTCGCAGCAAACTCCGTTGTGGTAATTGCTGCATTAGATGGAAGTTGAATTTGAACCGCAAACGATGTTTTTTGAGATGAAGGCATTATTCGGCGCTCCAAAGAATTCCCAAGTAAAACCGTTAGGATGATTAAACCCAAAATGATTCCTAAACTCAGCCATTTGAACCTCAAACAATACGACAAAGAATTTTTATATACTCCTAATAATCCTTCAAGCCATTGTGATTGTTGAAATAAGCCTGAATCGGAACTCTTTTTTCCACTCACAGAAACGGATGCAGCCGGCAAGAAAAACAAAGCAACTGCCAAAGACGCCAATAAAGAAATAGATAAGGTTAAAGCTTGATCACGAAATAAAACGCCTTGCACGCCACCCAAATAAAGTAAAGGAAGAAATACGGAAACTGTTGTTAAGGTGGAAGCCGTAGCAGCCAAAGCAATTTCTTTTGTCCCATCTTTAGATGCTTCTAACAAGGATTTCCCCATACTATGATGGCGTTTCATGTTTTCCAAAACCACAATGGAATTATCTACCAAAAGCCCAATTCCCAAGGTTAAACCTCCCAAAGAAACAATATTTAAATCGATTTTGAACACATACATTACAAAAAACGAAATGAGCAAGGATAAAGGAATGGATAAACCAATGGTAAAGGGCAAATAAGGATCTTTTAAAAAAAGAAACAAAACTAAAAAAGCCAAAACGCCACCCGATACTAAGGCAATTAATAAATTTTTGATGGTGCCTTTAATCGTACTCGCTTCCTCAGATAATAAAGTAATTTGAATTTCGGGATTCGCTTTTTGCAATTCTTCGACTACAGGAAGCACATCCTCAACTACTCGAACCGTATTTTTCCCAAATTCTTTTTTTAGCTGAACAAGAATAATCGTTTTGCCATTTACTTCTGCAAAAGACTGTTTTGGCGCTTCTTCCAAGCGAATCTCTGCCACATCTTGAATTAATACCACACGTCCATTTTCTAAACGTTTGATGGGCAACTGCCGCAATTGTTCTTCTGAATGTAATCGCGTTTCCAATTTTAAGGAATAGCGATACCAACTGTCGCGTAACAATCCACTTGAGGTAAACCGATTTTGCTCGGCAATTACATTTTTTAGTTCATCCAAAGAAATACCATAACGAGCTAAGGCATCTTCTTTGAAACGTACGACCAATTGAGATTCTACCGCTCCTACCAAAACGGCTTGAGCCAAACCATCAATTCCTTCCAAACGCCTTGCAAAAACCTGATCCGCCCAATTTTTTAATTGAATTTGACTTGATAAATCATGCGATTCATGATTAAGCGAAAGTGCATAAACGGCAACAGGACTATCTGAAGCATTCGAGCGAATAACCGTTGGGGATTTTGCAGATGAAGGCAATTGATCTCGCAAAACTTCCAATTTTTCACGAATTCGAATAAAAGCCATGTCTCGATCGGCATCCCAAGACAATTGAATCTCAATTAAAGCTAATTCCTGACGAGTAAACGAATGAATGGAAGCCAAACCCGGAACGGTAGCCAAAAGAGCTTCCATAGGTTCAGATATCGCTCGTTCTACTTCTTGCGCACTCGCTCCAGGCCACTCCGTTCGCACCAATAAAGATGGCTGTTCAATTGCAGGAAGCAAATTGAGCGGAAGTTTGAGCAAAGAAATAATGCCCAAACTAAGTAAAGCAAGTATGACGACTAAGAGACGAGTGTGCAAATTGGTATAAATTTATGTACTTGTTAACCCAGCCATTTAAATCGATTTAATTTAAGTGGATTCCACCTAAACTGAAATAAGACTTTTCCAATAATAAGTTTTTCTGGAACACTTTGCCATATTCTACTATCATCCGAATTGAACATATTATCGCCAATAAAAAAATAAAAATTCTGCGTGAAGGAATAGTTCCCATTTGTAATAATTGAGTCTATCTTAATTTTACTAGTCTCTTTTTCATCATATATATTAATATCTCGACCAATTAGTTCAGTCCACCTAGAAGCATTTGAATTTAAAAGATTAATATTCATTCCTTTTTTAGGAATAACAATCATAGTTATATTATCAATAGAAAATGATAAATAATTAGCTTTAATTCCAACAATATTCCATTTAGTTGATAGAAATTTGTGATCTTTCAATTTTTGAATTGAAAGACTGCTAAGATTGATAGTATCCTGCTCCGAAAATATTTGAATACTTTTAACCTTACTATAACCTCCATCAGACATTGTCTTTGGTCGATATATACCTGTTTTCGTAATAATATCACCACTTGGCAAAATATATAAGGTATCATTGGGAAGCCCAATGCAACGTTTTATTAAAGTTGATCGTTCAGAAGGATGTTTTTGTTTAGATATTGGATAAACGAAAGTTATTAAATCATCATTTTTAGGATTAATAATAGTACCACTATGCCAATATGGGAAATTTATTTTTGTTAGTGGATAATACTCTGGACTTCTAAATACAAAAGGAAATTTGGAAACAAATATCCAATCATCTTTTTCTAATGTTGGAGCCATAGATTCTGATGGAATATGATAAAATCCAAAAATTATTTTTAATGACCAACTCAAAAGATAAAGACTTATTATATATATTATTACATTCGACCCTTTTTTTAGCATATATGATATTTTGGAATTAAAGCTATTTCACTTATTTTAATACTAGATTTGTTTATTTTTTTTTATCATTATATTCAAATAATTTTTTATCAGTACTGATTATTAATATTTTATTTTCATCATTTGTAACGAATGATTCAATATTATATTTTAACTCTTTTACATTTAATTTCTTGCTCTCAATGTCATAAATATAGAGTTCATTCTTCTTGTATAGTTTATTGTTATATTCTCCAAAATAGATTAAATATATTTTACTGTCTTTAATAAGACTATTCACATTTCGAAATTTATTAAAATCTGGCGGCGACAGATGCTCTTGCATACTTATTTTAATATCACTTATATCAAAATCATTATCTATTTTTATTACATTGCAGTCATTTTTATAATCAATAA
>CAZNTR010000252.1:0-4907 GCA_964575925.1 uncultured Chitinophagales bacterium
TAATACAAATTTCTATTTTGGAGCGAAAACCGTTGAAACCTTAAAAACAAATCAACTTAAAATTGAAGCAGAAGTGAGCTATTTATGGCTTTTAAATCAGCGGAATGCCCTTTTTATAAAAAACAGAAGCGCCTTTTTAAACACTTCTAATTATTTAACCAATGAATTATTTAGGCTTGGTGGCGCAAAAAACATCAGGGGATTTGATGAAGAGCGTCTTTTGGCCTCCACTTTTAGCATTCTAAATTTAGAGTACCGATACAAGACAAATTTAGATGCTTATTTATATACCATAACAGATTTTGGTTATTTAAACAATGCACTCGTTAAACAAAATTCAAATTTATACAGCTTGGGATTTGGCTATAAATTTCGCGCTAAAATGGGGGTGATTAATTTGAGTTATGTACTTGGAATAATTAATAATCATCAAATTAACCTACAAGATGCAAAAATTCAATTTAACTTAAAAACTGTGTTTTAAATAGTTTTTTAAGAGTTTATAAAATATTGTTTAAATTATTATTTATAAAAGTGTTGTTTTATAAATTATTTTTTAACACTTTTGTAACCAAATCAACCAAATTATTAATCAAATGAAAAAACAATTAAGTGGAATCATAACGCTATTTTTAGCGTTATTGGTGCAAATCTCATTTGCACAAGACAAGACTGTTTCAGGAAAAGTTACCGATATGAGCGGACCAATTCCTGGTGTATCAGTTCTTATTAAAGGTACACAAACAGGTACACAAACAGATTTTGATGGAAATTACGAAATCAAAGCCTCAACTGGAGCCGTACTTCAGTTTAGTTTTGTTGGTATGAAAACCGTTTTACAAACTGTTGGTAAATCAAACATCATAAATGTTATGATGCAAGAAGATGCTGAAAACTTGCAAGAAGTAGTGGTTACTGCTCTTGGTATTTCAAGGGACAAAAAATCACTAGGTTACGCTTCTCAATCTGTAAATGGTGACGATGTTTCTAATGTTAAATCAGGAAACGTAGTCAATGCTTTATCAGGTAAAGTAGCTGGTATTCAAATTAAAAGAAACACCAATATGGGTGGTTCTACCAATGTTGTTATTCGTGGTAACACCTCATTAACTGGAGATAACCAAGCGTTATTTGTTGTAGATGGTGTTCCAATGAGTAATGCGAACTTAAACGGTGCTTCTCAACAACAAGCTCGTGGCGGTTATGACTATGGTAACTTTGCATCCGACATCAACTCTGACGATGTTGAATCGGTTAACGTACTTAAAGGTGCTGCTGCAACTGCGCTTTACGGCTCTAGAGCTGCCAATGGCGCAATCATTATCACCACTAAAAAAGGTACTAAAAACAATAAAGTTGACATTACCTTAAATTCTGGTATTACCATTGGTTCAATTGACAAATCTACTTTTGTAAAATATCAAAGCCAATATGGCAGTGGTTATGGCAAATACTATGGCAGTACTGGATATTTCGATGAAGGTGATGTTGATGGTGATGGTGTTGATGATCTAATCGTTCCACTTACTGAAGATGCTTCTTTTGGTGGTAAATTTGATCCAAGTTTAAGTGTGTACCACTGGAATTCATTAGACCCAGAATCTCCTTATTACTTACAAAAACGCCCTTGGGTTGCCGCTACTAACAAACCAGATAAATTCTTTAATGATGCGGTTACTTATAATACTAACTTATCAATGTCTGGTAGTACTGATAGCGGAACTTATCGTTTTTCTTACACTAGTTTTATACAAAACGGCATTATGCCAAACAGTGAACTAAGAAGAAATACAGCTGCTTTAAATGCTTCTTCAAAATTAACTGATAAATTAACAGTCACTGCTGGTGCAAATTTTGTAAAATCAGATGCAACTGGTCGTAATGAAACAGGTTATAGCGACAATATTTTAACCTCTTTTAGACAATGGTATCAAACCAATGTTGATGTTAAAGAATTACAAGATATCTATTTTAAAACCAAACGAAATGTAACTTGGAATCCTTCATCATTTGATAATCCAGCTCCAATTTATTGGGATAATCCATATTGGGTGCGTTATGAAAATTACGAAACTGATAGCAGAAGCCGCTTTTTTGGCAATATGGGCTTGAATTACAAAATAACCGATTGGTTAAATGTTGATGGTAAAATTTCTATTGATACTTATTCATATATTCAAGAAGAAAGAACAAACAATGGTAGTAACCCAACTGCAAAATACACACGTTATAATGTTGATTTTACTGAGTTAAACTATGATTTAATGTTAAATTTTAACAAAGATATCACCGAAAAAATTAACTTAAATGGTGTGATTGGTACAAACATTAGAAGAACAGATGCTAATTCAATCTATGCAAGAACTAATGGTGGTTTAATTGTTGATCGTTTATATGCTATTTCAAATTCAATAGGCACGCCTTCTGCTCCAAGTGAAGGTGCTTCAAAAATTGGTGTTGACGGTGTTTATGGTATGTTTTCATTAGGTTACAACAAAACATTTTATTTAGATGTTACTGGTCGTCAAGATCATTCTTCAACGCTACCAGCCGCTAATAGTAAATATTTTTACCCTTCAGTTGCAACTAGTGTTATCTTTTCTGAATTAGTTGATGCTCCTTGGTTATCTTTTGGTAAAGCACGTTTAAATTATGCTGAAGTTGGTAGTAGTGCTGGCTTTGGTCAATTAAATGACGTTTTAACTAAACCAGATCCATTTGGTGTTAATCAAATTTACTCTGTTAATTCAACCAAAAGAAATCCAAATTTAAAACCAGAAGCTACTAAAAGTATTGAAGCTGGTTTAGAAATGTATTTCCTTAAAAGAAGATTAGGCGTTGATTTTTCTTGGTATAAAACCAATACCATTAATCAAATTATGCCCGTATCAATTTCTACTGCAACAGGATATTCATCTAAATATGTAAATGCAGGTGAAATTGAAAACAAAGGTGTTGAAGTATCTTTAACTGGTTCTCCTATCAAAACAGATGATTTTCGCTGGGATGTAAATGTGAACTGGTCTAAAAATAACAACAAAGTTATCTCTTTATATGAAGAAGTTAAAAACCTAGTTTTAGGTTCTTTCCAAGGCGGTATCACTCTTAATGCAACTGTAGGTCAACCTTATGGAACTTTACAAGGTACTGACTTTGTTTATACTAACGGACAACGCACCATTACAAGTGCAGGTTATTACAGCAAAACAGGTACTACCAATAATGTTATTGGCAATATGAATCCAGAATGGAATGCTGGTGTTAACAATAAATTTACTTACAAAAACTTTAACCTTAGTTTCTTAATTGATGTTCAAAAAGGTGGAAGTATTTTCTCATTAGATACTTGGTATGGTTTTGCAACAGGTTTGTATGATCAAAGTGTTGGCCTTAATGATAGAGGTGTAGATAAACGCGAAACCTTAGCTAATGGCGGTGGTAATTTATTAAAAGGTGTTCAAGCTGACGGATCAGTTAATACTGTTTACGGTCGTGCCGATTATTATGGTAACGGATTAGGATATGCAAGAGCTCCAAATGCTTTACATATTTATGATGCTTCTTATATTAAATTAAGAGAAGTGGCATTTGCCTATAATTTACCTTCTAAAATGTTAGAAAATAGCTTTATAAGCTCATTACAATTAAGTGTAATCGGTTCTAATTTATGGATTATTCATAAAAATATGCCATACGCAGATCCAGAAGCTGGTTTAAGTTCAGGTAATTTACAAGGCTACCAAAGTGGTGTTTTGCCTTCTACCCGTGACTTAGGATTTAATGTAAAAATTCAATTTTAATAATAGTACATTATGAAAAAAATATCAATTATATTAGTTACCCTAGTTTTAGTATATTCTTGTACTAATAATTTGGAGAACTTAAACATAGACAAAAAGAACGCAACCGTTGCTTCTGGTGAAACCTTTTTTACTGGTGCAGAAAAAAACATGGTTGACAGAATGGCAAGTATCAACGTTAACACTAACGTTTGGAGACAATTTGTTCAACAAATTACTTCTACCACCTATAATGATGAAGCAAATTATGACATCGCAGGTCGAAAAATTCCTGATGGTCTTTGGGCAAATATCTACAGAGATGTGTTAAAAGATTTAGATGAAAGTGCTAAAGTTATTTCAGCAACAGCTCCAATTGGAACTGCTGGCGCAACTACACAAAAAAATCAATTAGCCATTATTGAAGTAATGAATGTATATGCCTATTCTGTTTTGGTGGAAACCTTTGGTAATATTCCTTATACTGAAGCTTTAGATTTTACTAATGTACTTCCTAAATATGATGATGGTAAAACAGTTTATACCGACTTAATTGCTCGCTTATCTGCTGCTATTACTAAATTAGATGCTTCGGGATCAAGTTTTGGTAATGCCGACCTTATCTATAATGGTGATGTTGCTAAATGGAAAAAATTTGCTAACTCCCTTAAAATGAGAATGGGACTTGTGATTATAGATGCTGATCCTGCATTAGGAACTGCAGCTGTTCAACAAGGAGCCGCAGGTGCTTTCACTTCTAACGCTGATAATGCCATATTTAATTATTTAAACTCTACACCAAACACAAACCCAATGTGGGTTGACTTAGTGCAAAGTGGTCGTTTAGATTTTATTGTTGCAAAACCATTTGTTGATCAAATGAATACTTTATCTGACCCAAGACGTGCCGTTTATTTTGATAATAATATTTCTGGTGGATATGTAGGAGCCACTTATGGATTAAATAGCAGTTATGCCAATTTCTCTCATATAGGTCCTATGTTTTATGAATCAACATTACCACACGTTTTATTAGATTATTCAAATGTTGAATTTATGAAAGCCGAAGCGACCGAACGTGCAATTCCTGGTTTTTCGGGAGCAGAAACACACTATAATGCAGCAATT
>CAZNTR010000253.1:0-4529 GCA_964575925.1 uncultured Chitinophagales bacterium
ATCAAATAAAGCGAAATTTGATTAAATTAGGTTTATGAAAAGAATTTATATCTCGCTAATACTTACAACTCTCAGCTTAGCCGCATGTTCGGGTTCAAAAGAAATAATTTCGAAGTCGCAAAAAAATGCTGTTCTTCAGAATGAAAGTAATGTTTTTATTCGAGTTACAGCAGAAGATTCAATTGAGGCAAAACGTAATTTTTTACAAGGTTTATTCGCTTATGAGATTGGGGATTATGACAAAGCACTCGATTTATTAACCACAGCTCTAATCAAGTTACCGACATCGGCAGGAATTCATTTTGCTCTTTCTGATGCGTATATGGCTTCGGAGGATGGAAGCAATGCGATTTATTATATCAATGAAGCCGTTAAAATTGATCCACAAAATAAATGGTATATCTCTAGGCTCGCTGATATTTATGAACGTACGAATCAATTTGATGAAGCGGCTGATGTTGTAAAAAAACTCATAAAAATAGATCCGACTCAATTAGATCATCACTATCGATTAGCGGAGATTTATACAAAAAATGGCGATTTAACAACTGCAAATGCTATTTATGCAAGTATGTTAAAAAAATATGGTACAGAAGAAGTGATTCATTATCGCAGATATATCAATTTTGCAAAAATGGGTAATACCGATTCGGCAATGGTTGAATTGGGAATTATAACCGAATTAAATCCTCAAGATGTTTCCGTGTTTTATTCTTTAGTTGAGTTGCAAATTTCTGCAGGAAAGCAACAAGATGCGGTAGCAACACTTAAAAAAATTCTTGATAAGACTGATAGTGAATCACAAGCTTTCAGTTTACTAATCAAACTTTACCTCGAAGCAGAAATGTATGATGAAATAAAAAGCACACTAGAAGAATTTGTGCCAAATACGAATCTAAATTTCACATCAAAAGAGCAGTTAGGGCGCATTTTATTAACTCGTTTACAAGCAGAATTTGATAAAGAGAAAGTGGGAAATTCTGATTTTGATCAAATGAATGAAGTAGCAAAATCTTTTTTGAAAAATCTAACGACTTCTTATCCCGATGAATTAAGCCCTTTATTATTTACGGCGCAATATTATATGCTTCTTCAAAATGATAAAGAAGCCTTAATTTATTTGAAAAAAGCACTTGAAAAAAACGATCTAGAAATCCAAGTTTGGAATGAACTACTTCAACTGTATTTGAGAAATTCAAATTTTAAAGAAATTACCGAAATTGTGGATAGAGCTGATGATATCAATCCCGATAATGCTTTTATTCAATATGTAGCTGGCGTTTCTTATTACTCGTTAAAACAGTATAAAAATGCTAATAAATGGTTTGCAAAAGCGAGTATTTCACCTGCAAGACGAGAATTTAAATCGCTAATTTATTCCATAATGGGCGACTCTTACAATGAGTTAGACAATTGGCCAAAAGCTGCTGAATCGTATGAAGCTTCTATAAAATTAGATCCCAACAATGCAACGGCTTTAAATAATTATGCTTATTACTTAAGTGTTCGAAAAGAAAAACTAAATGAAGCAAAATTAATGAGCAAAAAATCATTAGATATTGAACCTGAAAATCCTTCATTTTTAGATACCTACGGCTGGATTTTGTATCAAGTTGGCGAATATGAAGATGCAAAAATATATATTCAAAAAGCCATTGATGTGGGTGGGGCAAGTGCAGAAGTCTATGAACATTTGGGTGATGTCTATGAAAAACTAGAAAATGATACACAAGCTCAAAAATGGTGGAAAATTGCATTTGACTTAGATCCTGAAAGAACATATTTGCTAAAACGTTTTTCAGATGAGCTCTAAATCAATCCGTAAAAATTTCTTTTTTTTTCTGTTTAGTACTGCGCTTATTTCCTGTGTTGGAACAAAAAAACTTCAAAAAGAAACCCAAGCAATAGAGCGATTTACTGAAATTGTAAAACCAGATTCTGTTCAGTGGATAAAAATTGAATCCTATCACATAAAAGGAAAATTACGTCTTTTTTTATCAGATGAGGGGGTATCTGAGCGAGCAACGGCTGATTTTAGAGCAAATTCGGAGCAAACCTTGTTAAAACTCAAAAATTCTTTAGGTATAGAAGGTCTAATTATTTTGATTGACAAAGATTCGGTGTTGGAATACAATAAA
This sequence comes from uncultured Chitinophagales bacterium, assembly GCA_964575925.1. Classification (GTDB taxonomy): domain Bacteria; phylum Bacteroidota; class Rhodothermia; order Balneolales; family M1805; genus M1805. The sequence continues at coordinate 2,139 of CAZNTR010000253.1, forward strand.
ATTGATAAAACAGCTATAAAAATGGACAGAAAAGTATGGCAAAGACTTTCAGGAGTTGGAAATCTACCTGCTTCATTAGTTCATTTAATACAACCGGAGTCTTTTTTTGAAGAACCTCTTGAATGGTTTTCATCTGATCAACAAATTAAAATAAGTTCCGAATTTGGAACAGTTCGTGGTTTTATCCCCATAAATGAATCATTTATTTCACAAATTGAGTCATCAAATAGTGAATTTCCAGTCAAATCTATTGAGTTTAACGATTATACACGCTTTCAAAATCGGTTTATACCCAAAAGAATTACTATTTTTGGCAAGATTGAACCCCGAAAAATTTCTTTGCAATTAGCTGATATTAGGCAGGATTCAGACACCTCAACAATTTACTATTCACTACCAAAATCCATTACCCTCCAACGATAATATGATAAAACCCACATCAAAACGCTTCGACTTTTTTCAGATTAGAAAAGCATCGATACTTATCGCGTTATTGTTGGCTTGTTTATTATATCCACAAATAGGAGTCTATGGGCAAGATTATGATATAATCCGTGTTAAACTAAGACAAGAGCAAAATAAAGCTCGGGCAGAAATTGAAGAGTTGCAAAGACAACTAAAGTCTTACGAAGAGCAAATCGAAAAAAGTGAGCAAAAATTTGAACAATTAACTAGAGAGTTAATACGATTAGACAAAGAAATTGCTATCCGAAAACAGGTAATTTCTCGCTTAACGGATGAATCAAAAGCAATTACACAAGAAAATCAGCTTATAAAAAAAGAATTTCAAAAAACAGAAAAAGAGTTAGAAGAACTCGTTCAGAATTACCAAAAAGTCTTGGTTTATCTGTATAAGCATGGCCGAGTAAGTGAAATTGCGATTATATTGGCGGCAGAAAATGTGAGTCAGCTTTTAGCGCGTTCTTTTTATTTGAAAAAATTTGCCGATTTTAGGAAAAAACAGGCTAATGAAATAAAAGTAAAACAAGAAGAATTACGGGTAAAACAGAAAGAATTGGAAGTTTCTTCAGCGAAAAACAAAGCCGTATTGGTAGAGCAAACAAAAGAAAGAAGTATTCTCGATGACAAAAGACGGAAACAAGATAACACGCTTTTAGCTCTGCAAAGAGATCGAGTTAAACTCAAAAAACTCTTTGTGAATACACAAAAAGAGATTCAAAACTTAAACTCAACACTGAATAATTTAATTGCAGAAGAAATTAAAGTTCGGAAAGATGAAGAAGATCGAGTTAAAGTTTTAGAAGCCGAACGGAAAAGAAGATTAGCAGAAGCACAAAAAATTGTGGATGCGAATAAGCGAAAAGAAGAAGTAGCGAAATACGAAAAACCGATAACGGTAAGTAAAAAAGAAGCTCTTTCTGAAGAAGATTTAAAAGCATTGGAAACTTCGTTTGAAAAAGCTAAAGGAAAATTACCTTGGCCTGTTGAATCGGGTGCAATTTCAGCAAAGTATGGCACAATAGTACATCCTGTTTATCGAACAAAAACAACGAATTACGGAATAGAAATCGCAACGGAATCGAATGCAAATGTATTTGCGATTCATGATGGAACAGTGCTTGTGATTGTTCCAATTGCTGGTTACGGCGATGTGATTATAGTCAATCATGGAAAATATAATACCGTTTATGGAAATCTTAGTGAAGTTTTAGTGAGAAAAGATATGTTTGTAAAAGCAGGAGATATTATTGCTAAGTCTGGCAATTCAAGTTCACCAAAAGGAACAGCTGTTTTTCTCATGATAAAAAATGACAAAGAGAATCTGAACCCAGAACAATGGATTGTTAACAAATAATGAATACCAAACAAGGACCTAGAATTTTTGCTTACACTACAGGTGTACTTATGTTGAGCACATTATATTATGTAGCAACCTATACGTTTTACGAAGAACTAGAAAATCTAAGATGGCAAGGAACAATAGCATGGCTTTTTTATCTAATAACAACAGGTAATGTGAGCTATTTTATTGCAAAACGATTTTTGCGTAAAACAACGGTACATGATTATGTGGCATACATTTTGGGAATACTCTTCGTGATTCCAATTTTTGGTCAGCTCATTGCAAGACCTGAAGCAGGATTGGATACGATGAAGCCTGTTTTTTTTGCCGCTATGACCGCTTCTGCGCTAATTGGTGCATGGTTTGGAGTGAAAAAGGACAAAAAAAGAAGGTTGGAATTACAAGCAACAGGAAAAGCATAAAAAATATTTTGCTAGTAAGTTGTTATTATTTAATTTGAAACTGAAAATTCAGATAATTTGAAGGTTTATTGATTTTGAATGAACAAAAAAACCTAATCGTACTTGGTGTCACGATTCTATTTTTTGCTATAATAATTGCAAGCGACTTTTTGATGGAGTCGAGTA
>CAZNTR010000254.1:0-4520 GCA_964575925.1 uncultured Chitinophagales bacterium
CGCTCTTTGATAGTTCTAATAATGGGTGATTTGTAAAAGTCAGGAATGCTGAAATGTTTAGCCATGAAAAGCGAATTAATTTGTTCAAAATTCCTAGTAAAATAAGAATCAATTAGGATTAAGTACGAATAAAAAAGAACGTTCATGCTTAAAATACAAAGGGATAAAACAATCTAGTTTAGTAAGTCATGGTTTGATGAAGGTTCATCGAGAAATCAGATTAGTGTTATCGATTAAGCTAAATCCATTCTAATTGTTCATGCGGTATAAATCCCGTAAATTTATAGACTTTACAAAAATCAAAAAATTAAAGAAATTTACATGTTACAAGAAACAAAACTTCCTTATAAAGTTGCTGACATCGGTTTAGCAGAATGGGGACGTAAAGCCATCAAAATTGCAGAAGCTGAAATGCCAGGTTTAATGGCTCTTCGTGAAGAATATGGCCAAGAAAAACCATTAAAAGGTTCAAGAATTGCTGGTTGTCTTCACATGACGGTTGAGACTGCAGTATTAATTGAAACATTAGTAGAACTAGGAGCAGATGTTCAGTGGTCAAGCTGTAATATTTTTTCTACTCAAGATCATGCGGCAGCAGCAATTGCGGCAGCTGGAGTTCCAGTTTATGCTTGGAAAGGTCAAAACGAAGAAGAATTTAATTGGTGCATAGAACAAACGTTATACTTTGCTGATGGTCAGCCTTTAAACATGATTTTAGATGATGGTGGCGACTTAACCAACATGGTTTTAGATGTTTATCCTGAACTTGTAAAAGGAATTAAAGGTCTTTCTGAAGAAACTACAACTGGTGTTCACCGTTTGTATGAGCGCATGAAAAAAGGAACCTTAACACTTCCTGCAATCAACGTGAACGATTCTGTTACTAAATCAAAATTTGACAACTTATATGGTTGCCGTGAGTCATTAATTGATGGAATTAAACGTGCTACTGATGTAATGATTGCTGGTAAAACAGCTGTTGTTGCTGGTTATGGTGATGTTGGTAAAGGTTCTTCTGCTGCACTAAGAAATATGGGCGCAAATGTAATTATAACTGAAGTTGATCCAATTTGTGCTCTTCAAGCTGCGATGGAAGGCTATCGTGTTATGAAAATGGAAGATGCTGCAAAATGGGGAAATATTTTTGTAACGGCTACCGGTTGTAAAGATGTTATCACTAGCAAGCATTTCGAAATGATGCCGGATCAAGCTATTGTATGTAATATCGGTCACTTCGATTCTGAAATTCAAGTTGCATGGTTAAAAGAAAATGCAACTAAAACCAATATTAAACCACAAGTTGATGCATTTACATTGCCAAACGGTAATACGTTATATGTGTTAGCTGAAGGTCGTTTAGTGAATCTTGGTTGTGCTACAGGTCACCCTGCGTTTGTAATGTCGAATAGCTTTACTAATCAAGTTTTAGCTCAGATTGCATTATGGACAAGAATCGAAGATTTCCCAATTGGCGTTCATGTGTTACCAAAAGATTTAGACGAAAAAGTAGCTCGCTTACATCTCAAAAAAATTGGTGTTCATTTGGATGAACTTTCAGAAGAACAGGCTGAATACATTGGTGTAACTCCTGCAGGTCCTTATAAGCCTGATCATTACAGATATTAAGAATCTGTTGATGTATATTTATCGAAATGATAGAAAGCCGGTTTATGCCGGCTTTTTTATTGTGAGAAATGATTTAAAAAATAATTGAATAAAAAGCATAGGGACAAAGCTGTTTATTAAAAACGAAACTCAGGTCTCAAAAATGAGTGTACTCTAAATAGTATTTTTTAGCAAACTATTCGTGAAATTAGTATGATTTGGATGGGTGTAAACCGAAAGAATCGACTTTTTGGAGTGGTCTCAAAAATAGATCGTTGAAAATAAAATTGCATAAAGACATCATAAGGATATTGATAAGACAAAAAATACTTAGTATCTTATCCTTACTAAGGAACAAATGCACTTGTAGCTCAATTGGATAGAGCATCTGACTACGGATCAGAAGGTTCGGGGTTCGAATCCCTGCAAGTGTACCACTTTTAAATCATTCAGCCCCAATAACTTGAAGTGTTATTGGGATTTTTTATGTGCGGGATGTTTTGGCTTTCATTCGTTCCTTAAACTCCTTGTTTTCCCATCTAGTGTATACAAATATGTATACATCTTTTTCGCTGAAAAAATTTCTTGGATGCTCTCGGACACAAATATGCACTTTGCCCAAAAGGGTAAGTAAAAAGTCCTATTGGAATTATCATTGGGTTCACCCTTAACCCAAACTTATTAGCGAGGTAATCCACGTCTCAACTTATTACAAGAAATAAAACCTGCTATCTTAAAGTGGTACGAACAATTAACGGAGAGAAAAAACAAAAAACGTTTTCGCTTCAAACTCCTACAGAAAGAAATGCAAAGAAGCTCAAACGAGTGCTTGATGATACCTGAGTCTGCCAGAAAGGAATTAAACTTGGGAAAAGGTCAATCAGGATTCCGGCATAAAAATCGGATTCCTGATTTTTTTTTTGAGATTTTTTGAAAGACTCCTATTTGTTTTTTTAAGGGTTCATTACTGCTGCAAAACTAGCAGTTGTGGTTGGCTTTCCTCAACACCCCCGATAATATCGTGTCATAGTTTATGGGAATCTGACCAAATGATTACCAATTTGTCGTATAGCCTATTCCTCCTCTATAGTTTCGGACCATTCTTTCAGTAATTTTTTCAGGACACCTTTATCAATCAGTTTTGTCTGATATTCTGCTACTAGGGCAGGACTAATATTTCGACTTAGGGCATATTCCACTTCGGTATCGTTTTTTGTTTTGCATAAGAGTACACCAATAGAAGGATGTTCGTGTGTTTTTTTCACATCCCTATCCAAGGCTTCCAAATAAAAATTTAACTTACCCAGATGTTCGGGCTCAAAGGCCACTGTTTTTAATTCAAAGGCTACCAAACATTGCAATTTGCGATGATAAAACAGTAAATCTATCCTGAAATCTTTCATGCCCAGTTTTTCTTGAGCAGTTAAAGATGTCGATATAAGTAATAAATAAATAAGTATAAAGTAGTTTATTTTATAAACTTTTATGGTAAAAAAAACCTAGTTATGGTTTTAGTATAGGGTTATTGCTAATCGGTCAAATCGGTTATTTAACTGATTTGATTATTTTTGTTCAAGTTTTGGTAAATAGCTTTGAAGGGCTTTTACGTAATCTTGAAAAGCTTTGCGGCCTTTTTGAGTTACTGAACAACTCGTGTGAGGCTTTTTGCCTTGAAAGGTTTTTAGGATTTCAATGTATTCTGCTTCTTCCAATTTGCTTAGTTGAACACTCAGGTTTCCAGCTGTAGCATCGGTTTGTTCTTTCAGAAACGAAAAATCGGCTGACTCAACCGTCATTAATAAGGACATAATGGATAATCGTAACTGTGAATGTAGTAAGGGGTCAAGTTCTTTAAACACGGCTAATCGGATTTTTTTTCAACAAGTGACCTGGAATAATGTAACTGCAAACAATTGAAGCAGAAAGTGCAATCATTTGATATTCTAGAGAAATATTCATGGCTATAAATGCAATTATCCAGCTAGCAATTCCACCAATAATTAAAGGTTTGAACTTCAAAACGCCACCAGATTGAAAAGTCGCCATACCATAAAATAAGATAATCCAAGGGTTAGGCTGAAACTTAATAATTGGCATTGAAAGAACAATAAAAAGCATTCCAACACCAAACGCTGACCAAATGTAAATCATGGATCTATCTACAAATGTCATTACATTATCTTTCTTCTTTTTGGTTTTCAAATAATATATCTGATAGGCAAATCCAATAATGGTGCCCAACCAAACCATTGGAGCCCAGCTAAGTTGCATGTGGACTTGTAGAACATAGTGAGCTATAGATAAAAAAAAACTAAGCCATCCCCAGAATAAATAGAGTTGTCCATTTTCGGAGATTTTAGATCGAGACTTGTTAATCATTTCTTCAATGATGTGTAAACTTTCAGTTGCTTCCATAAAAATTTGTTAGTTTGTTGTTTAATGTGGTTTATAATATAAACTACTTTATGACGAAAGTAAAGAAATTGTTTTGGATGGAAATAAAAATTCGTAAAAGTCTAAGATTTGTAGCTCCAGAATCACCTTTCTTGGTGTCATTTTGGTGATAAATGCGGTACTGAATGATCTGTTCTTCAGTCATCGAAACGTCGTTTCTACGTCTTATATCGTATTATAAATCTGCGCAAAGTGGGTCGAAAATTAAATTAATCTATCTACACAATAATTTGGCTCTCGATGAAGGTGCATTACTGCTAGTATATAAAGCATGCCATCTTTTTTTTCATACAAAATTCCAAAAGGAAATCTGTCAACTAAAGATCGACGAATATCCCCTTGAATACGTGCCCATGAATTTGAATAGGTATAAGCTCTACTTATAGCTTCATGGACTTCAATGGCGAAATCAAGACCTAAACCAGAATCTATTCTCTCATAGTAGTCAATAGCTTCCATGA
>CAZNTR010000255.1:0-4476 GCA_964575925.1 uncultured Chitinophagales bacterium
ATCCGAAAAGTTTGGGTGTAAAAGCCCCAACTGCTTATAGCTGAGGAACGTTAGCTGTAATAACGCCACGCATATTACGGATTTGAATCCAATCTTTAGTAAGTAAATATTTAAAAATGTTAGGTTTATGAGAAATATTTTGAAATATTATTCGTATCATCGAAAGAAGAAAAGGAAAGCTGATGCCTTAACCAAATAAGCTTAATAATAATTAAAATTTTAATGAAATGAAAAAAACATTTTTAACTTTAGTTGCAGTAGTAGCATTTACATTTTCAATAAATGCTCAATGTGGTGAACAAGCCACACAATTAAATACTGAATGTGGTAGTTGGTGTGTAACAGCAGTTGTGCCACTAACAGGAAATTTGTCATCTGACATAGCAAATGCGAATGCTACGAATGGTACATTCCGTAGAAAACCAACTGCTGCTGAATTAATGGCTGTCGCTGATGAACTTTGCTAAGCCAATGAAGAATTTTATAGTATTTGCAGTTCTTATTGCTTCTTTCTCTAGTTTTTCCCAAAAGAAAATAGAGAAAGAATCCGATATCAAGGTTGTGTATGAATTTAATTATAAAAAATTCGTTGAATCAGATAATGTTAGAACAGCAAATACTATATTAATTAACAAAAAAGAGGAGGCGTTATTTACTTTTGACAAAATGATACGCTTGGATAGTTTACAACAATTTAGACCTCTCGAATCTAGTGAAGTAATGCTATATAGGTCACCTTATTTTTTTTTAATAAAAAGGAAGAATAAAGAAGTAAGCCATTACGAGACTATTGGCAACGATTTGCTAAAGTTTAACGATACTGTAAGTTTAAATTGGAATTTAGTTAATGAAGAAAAATTAATTAGTACATACAACTGTAAAAAGGCAACTTTAAATTTTTTAGGTAGAGATTGGGTTGCATGGTACACAACTGAAATTCCTGTAAATACTGGACCTTACAAGTTTTTCGGTCTACCGGGTTTAATAATTAATATACAAGATACTGAAAGTGTTTTTGAATTTACAGCAGTTGAAATTGAAAGAGGAGATTATAGTATTGACTCAAATATTAAAAATTATTTTGTTTCTGAAGATGGAGAAAAATTTCATGATATTGAAAAGGAAGAATTTTATGAAATAAAAACAAAATATTATGAAATGTCTTTGAATGAAAGATTAAAGTATATGAATCGTGAGAAAGAAGAAGATATTTATTATTTCGATATTAAATCTACAACTGGAGAAAAAGTTAGGACAAATCGTAAATCAAAAGCAAGAAATTTTATTGAACGCAACAAAGAAGAAAAATAGTTTTTGTTTTTATAAAAGTATGGTTTTGTTGGCATCCTTAATTTGGATGCCTTTTGCTTTTTCACAACAAATCGAAATAAAAGGCACAATTACAGATTTAGTAGGTGAACCCATACCTAATACTATAATAATAGCCAGTTCAACTCAAAACGAATCTGACATTATAGCTTTCTATAGTTCTCAAGATGATGGGAAATACCGTCTTACTATAAAAGAAAACTCTAAACTAGATAGCTTGTGGTTGGTTATTAGGCATATGGCATATGAAACTGTGAAATTCAAAATTCAAACTAAAAATGTTACAAAAAACTTCAAGCTTACTGAAAGACTGGAACAACTAGATGAGGTTCTTTTAAAATCACCAAAAAAAGTGGAAATAAAGGGTGATACAATAACTTATAACGTTAAAGGAATTAAAGCTAAAAAAGATTACACGATTGAAGATGTAATTAATAGAATCCCAGGAGTTACAATAAGCGAAAATGGTCAGATTAGATACGAGGACAAGCCTATAAGTCATTTATACATAAATGGAGTTGATTTACTAGAAGGCAGATACAATATTGCTACTCAGGGTATTCCTGCTGATGCTGTAAAAGAAATTGATATCATGAAAAAACATAATCATGAACGCATAAAAATTGGTAGGACTGAGAGTGACGACGTTGCGTTCAACTTAAAAATAAAAGAAGGTGTAGGTTTAGTTTTTGGAAGTATAAAAGGAGATGCAGGAGTACCTATATTTACTGGTTTAATTGAAGGAACACCTATATATTTAAAAGATAATTTTCAAAACATTAGTAGTATCAAATCTAATAATGTAGGTAAGACTTTAAGAAACATAGGTAGCAGTTTAACTAATGGCGAACTAAATGTTTTAGCTATGAAACTTAACAAAACCAATATAATCAGACCACCAGACATCAATGGTGTCATCCTATCCGATAAATATTGGCTAGATAATAATTCTTATTCAATAACTAACGATGCCTTACATAAAATAAGTGATAGTACTTTACTTAAATGGAATATAAATTATGTAAATGAATTAAGTGGAATTGAAAAAAAATCTTCTTCTACATTTATAATTAATAATGATTCTAGTGTTGTTGTAAATCGTACTAAAAATCAATTAAGAAAACAACGTTTACAATTTGGTATGAACCAAGAGGTTAATAAGCAAAATTTTTATGCGAAAAATAATACGGAATTACAATACTATGACAATTCGGGTAATGAAAACTCAATCCTTAACGATAATAATATTAAAGCAAACTATGAAAACTACGAATTGAGAATAAATAATACTACATTTCTTAAAACGCTAATTTCCAAAAACAATATTTTACAAAGTGGTCTATTAATTGAATATAATCGTAAATCCGAAAAATTACTTGTTATACCACCTGTTTTTGAAAGCGTTTTCGGTGATAATATCATAAACGATGAAACTATTCAAAATATAAAAATCAATGAATTTAATATTGGTGGTTTTTCTACCTATGATTTTAAATTACTAAATTTAAATTGGAATATTAACCAAAAAATCCAGTATAGTAAATCAAACTTTGAAAGTGCTTTAAAAGCATTACCAAACTCAGATACTGAAAACTTTCCTCTTAATAGTGATTACATATTTAATAGATTCACTTCAAAATCAAAAATTGAAACAAAATTTAATATTGGAAAATTAAGGTTGAAATGGAGATTATCTGCCGACTATACAAATTTAAATAATAAGGAAGAAAAAGATGAAAGTATCAAACAAAATGAGTCTTTCTTTTTTATTCAGCCTTTTGCCTCTGCTCGATATAACATAAACACTAAATGGAATCTTGGGATAAGTTATTCAGAAGATAACAGAATTTCAGGTTTTTCAAAATTATACCCTGCTGTTGTCTTAGAGAATTATAACTCTCTTGTACAAAACCCAGAGATTATAAACAAAACTAAATCACAATTAATCTCGCCTTTCTTAAATTACAGTAACATCTTGAAAAGTTTCTTCTTCAATGTAAAAGGTAGATTTTCACAAACTGAATCAGAAGTTACTTTTGTTAATCAACTCAATGATGATGGATTTATCTTTACAGAAGTTGTAGAACGTCCAAACACAATAAAAGATGCATCTTTTACATTGAATTTATCTAAAGGTTTTTTAGGCTCATTTAATTCAAACTTATCTTATTCATATAGTTACACAGAAAATGAATTATTTTTCAATAATGAACTTCTTAATACTATTAATACCAGACATGGCATAAATTTCAATTTAAGTTTTGATAATGGCAGTTGGTATGCCTTAGAATATGATGCAAGATTAAATATAGGAAGTTCAGAGTTGCCAACTAATAAAGTAGATAATTTGAACTTTTTCCAAACAGTTGACTTGGATTTTTATACTAGTTCGTCAACTCGACTTAATTTTGGATTAGAATCTACAAGAACTTCAACGTCAACAAATAATGAAATAAATAATAATACATTACTTAATATGTCATTTTTTTACAAGCCGTCTAAGAAAACTTATTTAAGAGCTTCTCTGATAAATATTTTTAATACAGATTTTTTTACTCTAACAAATAGTAGAGCAAATTTCATTAGTACATCGCAATTTTCTCTTCGACCGAGACAATTTACCATAGGTTTCACATATTCATTATAAGTATTATAAGCGTAAATTAAAATTATTGCTAGTTCTCGACTACTTATAATAATCCTAGAGGATATTCTATTTTTTTGTGATTAAATAAATAAAGTATTTTCAAAATCGGTATTTTAATCAAAAAAACTAAAGCCCTTTAAGTTGATTTGCAATCAAAAAACTCACTCAATCGGAATTTCTAACTCGAAACCTGAATTATTTATTACGCAAAAATCACTCAAACAAATATAAAATCAATCAATTACTACAGCTAACAACGTGTATAATTAATTGCTTTTAAGTACTTAATTCATTGGCTTTTTCATATATTTATAGTCTGTTTTAATCCGAAAGGTTCGTGCTTATTTACACGCAACTAATCATACACAAACACGTTATCTACATAAAATAAACGCACCGTAACTCAAAGTACACGCACCGTAACTCAAAGTAAACGCACCGTAACTCAAAGTACACGCACCGTAACTCAAAGTAAACGCACCTTCATTCAAAGTACACGC
>CAZNTR010000256.1:0-4457 GCA_964575925.1 uncultured Chitinophagales bacterium
GCTAGTTAAACGATAAGCTAAAATACGTGTATTATTTGTAATTATATATTAGACTTTATATAATTAGCCGACTCATGGACAGTCTTACCCTATAGCTTGTTTCATTTAAATAAAATTTTGGCCTGTCAAATATTCCAAACCATGCGCATAAAGTCGAATTTCAAGGCATTTTTCTTTGGACTGTTTGCCGATGCACTCATTTTTCGGCATTGGGTTTTCATTTAAGCAAAGCAGTGTTCCACCTTGCAACGTTTTTTGCTGAATTTCTTGTTTTGATTTATTTGTTTGCTGGAAAGAGGTTGTCCTCTTTTAGTTTTGTCTAAAATGCAATAAAACCAACCGAATTGACAAGCCATTCGCTTATTATCATCATAATAGCGTCGTGGAGCGAGGCCTGCCTCCATTTCCAGTTATCGTTTTATCTAACACACTAACGAGTTTGGCTATAGAATTCCAATCAAATAACACCTCGATTTGTTTTAGAAACTGTGCCTGCGAATTGTGCTCTTATTCATGTGAAAAAAATGATCGATTAGATTATGTTGATTTCTAGATGAAATACAAGTAGTTTAAGATACTGTTAATATTATTCTTATTGAAATAATTTAGATTAATAGTGAGAGTGTTCAATAAAGTGTGTCAAATTTATTTTTTATCGATTTAAGGAAAGTTCTGAGTAAAACTAAATCTTGAGTTTAGTATCTGTCCAAAATCTTCTATTTATCTTTTCTACTTCTTCTATTCGACATCGATAGTAGTTAACAAGGTTATAACAAGGCTCAATTGTCATTTTATTCCCTTGTTGTATCTTTAGTACAATAAAGAGATTACGAACAGATACCGAAGAGAACATTAAATGATGTGTATCCTTTCTTAATTGGCCCCCGCAAATTCTAATTCTTTATGTTTTATAAAGCTTTTTAACCTGATTTCTGATTAAGGCTTTTTAAAATAATTTTAATCAAAACCCTGAATAACTATAGTGAACTTTATTTGGTTTTGTCTAATCTTTAATTTAAATCACAATTAGGTAGAGATGCTGGGTCAGGGCCCAGCATGACGAAATTTAGCTTTTCCAGTTTTTATTTTAATTTTTTATCCCGAACTCTGGTTATTACTCCTATTAGTTGTTCTTTTTTTTGAAAACTGCAATTTCACTTATGTCTTCTTTGTCTGCAAACTATTACCCTACAACTAGTTACAAATTATTTAGAAAAGTTTGTAAGATTTTCTGGTTTCAAGCGCTCTACTTTTAAATGATAGTAAGAAATTTAATTAAACATCTTTATGAGTATGAATAGGCCCGCAACTGCACTAGTACATATCAAAAACCGAATTTTTATGATTCTGGGAACACAGGTTATAATTAATCAAGCTGAAACACGTCTTATAAATCAAGCTGTTAATAGAAACTTTGAGCGATTTCTGGTTGATTTTTATTCTCCATTTAACGACGCTGAATTTGAAGGTTGGAAATCACAAATTGCAATGTCAAATCCAGACAAAATGGGTTTTAGGCGAGCTCCAATCACATTTACAGAACACAGAGCCACCAAACTTTCATCAGTTCTTAGAAGTGATTCAATAAAAAATTGAGCCTTTTGATTATTAATCAACCATAACAACAATTATATATGAAAAACGAAATTGTTTTATATCAAGCAAACGACCTTAAATCACTAATTGAAGTTCGGATTGCAAATGAATCTGTTGGGCTTAATAGGCAGCAAATTTCCGCTTTATTTAGTAGAGATGTAAAAACTATAGGTAAGCATATAAATAACGTATTCTCTGAAGGAGAGTTGGAAGATCAGACAACTGTCGCAAAATTTGCGACTGTTCAAAATGAAGGTGATAGAGCGGTTGAACGCCTTGTTGAATACTTCAATTTAGATGTAATTATCTCTGTTTGCTATCGAGTAAAATCTAAACAAGGTACACAATTCAGAATATGGGCAACACGCGTGCTAAAAGATTATTTATTGAAAGGATATGCTCTTAATCAAAGAATGAACCGAATAGAAAAGACGGTTGAGAATTTGACGAATAAAATGAAAGAAATTCATCAAGAATTAAAAACAAATCAATTACCAACTCAAGGCGTTTTCTTCGACGGACAAATATTCGATGCTTATGAACTTGCTTCCAAAATTATTCGATCTGCCAAAAAATCGCTCATTCTCATTGATAATTACATTGATGAAACAACACTGACTCATTTAGCAAAAAAACATTTTGATGTATCTGTTCTTCTTCTCTCGAAAAAATCGGATGCTAAAATTGATTTAGATGTAAAAAAAGTCAATGATCAATTTGGTGGATTTACTTTAAAGCAATTTGCTTGTAGTCACGACAGATTCTTACTTGTGGATAATACAGAAGTCTATCATTTGGGTGCTTCTCTTAAAGATTTGGGCAAAAAGCATGTGGTGAGCCCTGTCGAACCATGGTTTGCTTTTTCGAAAATGGATGTTAGTTCAGTTGGGAAGTATATTGAATCAGATTTCTTATTCGTCTTAGAAGTTTATTCATATAAAGAGTTGAATTTATTTAATTTGAAACATCTTTGTCACAATTTGAACAATTATACTACTGCTTTGACTTTTCAGTAATCGATTAACATTCATTCATTGAGCGTACTCCGAAAAGTAGTTTTCAGCAAACTATTCGTCGAATTCGGAGAATTTAGTAGGGTGTAAACCTACATAATCGACTTTTCGGAGTGGACTCTTCATTTGATTTTTTCTGGATTGATAAAAAAATGGTACTTTTAGAATATGAAAACAGTACAAGAAATTAAAAGCACTTTAGGTATTCATAAGAAAAGGTTATTTAATGATTACCCTTTAAAATCAATGGCTATTTTTGGTTCTTATTCTCGTAAGGAACAAAATGAATGCAGCGATTTAGATATTCTTGTTGAATTTTCAGACAGAATTGGTATTAGATTTATTGATTTAGCTGAAGAATTAGAAACCATTGTTGGATTCAAGGTGGATTTGGTTTCTAAAAAAGGCATTAAAGAAAAGTATTTAGAGGAAATCGATTCTGATTTAATTTATGTCTAAACGAGATACCTTACTTTTATTGGATGATATGCTTCAATCTGCATTAAAGATTAAGAGATATACTCAAGATCTTGATTTTGATTCCTTTCTGTCGGATGAAAAGACGATTGATGCGGTAGTTCGGAATTTCGAGATAATTGGAGAAGCAGCTAATCGCATTGACCCTGACTTTAGAAATTCAAACCCAGAAATTGAATGGAATAGAATTCGTGGATTTCGCAATCGTATTGTTCATGATTACTTTGGGATTGATAATGAAATTATTTGGACAATTGTAGAAACCTATCTAGATGATATGACAGATTGGCTAGTTAAGATTATTGATACTGAAAAAGCCCAGTAAATCGAAAAGTAGTTTATAGAATCCAAATTGTTAGATTCCATTCTGACTTTAGATGTAGAAACAGCCAATGAACAATATGGCTGGTTAACTTTAAAACAATTTGCGTGAAGACACAATCGATTTTGGGTTATGGATAATTCAAAAGTCTATCATTCGGTAGTTTCAATGAAAGATTGGGAGAAGAAACCTGTTGTGAGCTTTAGAGTCATGTTTTAAATATAAGTCAAAGAAAATGATATTTATTGAAGATATTACTTCTTAATTAGATTGGTTATCGAATGCTATTTTACCATTCGTTTAAATCCATTTAAGCAAATTGTTTGGAGGCCTCATTTCGGATTTTCTTTTGATACTCTGCTAGGTCTTCTTTTAGTTGAACTATTCCAGAAAACTTTTTTAAATCGGGAACATTCGTTTTTTTTGCCATCCTTTTTAACTGTTGGTAAACCTTTTTAGTAGATTTTGTTTTTAAAACTTTTTCCAGGACTTTAACTTAATCCAAAAAAATCAAATAATTCTGGGTTTAAACTAATGATTTGAGTAATTATTCTTCAGTTTTAAATTTCCTTTTTATTCTAACTGAATCAATTCAAGTTAATCAATCATTAATTTGATGTTGAATTTTGGCTTTGGTTAAAATGATATGAGTATATGCTTAAAATTTTACTTGGCTATGTTTCAAAACATGCGCCTGAAGATGCAAAAAGGCACGAGTTTATAAACTCGCGCCAAAATGGGCCAAATGGGATAAACTTAAGAACGCATTTCTTATTAAAACCCTTACTTAAACATCACCCCACAAATTCTAATTCCTTACTAATTCTAAAAACACTAAATTTAGGTCTCTTAAAACATAAATAGTAATTTTAATTCAAGCGAAATGAAATCAAAACTCGGTTTACTTCTACTTGCTTTTACTTTATCAGGATTTGGCGTTTCACATGCGCAAAACCTGAAAGAGTTTGAGAAAAAAGTAACTAAATTCACTCTTGACAATGGCTTACGAGTTATTGTTATTGAACGTCACGATGCTCCCGTTGCCAGCT
>CAZNTR010000257.1:0-4441 GCA_964575925.1 uncultured Chitinophagales bacterium
GGTCACCCTCGCGGAATGGTATTTCAACGAGTCCACCCGCATCTGCTATTTCTCTGTTTTGAGTTACTCTTCCAAGAATTCTATTTACTTCCTCTGTCTTTAACGGAGTTGGTACTTTACTATTCTTGTCATTTTTGAGGAACCCTAAAACACTGGGCGCATTACTGATAAGTTGATTGACAACGTCATCAAATATAGCCTCAATGAGTATATAGCCTGGGAAGAAATTCTTTTCTCGTGTTCGTTTCTTTCCCGCTCTTATTTCAACAACCGTTTCCGTCGGAATCAGAACATTAGATATTTTGTGATCTAGTCCCTGATCTATGATTTCTTGCTCAAGATATTCCTTGACTTTCTTTTCATGACCAGAGAAGCAGCGGACTACAAACCACTTTTTATCATTAACGGTTGCCATTTCTTATTTTCTTTATTTGAATAATAATTCTAATGCTGTGCTGTAAACTCTGTCCATCAAAAATATGAAAACAGATAAAATTATTGAAAAAACAACAGTTACTGTTGTACTATCTACTAACTCCTTACGCTCAGGCCAGGACACTTTCGACATTTCTTTTTTAACACTCTGATAAAAATCTTTTATTTTATTCATAAACACTTCTTGTTTTTGCACGGGTGGAGGGACTCGAACCCCCAGCCAACGGTTTTGGAGACCGCTACTCTACCAATTGAGCTACACCCGTAAACAGTAAAAAGGCGAGCAATTATAACTCGCCTCAATTTACAGTAAATGATGTACTTACTTGTTAATTTTAGCTACAACACCGGCACCAACTGTGCGTCCACCTTCGCGGATAGCAAAGCGTAAGCCTTCTTCCATAGCAACAGGTTGAATTAATTCAACACCTAATTTTACATTGTCGCCTGGCATTACCATTTCAACACCTTCTGGGAGGGTACAAATACCTGTTACATCCGTTGTTCTGAAATAGAACTGTGGACGGTAACCCATAAAGAATGGAGTATGACGTCCACCTTCATCTTTGCTTAAAATGTACACTTCGCTCTCGAAGTTTGTGTGAGGTTTAACGCTGTTTGGTTTACAAATAACCATTCCACGTACTAAATCTTTCTTGTCAATACCACGAAGTAATAATCCAGCGTTATCACCAGCTTGACCTTCGCTAAGTAACTTACGAAACATCTCGATACCGGTAATGACGGATTTCATTTTGTCTTCGTTAATTCCAACGATATCAACTTCTTCACCAACTTTACAGATACCACGCTCGATACGACCAGTAGCTACTGTTCCACGACCAGTTATTGAGAACACATCCTCAATGGGCATCAAGAAAGGTTTGTCAACAGCACGCTCTGGAGTTGGGATGAAAGAGTCAACCGCATCCATTAATTCCATAACAGTTGCTACCCATTTTGCATCGCCGTTTAATGCACCAAGTGCAGAACCTTTGATTACAGGAGTATCATCACCAGGGAATTCGTATTTATCTAGAAGTTCACGAACTTCCATTTCTACCAATTCAAGTAATTCTTCATCATCAACCATATCCACTTTATTCATGAATACAACCAATGAAGGAACACCAACCTGACGAGCTAATAAGATGTGCTCGCGTGTTTGAGGCATTGGTCCGTCTGTTGAAGCAACTACGATAATAGCACCATCCATTTGAGCAGCGCCAGTAATCATGTTTTTTACATAATCGGCGTGTCCTGGACAGTCAACATGTGCGTAGTGACGTGCTGTAGTCTCATACTCAACGTGAGCAGTAGCGATGGTAATACCACGCTCTCTCTCTTCAGGAGCGTTGTCAATCTCGTCGAAAGCTTTGGCTGAACCACCAAATTTTTCGCTCAATACTTTTGTGATTGCCGCCGTCAAAGTTGTTTTACCGTGGTCAACGTGACCGATAGTACCAATATTAACGTGGGGTTTACTGCGATTAAATGCCTCTTTTGCCATTTTATTACTGAAATTTAATGTTAAGCTTTATTTTCTAAAATTGTTTTTGCAACATTGTCAGGTACTGGAGCATATTTTGAAAACTCCATAGAGTAAACAGCACGACCTTGTGACATAGATCTTAATTCAGTTGAGTATCCAAACATGGATGCTAAAGGAACTTGTGCTCTAACAACAGAACCATCTGGATTTGTATCCATTTGTTCAATCATACCACGACGACTGTTTAAATCACCGATGATATCACCCATATAATCTTCAGGAGTGATAACTTCAACACGCATAATTGGTTCTAGAATAATAGCACCTGCTTTTTTAGCAGCTTCTCTAAAACCTTGTCTTGCACACAACTCGAAGCTTAATGCATCAGAGTCAACATCGTGATAAGAACCATCAAATAAACGGAATCGAATACCTTCTGCAATATAACCAGCCTGAATACCATTTAGCATTGCACTTTTGAAGCCTTTTTCAACTGGAGCAATAAATTCTTTTGGAATATTACCGCCTTTAACTTCATTCAGGAATTCAAATCCAACGTGATTTTCTGTCGGCATTAGCTCGAACTGAATATCAGCGAATTTACCTTTACCACCAGATTGTTTCTTATAAACTTCACGGTGTGTAAAAGATTTTGTAATTGCTTCACGGTAAGATACTTGTGGAGCACCTACATTAGCTTCAACTTTAAATTCACGTCTTAAACGATCTACAATGATTTCCAAGTGAAGCTCGCCCATACCAGCAATGGTAGTTTGGCCTGTTTCTTCGTCATTTGAAACTTTAAACGTTGGATCTTCTTCAGCTAATTTTGCTAGACCCATTCCGAGTTTATCATTATCAGCTTTAGTTTTAGGTTCAATAGCCAGTTTGATAACAGGTTCAGGGAATACCATTTTCTCAAGCATGACCAGATTATCAGGATCAGAAAGAGTATCTCCTGTGCGAACTTCTTTAATTCCAACAGCTGCAGCAATATCACCAGCACGAACAATAGCGATATCTTCTTTACTATTAGCGTGCATTTTTAGTAAACGACCAACGCGTTCTTTTTTGCCAGTATTTACATTAAAGACATAAGAACCTGACTCTAATTGACCTGAATAAACACGAATAAAAGTTAATTTACCAACATAAGGATCGGTAGCGATTTTGAACGCAAGAGCAGAAAACGGCTCATTATGATTGGCATGGCGTAAAATTTTCACTTGATCATCATCAGGATCTGTACCAGTAATAGCATCGATATCCAAAGGACTAGGTAAATATTTTATTACAGAGTCAAGCATTGCTTGAACGCCTTTGTTTTTAAATGCAGAACCACATAGAATAGGAGTGACACTAAGAGCTAAAGTTGCTTTACGAAGAGCAGCTTCAACTTCTTCAACTGTTAATTCTTCTTCATTTAGATATTTTTCCATTAATTGATCATCGTGATCTGCAATGGATTCAATCATAATTTTTCTGTATTGATCAGCTTTCTCTTGAAGTTCGGCAGGAATTTCAATTTCATCGTAAGTCATTCCGAAACCTTCTTCGTGCCAAATAATACCCTTCATTCTTACTAAATCAACAACTCCACGAAAATTAGATTCATTTCCGATAGGAATTTGAAGAGGAATAGGATTAGCGTTCAAACGAGATTTCATTTTCTCAATTACATTGTAAAAATCTGCACCCGTGCGGTCCATTTTATTTACAAACGCTAAACGAGGAACTTTATATTTATTAGCCTGACGCCAGACTGTTTCAGATTGAGGCTGAACGGCTCCAACAGCACAGTACACCATAACGGCACCGTCAAGAACGCGAAGAGAGCGTTCAACTTCAACGGTAAAGTCAACGTGTCCAGGAGTATCAATAAGATTAATTTTGTGACCTTTCCACTCGCAAGTAGTAGCAGCAGAGGTAATAGTAATACCACGCTCACGTTCTTGCTCCATCCAGTCCATAGTAGCGACACCATCATGTACTTCACCAATTCGGTGATTAATACCTGTATAGAAAAGAATACGTTCGGATGTTGTAGTTTTACCGGCATCAATGTGCGCAGAAACACCAATATTGCGGGTGTGTCTTAAACGGTCAATAATTTTGTCGTCTTCAGATGACATTATACTTGGTATTTAGATTAAAATCTGAAATGCGAGAACGCTTTGTTAGCTTCAGCCATACGGTGAGTTTCGTCTTTTTTACGAATAGCACCACCTTCATTGTTTGAAGCATCGATAAGTTCACGAGCTAAACGAGCAGCCATAGACTTGTCATTACGGCTTTTTGAAGCGTTAATAATCCAACGCATACATAGAGCACTACTTCTTTCAGGCCTAACCTCAGATGGAACCTGATAAGTTGAACCGCCAACACGACGGCTACGTACTTCAACTACCGGAGAAGCGTTAGACAAAGCGGCACGGAATACATCAACGCCTACTTGACCTGTTTTCTCTTCGATAATTCCGAAAGCTTGGTAAAGGACTTTTCTAGCCACGTCTT
>CAZNTR010000258.1:0-4425 GCA_964575925.1 uncultured Chitinophagales bacterium
AACATGAAGGTGTTTCGAAAGACATGAGTTATAAGAATTATGTTTATAAAAGTGTTCGTGTTAATGGTTTTTCTGAGATTGATGAATCGAGTAGTTACGGGAATCTTACTTTAGCATTAGAACATAAGAAATTAGTTGGGAGGAAGTTTAATATTCGGCTTGGGTCAAGCTCAAAGAAGGAACAAAAGGAACAGGTCATTTATGGTTTAGAGTAAATAAAGCGGATAAATCTTTAGGCTTTTTTGAAAATATGGGTGCAAATCCAATAAAAAGTAATCAGTGGCAACAATATGAAATCACAGGAAAAGTCGACGATAATCCTTCTGGTGTTTCAATTGGAAGTTATGTAATGGGAAAAGGAGCGCTTCTTTTAGACGACGTTCATGTCTATTACAAAGAAAAAGGAAAATGGATCGAAGTTCAGCTTTCAAATAACGATTTTGAAAAGCCACTTAATGACAAAACCGGTTGGATAGGAACGAGTAAAGGATATTCGCATGATTTAACTAATGCAGAGCCAAAAGAAGGCAAAAATTCACTTGAAATTGCTTATCAAGAAATGATTAAAAAAGTAAAAGGGGAAGCCGTTTTTGAAGAAAATCCTGCTTTTGGTGAGCTAATTAAAAAAGAAAGTTGTAAAACATGATGGATCACAGTTTCACACAATAGGAATTCTGCCAATTGTTTATGTCGAAAAAACGATAGAAGGTGTCAGAGCTGGAAAAGATGAATTGTTTGATAAGGCCGTAGAGCTAGCTTTAGAGTAATTATTGGTTAACAGTACAGAATATCTATTATTTACCAATACTTGATAATTCTTTACTCGAAAATGGTTACTAATCTCTTACAATTTAATCCCCAAAAATTGTCTTAATCAAAATGAGTACGTATATTTGTACATAATTATGAACTTTAAGTAAAAAATATGATAGCTGCAAACTTCTCAGAATTTAGGAATAGCTTAAAAAGCTATTTAGATAGTGTTGAAGATGATAACGAAACATTGATTATCAAAAGAAAAAGTGGTAAAGGAACCGTTATGATTTCATTGGATGAATACAATTCAATAATGGAGACAATGCATCTACTTAGTTCAAAGAAAAATGCAAACAGACTTTTCGAATCAATTGAACAAA
Source organism: uncultured Chitinophagales bacterium (assembly GCA_964575925.1). Classification (GTDB taxonomy): domain Bacteria; phylum Bacteroidota; class Rhodothermia; order Balneolales; family M1805; genus M1805. The sequence goes on from CAZNTR010000258.1 coordinate 1,137, forward strand.
TGAAGGTAGGGAAAACAATTCAGCCCAATTTAGAAGATTAATATGATTCTGACTTTCAGTGAACACGCTTGGGAAGATTATCTTTATTGGCAAAAAATAGACAATAAGATGGTTAAAAAAATCAATATATTAATTAAGGAAATACAACGAACACCATTTGAGGGTTCAGGAAAACCCGAACAACTCAAATATGATTTGGCTGGATATTGGTCTCGAAGAATCGGCAATGAACATAGACTTGTTTATCAAATTGAAGAAAATGAATTAAAAATATATGCTTGCAGATTTCATTATGAGCACTAATAAAGAAAGCAAAATATAGTATGCAAAATATAAAGGCTATAAATAATTGTGAATAATGTTATTAATGTGTCTCTTTTGTGATTCGATTTATGCCAAACCTCCATTAACAAGAGTTAACAATGAATGTATTAGTGAAGTATATAACAATCGTTTTATATGCATCAAGTTGTGCAAGTTCTGTTCAAAATAAGTAGAAAAAATCGGAATATAATGTGCAAGAGATCGTTCAATTCATAAATTCTAAGAACAGTTTATCACTAGAAAATGCAACCAATAAGCAAAATATTGATTCATTTGGTTCAACAGAAGTTAAGTTACTAACGTTAGGAGTAATTATACATGATCTGAATATTATTAGTCTAATGGAGGGAAAGGGCTAATCCTAATTTGAAAAACATCACACAATAGGGCTGAACGCATTAATGTTGGCAAGCGAATACGAGTCTTTAGAAATTGCAAAGTATATAATTAAAAAGGTGCTGATCTAGACATTTAAGATTCAAACGGGTTCCTGTTATTAATTGGTCGGCGTATTTTGTGAATATTCCTTACTTCAAAGAATCATTTGATTGTATAGATGAACTGATGCAAGAATTAAAAGATCCATATTATCTGAAAGGGGTAAGTGCCATTGCCCTTTAATCACTGAAGGAAGGCATAAAACCTAATAGAGATGTCAAGGATATTGATTTTACTGTAATGCTTTCATTATATTGAGAATGATAATGCTAAATGAAAAGAATGATAACCATTGAATATCCAGAATCTTTAGCTAATACATTAAGGCTAAACGGAAAAGACTTTGAATTAGAGATAAAAACTAGTTCGTTGGTAAAGCTTTATGAACTTGGAAAAGTATCTTCAGGAGTTGCCGCAAAAGTTTTAGGATTATCACGAATAGATTTTTTAGAGACCTTAGCAAAATATAAAAGTTCTGTTTTTAGTCAATTTGATTTAAGTGATTTAAGTAAAGATATTACTAATGCCTAAGGTGGTTTCAAATAATAGACCTATAATTCATTTCTAATAGTAAACAGACTTGATTTATTCAAGTAGATATATGGCAGATTACTATTCCAATAGCTGTTTATAATGAAATAGAAGCAGGAAAAACCAAACTTTATTACATAGATTTGTCAAAAATTCCTTGGATAAATATCATTGAAATTCAAGACAAACAAACTGTTAAATATTTCTTAGACCTTGATGCAGGAGACGCCGAAGCAATAGTTTTGGCAACAGAATTAAATGTAGATTTGATAATCTTTGATGAGAAACTTGGAATGTTTCATGCAAAACATGTTGATTTAAAAGTTATTGGTACAATTGGAATTCTGATAAAAGCAAAAAAAGAAGGTATTGTTAAAGAGTTAAGACCATTATTAAATGAGTTAACTGAAAAGGAAGTTTGGATTAGCGAAAAACTACAAAAGGAAATTTTTAAGAATGTTGGTGAAGATTAATTCTGCATATTGATAAAGCATTAGTGGGTATTCTATAGATATTTTATCGTAAATATATTGGTATAAAATGATAGGGAAACTTAACTGAATTGATTAAAAGTATTACAAATAATGCAACTCATTAAAATTTCTAGAATATCAAATCTAATTTGTTAATCAATAATCAATCTCTTTTGTAAGGACAAACTTTTAGTTTAAATTCACTCTAATTATTTAAAAAATTGACATGTATAAATATGCCAAATCCGTTATTCTATAATGTTGCAAATTGTGTAAAAGCATGAATCCAAATCAAGACAAAATTAATCTCCTTCTTGAGAAACTTGAACTTCTTTTAAAAAGACAAGAAGACTTTTCAAAAGAAATAAACAAGTTAAGTTTTGAGATTCATAACCTTACAAGTTCTGAAACAAAAGAAATAACTGATTTAACAGAATCAGTTGAATCTTCTGAAAAGGAAGAAATAAAAGAGGAGAGTCATGCAACGTTTTCGGATTTTAAAATTGAAAGAGAAACGAAATTAAATCAAGAGACTTCCGAAACGGTAAAAATCCAACTTCAGCAAAGTTTTGCTTCGTCTGAAACGAAATCTCCAAAAAAGAGTCTTGATCTTGAAAAGTTTATCGGTGAAAATCTCATCAATAAAATTGGAATTGCCATTACCATTATTGGTGTTGCAATTGGAGCAAAATATTCCATTGAACATGATTTAATTAGTCCGCTTACTAGAATCATTTTGGGTTATTTAGTCGCAATTGGACTTTTGGGATTTGGAATAAAATTGAAAGAAAAATATGAAAGCTACAGCGCTGTACTTGTCAGTGGCGCAATTGCAATTATGTATTTTACCACGTTTGCGACATATAGTTTTTATGTTTTAATTCCGCAAGTCTTTGCATTTGCTCTTATGGTTGTTTTTACCTCATTTACGGTCGTGGCAGCCATCAATTACAATAGGCAAGTCATTGCTCATATTGGATTAGTTGGAGCTTATGCGGTACCGTTTCTGTTAAGTGATGGCTCTGGGCAAGTTGCTGTATTGTTTTCTTATATGGCAATTATCAACTTCGGAATTCTTGTCCTTGCATTTAAAAAGTATTGGAAGTCACTTTATTATGCATCGTTTGGTTTAACTTGGCTCATTTATTTCACATGGTACACCACAGAGTATAAAACCAATGAGCATTTTGAATTAGCACTCATCTTTCTAAGCGTATTCTTTTCCATATTTTACTTAACATTTTTGTCTTATAAACTGATTCAAAAAGAGAAGTTTGACATGACCGATATTCGTTTGCTTCTATCGAATTCGTTTATTTTTTATGGAATCGGCTTTTCCATCTTAGACAATCATGAAACAGGAAAGCAGCTTTTAGGACTGTTTACACTTTGTAATGCTATAATTCATTTCATAGTTAGCGCAATTATCTACAAGCAAAAACTATCTGACAAAAACGTTTTTTATCTTGTTTCAGGATTAGTTTTAGTTTTTATTACTATTGCAATTCCTGTTCAATTAGATG
>CAZNTR010000259.1:0-4395 GCA_964575925.1 uncultured Chitinophagales bacterium
CATTATGATGTGAATAAGCTCTTGTTTTCATTAATTATGCTACATAAAACCGTTACCAAAATAATTCACTTTACAAAATGTCAAAGTCCGAAAGTTGAGGTATTAATTCAATTCGATTTATTGTGGGAAAATACGGTTAAGTTTGAATCATAATTTTACTTTACATTGAGTTGTAGCATGATTGAAACGATGAAGTTGCTCTTTTTCTAGAACTCTATTCTCAGTTTTACTATTCAACTAAATAAATCGTCTATTTAAATTAAATTTTCTTATTATATTGATGTAAGCGCTTACAAGTAGGTTGGTTTACTAAACTTCTTCATGGATTTGGTTTTTCATTGAAGGGTTTAAGTTTTGTAATAACGCATATTTTGTTTTCTAACGGTAAAATTAATGAAACTAGTTACATTAATCAAAACGAAGAATAGTATAGGTGCGTATCTAAAAGTGATTAAATTTTCTTCTCAAAAATACAATCAATCATGATTATCTATTCGCAGAATACATTAAAAAATTTAAGCTTAGCCTTTCTTTCCATTTTTTATTTAGGCTTGCAAACTATTCAGGCACAACAAGATTTTCGTGAAGAATCCATCTATATCTTATTAACTACTCGTTTTTTTGATGGTGATCCGTCGAATAATCGACCCAATGAATGGAGTTCTTATAATCCCGATCCAGAAATAAATCCATTAATAACAGATCCGAATGATGTTACTTGGCGTGGTGATTTTAAAGGATTGATTGAAAAATTAGACTACATTAAAGATTTAGGATTTACCGCTATCTGGATTACACCAATTGTTCAAAATTGGTCACCTTTAGATTATCATGGATATCACGCCTACGATTTTACAAAAGTGGATCCACGTTTGGAATCTCCAGGAGCAACATTTCAAGATTTAGTTGATGCGATTCATGCAAAAGGAATGAAAATCGTTTTAGATATCGTAACGAATCATGCTGGACGATACGGAGTTAAAGGTCATGCAGAAATTAAATACAATACCGATCCGAATCAGCCATGGGGAAAAGACAACGATGGAAACCCTTTGCAACCGAATCCAAATTGGGAATAAGACGGATTAACTCCAAATCCTGATGATGGGAAAATTTGGTCACGGGCTAATTTGCCAACAATGCTAGCGCCTTTTAATGAAAATTTAGCTGCATTTAATTGGCCATCAAAAGAAAACTATGTGGATACTTCCGATCCCGATTGGTATCACCATAGTGGAAATGGATTTGCTCAGGGTTTCGATGATTTAGAAAATTTATATAACCGAGCATTGGCAGGGGACACTCCTGATTTCAATACAGCAAGCCCCGTTTTACGTGAATATTTAGTGAATGCTTATAAAACATTTATTGAAATGGGAGTAGATGCTTTTCGATGGGATACTATAAAACATATGAATAAGGACGATGTTTTGTACTTTTTGGACGAGTTCAAAAAAATAAATCCTGATTTATTTGTATTTGGTGAAGTTGCTCAAAAGCGCCATGAATTACATAATGAGGAGCAAGTTAATCCACATTGGTACACTTGGAGAGGTGCTGTAAATAATTCGGAGCCATCAAGTTTGGCAGTTCTTGATTTCTTTGCCATGAGCACGTTTCACCTATTTGGAAAAGGCGAAAATATGAGTAATGTACAAGCAGCTGCGCGTTATGATCATTTATATTCTGATCCTTCAACTAATATTTTATTCTTAGATAATCACGATTTTGGTCCGGTTAATGATTGGAATAGACGTTATGGTGGAAATGATGAAAACCTTGCTGCTGCATTAAGTTTCATGTGGACTTGGAGAGGAATTCCGACTTTATATTATGGAACCGAAATGCGTTTTAAATCCGGTACATATACCGATATTCATGACTCACAAGGAACAAAAGAGTCTATTGATAACACAGGCAGAGCGTATTATGGCGATGTAATGACTTAGGCTCCTAATCATCGTATCTATAAACATATTAAGAAGTTAAATGCTATCCGAAAAGCAATACCAGCTTTACAAAAAGGTTCTTGGTCTTGGGGCGGAAATGGTGGAGGAAACGGAGTTGGTTATGTTCGTGATGCCAGTTCAAGTTATGCTGTTGTCGGAATTGCAAAAGACGGAAGTGTGAATTTTAATTTCTCTAGTATAAAAAACGGAACGTATCGTGATGCAGTAACTGGTCTTGAAGTTGAAGTAGGAAATGGAAGCATTTCATTTACTGTAGCACCAAGTTCAGCTGGAATTTATGTACTTGATGGGCCTGGATTAATTGGAGAGTTAGGAGCAGGTTTCTTCCAAACTGATGCAAATGGAAGTCAAGGCGGCGGCGGAACTGGTGGTGGTGAAGAACCTGCAGAAATTGCTGCGGTTCCAGCAAATCCGAAAGCGGGTGAATCAGTAAAAATAACGTATGATGGATTCTTAAATGATAAATCACAAGTGAATTTGTATTGGGGGTATGATTCTTGGGTTAATCCACAAACTACACCGATGTCGAAAGATGGAGATAAATGGACTGTGAACATTACTGTACCAGCCAATGCACAAAACAGAATCATTTTTGTGTTTAATGATGGCGCTTGAACTTGGGATAATAATGATTCAAAAGATTATGTTGTGAACTTAAGTTCTGGTGGTGGATCAGGAGGAACTGGAGGCATTGAGACCATTACTTGGACTCCTTCAGCGCCAACAAAAGATGATATAATTACATTTACTGTAAATAAAGCAGACAATGTTAGATTACATTGGGGCGTAAATACATGGTCTTCTCCAGACCAAATTTACTGGCCTAGTGAAAGTATGGAAGCTTCAGGAGCCATACAATCACCATTTACTTTGAGTGATTCGAAACGTGTGTTACAAATCGGCCCGTTTAATGGATCTCAAAACGTGACCTCAGTAAATTTTGTATTGTATTATCCTGATTCAGATTCTTGGGATAATAATAATGAAAATAATTATCGAATTGATATTACTGAAGCTACTTCAAACGAATATAAAGAGGTTGAAAAAAGCTATACCTTACATCAAAACTATCCAAATCCATTTAACCCGAGTACTCGCATCAGTTTTGAACTGCCCGCTGCTTCGTATTCTCGCTTATTCGTAAGTGATTTATTAGGCAGAACAGTTGCAGATTTAGTGAATGGAAATCTTTCACAAGGTGTGCATATATTAGAATTTGATGCATCAAAATTAAGCTCTGGAATGTATATTTATCGTTTGGAAACCTCGTTTGGAGTGCTGACTCAGAAAATGACTTTGTTGAAATAACTATAGCATAGTTGTGTTTATATTGGTGACTTGAAAATAAAAAAGGCTATGATTGAGGCCTTTTTTATTTTTTTTAAAAAATTAAAAGTCCCCTTTTTAGGAGATATTTAACTGAAAGCTCACTATTTACAATTTAAAAATCATACGAATTGTCGTTGTGAAAATAAGATATTGAGGCAACTCCAAAAAGTTGATTTTGTCGATTTTTACTCACCCAAATCGAGTAAAATCGCCGATTACTTTTCTGAAAACCAAATTTCAGTGAATGCTCAGAAATTAGATACTTAAATAACGATTCAGCCAAGTTATAGATCGATTTTTTAGGCGAATATCAACCTCACACTGATTGATTAAAAATTTTATTTCTTCAGCGTTTATTAGTTTGTTGATAAGTAAGATCTCAACAAATTCTTTATCCTTCTCGCGATAAGCCATAAGTTTAGAAACAGCTAAGTCAGGTAAGCTTTTACAATAGCCATTAGAATCTGTTTGCCAATCGTCAGTGACTTTTTTACATCGCTGTTGCCAATTTTTGGGTAAAATTGCAGTTTCAATCGATACTCCGTGTACATAAAAACCATGTGTTTGATGAAATAAAGATCCTTCTCCTAAAACTCCATCAATATCAATCACCTTTTCAGGTTTATTAACTGGGCTAACATCAACTTCAATTGATTGGACTAATTCATCTGGAATTTCATTTAAATGGGCTAAAATTGATTGTGAGCCAAAAACAAAGAGCTCTACATCATTTGAAACAGTGCAGGCTGCTCGTATAGCATGAAGTAATTGATAGTAAGTCATTGTTTTTCAATAAATTTAACTAAATCCTCATTTAACCAAAAAGGATTTGATTGAAGTAATTGCGTTCTTAAATCTGATTCTGTTTCAAAAAAAGTTTGAATTCTAATAAGGGGCCAATCTTTTAACATATCCAACCAAATTGAATATGTCTTTTGAATGGATTTTTCACTACTAATTAGCTTTTCTTCAACTAATACTATTGTTTTTTTAATTAAAGAAGGATTCGATTTTAATGTGCTTATTACTTTATTCATAAAATTCAATGATTTTTCTTCATGATTCTTATGAGAAATAGCTGTTGAATTATTCAGAA
>CAZNTR010000260.1:0-4312 GCA_964575925.1 uncultured Chitinophagales bacterium
ATTAGAATTTCAAAATCAAAATCAAAAAGCTTATCACCTTAGCAGTTTTGCGTGAGATTAAAACGAAAACGTCTTTGTCACATTGAGTGGCTAATGAAATTGGCTGTATCGATATGGACAATGGGAAAGATCAATTAGTACTTCAAGTGCAAGAATAAGTACAAGATCAAGTGCAATATCAAGAACAAATTCAAGTAAGAGCACACGTTCAACTCCAAAGGTTTTGCGAGAGATCATCGTTTTATCTTTTATCATTACTTGTTGGTGCTTGCATCTTAAATGTTGAACATGGAGACTTTAAAAAAAACTGAGTTTTAAAGAAATAATGAACTGAGGTTGAGGCTTTTTATTTGACTGCGTTTGACCTTATGAGTTATTAAAGTTATGTTTGTAACATATGGAAGCACCTCCGCCAAAACTTCAGGTGATGATCTATCGCATTTTTCACCGAAATCAGTTCAGATTGGGTTTATTTTTTCCGGTTAACGATAAAATCAAAGCCGTTTGTAAAGCGCAAAATTGCACCTACAGCCGAACGCATAAATGTTGGTATGCTGACGATTCAAACGAGCGGCTAAAGCAGATAAGCACTGCATTGAGAGGGGTGGCTTTTGTAGATTATAGACAAATCAACGCTAAGTTGAATGCAGATGAATTGTCACGTTACAAAAGCAATTTTGTATCGAAGGCGCGCTATTTTGATGTGGCCTTGAAAAGCAAAAAATCGGAAAGCACACAAACTGAAGCAGCTTCGCTAGCTGATATAGTGCCGCAAGCTTACAAAGACAAGCTGAATGTAAGGCGCTACAGCGAAAGCACTTACAAGACCTATACAGGTTTGTTCAACAAGTTTCTTCATTACTGCGATCACAATTTGAAAAAGCCGGTGGCGGATGTTACGGGTGACGAAATCATGCACTATGTGCTAAAAGTGATTAAGAAATATGATATCTCTCTTAGTACTCAAAATCAGATCATTAATTCGATTAAATTTTATTTTGAGCATGTGTTAGGCCAAAAGCGAGAAAAGTATTGGATTGAACGCCCACGAAAAGAAAAACGACTGCCCGAAATATTGAGCGAGCAAGAAGTGATCAGATTAATTATGGCTGCGGGCAACTTGAAGCACCAATGTATTATTGCCTTGATTTACAGTGCAGGACTAAGACGCGGTGAGTTGGTGAAACTAAGAATTCAGGACTTGAATTTTGATCGGAAGCAGGTTTTTATAAGAGGAGCGAAGGGAAAGAAGGATAGGGTATCGTTGTTGAGCGAGCGCATTTGTGTTGGACTTAACAACTACTTGAATGAGCATAAACCGAACTACTATTTGTTTGAGAATATTAATAGGCAGGCACTGTCGGGCAGCACGATTGGCGCCATTGTAAAAAACGCGAGTAAGGCTGCAGGCTTGAGAAACGTGACTCCGCACATGTTGAGGCATAGCTTTGCCACACATTTGATGGACAAAGGCACTGATACTCGGATGATTCAAGAGCTTTTAGGACATAGTTCATTAGAAACTACGGCTATCTATACGCATGTTACCACAAGGTCTATTGCGTCATTGAAGAGCCCATTAGACGCTATTTTTAATGCATTTGAAAACACCAGAACAGAAGAGAAGAATGTAAAAAGGTCTTTGAAGTAAAATATGTGCAGCCTAACGTTAATATGAGTAAAAATCTATCTTTATCAAAAAAGTCAAGAAAGGACAGCAAGCGATCAATTTTAGTCGTTTGTAAACGTTTGATACATCGCTCTTATTTTGAATATTTTTTCCAAAAACCAGATTAAAAAAGCGGCTAGAAATCAGGCGTAATAAACTAACTAACAATCAATTAACATCACGTATGACAAATCGGGCTATATCAACCTGTGACATACACAAATGTTGGCGTGCATGCGAAAAAAACCGAATTCATAACATTGACAATAAATATTAAGAATGGCACATGACACATTAAAAAATGCGAGTAAAGCGAAGAAAGACGAGTTCTATACTCAATTGACTGACATTGAAAAAGAACTTAAACACTATAAAGACCAATTTAAGGACAAGGTTGTCTATTGCAACGCAGACGACCCATTTGAAAGTGATTTTTTCAAGTATTTCGCTGCAAATTTTAATTTACTCGGACTTAAAAAGCTAATTGCGACAAGTTATGCAGGTTCGCCTATAGTAGGAAATCAACTTTCTGTTTTCGATATAGAAGGAATAAAAACAGAAAAGAGAAAAGAACCTATGATGATAGAAGTGAATGAAGTGAAGGACTTCAACAACGATGGTGCTATCAACATATCAGACGTTGAATATTTACTAAAGTATGACAAAAATTCAGCTAAACCACTAAAGGGAAGTGGTGATTTTCGAAGCAGAGAATGTGTTGAAATTCTTAAAAAAGCAGATATAGTTGTAACAAATCCACCGTTTTCCTTATTCCGTGAGTTCGTTTCGCAATTGGAAGAACACAATAAAGAGTTCTTAATCATAGGAAACACGAATGCCATCACATACAAAGAGACTTTTCGCCTCATAAAAGAGAATAAAATGCGAACAGGCTACACAAACTTTAATGTTGGAATGTTTTTCGTTGTTCCTGATAATTGGAAGAAGTACCACCATATTGATGAAGATGGTAACAAAATCGCACGTGTTTCAACTTCATGTTGGTTCACAAATTTGCAAGTCGATAAACACAATGAAGATATTATCCTCTATAAAACCTATGAAGGCAATGAAGATGAATATCCGAAGTATGAAAACTACGATGCAATTGAAGTGTCAAAAGTTGCGAACATTCCTGTTGACTATCATGGTGCAATGGGCGTTCCAATAACTTTTGTAGATAAACATAATCCAGAACAGTTTGAGATTTTAGGTTTTACACATAGAAACGACCCTTACAATCTCAAAACAAAAATATACACGAAAAAAGATGCTGAAAATTTCAATGATTTAAACGGCAGTCCTATAATAATGGAGAATGGAAATCCGCGATTTATCTACATGAGAATAATAATTAAGAACAAAAGACTTTAAAATGAATATAGACCTGAAACAAATTACTATTCAAGAATTGACTAACGGATATAAGGACAACGGAGAAGGTGGTGTTGTTGGATATGGCGGTAAATTGGATATTCGACCGCCTTATCAAAGAGAATTTATTTACAAAGACAAACAGCGAAATGCTGTAATTGACACGGTTACTAAAGACTTCCCGTTAAACGTAATGTATTGGGCAGTCAGAGAAGATGGAAATTTTGAGATTATTGATGGACAGCAAAGGACTGTTTCAATTTGCCAGTACGTTAACAACGACTTTTCAATTGACGGTATGGCTTTTCATAACCTTCAAAAGGACAAGCAAGAGCAAATTTTAAATTACAAAGTGATGGTCTACTTCTGTGAAGGGACAGATAGTGAACGATTAAAATGGTTTGAAACAATAAACATTGCGGGTGAAGAATTGACCGACCAAGAATTAAAGAATGCTGTCTATTCAGGAACTTGGGTTACTGATGCCAAAAAATACTTTAGTAAAACAAACTGCGTAGCTCACCAAATTGGCAGTGATTACTTAAATGGTTCAGCAATACGACAAGACTATCTTGAAACTGCAATAAAATGGATTTCAGAAGGTGAAATAAAAGACTACATGTCAAAACACCAACATGACCAAAATGCTCTTCCACTTTGGCGTTACTTTCAAGATGTAATTACTTGGGTGGAAGGCACATTTACCAAAAAAAGAAAATTCATGAAAGGCGTTGATTGGGGAACTCTGTACAATCAATACAAAGACGATTCATTCGACACAAGTAAACTCGAAAAAGAAACTGCTGAACTGATACTTGATGATGACGTTTCAAACAAAAAAGGAATTTATCCCTATTTGCTGACGGGTAATGAAAAGTATTTAAATATTAGAGCATTTACACCAGCAATGAAACAAAAAGTTTACGAAAAACAAAAAGGTAAATGTGCTCAATGCAAAAAGGAATTTCCTCTAAAAGAAATGGAAGCTGACCATGTTACACCTTGGCATGAAGGCGGAAAAACTGACGAAAAGAATTGTCAATTGTTATGTAAAGAAGATAACAGACGAAAAAGTGGAAAATAAAAAGCACGACACGCCAACAATGGCTATACGTAATGCGGGCGAAAGTGCTGATATGAAAGTAATTACATTAAATAAACTAAGTGCTAAATTGAAAGGTATATGCTTTGAAATCCCGCACTACGCATAGCCTAGACCGTTGTGCGGCAGCATAAAAGAAAATTCTTCAAAAAATGAAACTCTGACTT
>CAZNTR010000261.1:0-4308 GCA_964575925.1 uncultured Chitinophagales bacterium
CGCAGCTTAATCTGTATGAATTAAATAAATCTCCACTTTTTGTTTGCAAGTTCAGACCGACTTCAATGTGTCATTATAGTTAGCTTCATTTGAAAGCAAAATATCAAATGAATTCTGCCCAAGAACGGGCCAATCACTTATCGGATTATATAAAGGAGTTGTTTGAATAGTTAAACTTTGAAGTAGTTTTTCACACTTGGATTTCAATTCTGATATTTTTTCAACTATCGCTTTTTCTACATTATTAAACTCAAGCTCATACTGTTTAATCTGAAATGAACCAAATCCTCTTTTTCCTCTTAATCCGACAGTGCCAACATAACTTATTAATTCAAATAAAGCAGTACTTATTTCAAACATCAACTCAATTTTTTCTGCTTTTAAATTTCTGTTATTATTTATTTTAACATCATTCAATAAACATTTTAACACTAATGTGAATGTAGAATTAATACCAATTGCAGTCCTTTTACTATTTCTCCTATCTTCTGCTTTATGTGGTAAAATCAGATATTGCCCTGGTACCAAATTGGTATTAGAAATATGTAACTGAATAGGCGATTGAAACGCATTATCACCACTCCCTCCAAAAAACAATTGCTCAATTTTCAAGACTTCTGAATGATTTTGATTCATCAAGCCACCTAATAATGCCCTTAACCAATATCGCATTTCTGCCTTAAAGGGTGCAACCCTGAACTCTGGTGTATTACCATCAGCTCCGCGAGTAAACATCGGCGTAATTACCTCGAATTCAAATTCTACTTTTTTCAACCGGCTCATTTATAAACTCCTTGCATAATTTAAACTTCCGAATCCTATTCCTGTGCTTTCGCCTACGCCTACTACCCAGCTTAAGTGCTGTATCTTTTCGTGCGCATCTACTATAACAGGACATAAATTGGCTCTGTTTTCTGTGTGTTTCACTTGTATTAATTTAGTTTTTGCTTTTAGGTAGCGATCGTCGAAGGCTACATGACTACTATTTTTCCAATACTGTGTTAGCCCCGCTTCATCTGCTTTGTGTTTCAAGGTATTGGTTAGGGCTATAGTACTTCTTGGGTCGTCATATACTAAATGTTCGCGAGACTCCCCTTTTTCGGCTGTCCATCGTGTCAAAATTGGCGCAGAGGCCCAATAATAGACTCGGCTTGATTCAAATTTCGGAGGTTCTTGCCGTTTTACGTTCTGTATCCGCATTCCATAAAATTCAAAGGGTTTTAGCAATAAGCCTGCTATGAGTCGTTCTGCAATTTCTTCGTTGTAAATTCCTAGTACCCAATCTGCTCCTTGTGTAAAGTCTAGTCCATTTGCTCCTGTTTTTACTCTTGTATCAAATAAGGAGCCAACATTATACAAACTCATTAAATCGTGCAGTTCGTTAGGCCCTAACCATGCATGAAATATTCCGGCCAATTTGTAATAATAGTTATACGGTATCGTCTCCGTATTTGCTGTTAATCGAATGGTGAATCGCATTACCCTACCCATTCTATTTGTTCTGAAATTCGTTTCATAGTAGCTTATTTTTTTTGATTTAACAAATTATTTTCTTTATTTTTTCTATTTTTTTCAAGGAATCGTACGTGTAGATTTTTTTTAATTTGAATCTGTTCTATTTGAAATATTTTTACTGCACTTAAAATCAATCATTTAGCTACTTTTTGATATCATTTATATCATTCTTGTTAACCATGTATTTGTCTTCAAACATTTATTGTTCATTTCTTTTAGCATTTCTATTTTGAAACTTTCTAAGTTAACTTTCAATTTCAATCTGTTTAACTTCTGAGATCCTTTTAGTATTCGCATTCTACTTATTAATGTCTATCTTCTTTTAATAGAATGGAAATTATGTTACTGATTCAGAAATCTTCTATTAGTCCATACATTTGGTAAAACTACTCTTGTTCTTTTACTATTTAGGACTCTTTTGCAAAGTTTACGATTATATTCATAGCCTTCTTCAAATCGTATCGTTACGAAGTGTTACGAACCTTCCTATTTTTGGCTTGTATCATTTTCCACTTTTACTCATACAAGACCGAATCCCAATGCTCTATTTCAGCGTTTATACTGTTCAACCAGTTTGTCCATACTCGTTTTTGCTCTTGCCTTTTTGCAGTTGTTACCGAACCCATTATTCCTTCAGGTTGTAAAATGGATACCTTTACCGGTACTTGCATTCGTTTAATCCCTGCTTTTTCGGATATCAGCTCTGTTTTTCCAGACTCTACCCAGCGCGACATGTTCTCAAACGTAAATAGAGGTGTTTCATGAACTCTTGCCCAAAAACCAACGATATCTGTCCATTGCGCAGCAGTTCCTAAGGGTGTTTCCAAGCCCGTTTGTATTGATTCAATGAGTTCGGTTTGCAAACGCTTGAGTTCGATTTTCCCTGAACGACCTCTTTTTTGGTGCTTAACACTTTGTGAGCCTTATAGGCTGCTGAACCCGTATTAGCATGAATGGGTAATACAAAGAGTTGTGCATCTTTCACTGCTTTTTTTGAAATAATGGATTCCACTAAGTTCAGTATGGCCGCTTTTTGTGGTGCTTTTAAACTTCCACTACGATCTATGCCAATGAGGATGATCTCAGGTTTTCCAAAATCTAACCAGGATTGTGCGTTTACTGATTGGATTTGGATGAGGACAAATAATAAAAGGATAGATGTTTTCATGATGATGTAAATTAAAGATTGTTGTTTTTAATTTGATTAGTTTTGAGTTTTGCGACTTGCTTGAGTTTACACAAAACTCGGAACCTCTCCCTTCGGAATGAATCGAATCTCGAAGTTCGTTTGTTCAATCGGAGGGAGACTAAGAGGGTGGTAAACTCTTGTTTATATACACTTTTTGTAATTGACCACCATCTCGGTCTCCCTCCTATTTGAGTTCAGATTCTTAAACTAATTTCATCTTGGAGGGAGAGGTTTTTTCCGAGTTTTGCTTCGAGCATTAGCCTACGCCTAACTGGGTATCTCTCCCTTCGGTGGATTTGAAGTTTCGAAGTTCGTTTGTTCAATCGGAGGGAGACTAAGAGGGTGGTAAACTCTTGTTTATATACACTTTTTGTAATTGACCACCCTCTCGGTCTCCCTCCTATTTGAGTTCAGTTTCTTAAACTAATTTCATCTTGGAGGGAGAGGTTTTTTCCGAGTTTTGCGTCGAGCACTACTCAACGCCTAACTCGAAAAAAATTAATTCGACTGAAATCCATTTCTATTGTTAATCGGATTAAATGGCGTTCCTACTTGAGAAAGCGATTGTTGCGCTTTATTCTGTTTCAGTTTACTATTCAACTCATCTTGCATGATCAACTCAGCAATGTCTGATAAGGACATACTAGAGTAATCCGTCAATTGATGATTCATTGCTGAATTTTCAGAAGATTGCGCTAGCTGAAAAGCAGAGATTTGCGCTTTTTCTTTTTCTTGTTCATAAACTCTACAGCCATCCATATAAGCAAGATGAGCCTCCACTAACCAAGACTGAAACATATTCATCTTTACATTTTCTTTGTCAGCAAGTATGCCTTCCAGTGTATGATATTCTTCACTAATTTGTTGAAGTTGCTTAGTAAGATAATCTTGAGAAATTTGAATTCTCTTGATGAATTTATCTACTAAAAGTACATTTCTGAGGGCATCAATTATTCCTAGTAGAAACGTTACACCTAAGAAAATACCAGCCGTTAGAGCCGTTAAAATAAACTTGGCAAGAATCGTCTTATCAGCCATAAAGTCAGAAAACGCGTAATCGTTCATACCCCAGGATAAAACCTCAGCACGAAACAAACCGATACCTAAATACATGGCGAGTAGAAATATGGAAATCACCACTCCAAATACGATCATCGATTTTTTAGGATATCGAGCTTCTGATGAAGATAACTGCGATTTATTTAAAAACCATTTACCCAAAAACCATTTTAATGGAATAATAGAAATAAGTACAGCAACTGATAAAGTATAGGAATCAAAACCATCCAAATCAGTTCCATTTCCAACGGTCGCTTGAATAAAGCCTACTTCTCCCAAAATTGCTAATGTGGCAGCAGCCGATAGAAACCAAAAAACCGTTTACTCACGGGGAATTCGGAGCGAATGTTTCTCTTTTGCTGCAGTTGTGCTTTAAAATCTGCCGCTCGGTCAAGTAAGACATCACGTTGGAGTTTTAAGGAATGAAAACGTCCTGCAACTTGTATAAAGAAGGTGTCTAATTCTGCTTTCACACGAGCATACAAAGGTTTTTCGATATCAAAACCTGAACCATTGTGTTCGCCAAATTGTTTAGCAGTTGTAAG
>CAZNTR010000262.1:0-4280 GCA_964575925.1 uncultured Chitinophagales bacterium
AGAAAAACAACTAATGGAGTTTTTGACCTTTTCCAGATTTTTTTTGATTGAATAATAATTTTTGGAGTCTGTTTGAATCCCGTAATTCTTCTATTGTCAAAAATTTCGTCTATATGTCTTATCCCGATAATCACTAATTTCTTATTAGGCCACTTTTCTTCTAGTTCATCTAGATAAGCTCTACATAATTGCAATTGTGTCTCAGGAACTACAAACGTGTTTATCCACGAGTAAAAACACCCCTGTAATTTAGACTTTAGGCCTTCTTCATCTAAATCGATTAAATATCCTTGCTCATCGGGATAACCCGTCATAGCTACATGTTCAAGAACAACATATTTTTTTGGTTGTTCAACTTTTTTTAAACTACTGCACAATAATATGGAATAAGCTGCAGCTCCATACGATTTCCCCGAATGCACGCCAGATCGATCCAAAAAACGAAATGTAGCATCTACATTAAACCTTAATTGATGCTCTGAAATAAGCCGTTTTTGAGCTAAACGACCTATCGTTTTTAAAACCTCATCGTCTTCTGCGGAATTCCCGCCAGGTAAATCCAAAACTAAGCGTTGTTGACTCTGTACACCAAAATTTTCTATGCGGCATTCTAATTTTCGTAACCTACTAAAATGATGCTTTTCTACAAATCCTGTTAATTCTTCAACAACTGGAACCCAAATACTTTCTTGCTGCGCTTGGACTTGTTTCTTTTTTTTCTTGGTACCATCAGCTTTAGTTAAACTTGTATTTTCCTTCCAATCCGTTTCGTGTGAATTAAGAGTTTCATCAAAAACAGTATTCCTCGATTCTAACGAATTAACCCATGCTAAAGATTGATTCATAGCTTTTAGAAGCTCTTTTTTGATACGCTCATCTACATCAATCCAACGACTTGCAGATTTTATTCCCCATTCTTGATATAAATAAACCCAAACATCGGGCGAAATTCCTGCTAGATCTTCATTTTCAATTTCAACTGGAAATATGCTTAACCATTGTTGAAAATAAGAAACATACATTCTTGAATGTTCATCGGTACGCTTAGTTAGCGATTCAAATAATAACCATGCCTGTTTGGGCACCGGTCTAAATTGAAATAATTCGATAAGATTTGATGAATCTTTTTCAAGAGTAATTAAGTTCATGCCATCTGCTTACATCTTTGTTTTGAAGTATGAATGTGATCTATAATTAAGTATATCCACTCAGTTTTTTTCTTTGCTGAAATATTAAGTGCAATTTTTCATTATAAATCCGCCACAAAAAACTCTTTCTAGATTTTTCCCATTTCTAACGCAAGCGTCCGCTTGTGCTTCTCCATTTCTAGCTCTAGTGTCCATTTCTAGCGTAAGCGTCCGCTTGTGCTTCCCATTTCTAGCCATTTCTAGCTCTAGTGTCCGTTTATGTGTCTTAAGCCAATTGACGTTCTCCATTGTTTATTCTGGTTTTGATTAAAATTATTATACTAATCTTTTTACCCTTTAAATTAATCAAAACAGCTTAATCTTTCTTTAAATAAACTCATCCAGAATCTTTGAAAACGAAAAGCTTATCTAAGTAATATTTTTTTGATAATGCTTCTTCTTTTTCTGACTTGTTCGATAAATATTCATTTCCGAATCACTCTTGCTCATGTAATAGGAATTACAATCTAACGGTAGTCTAACAGTAATCTGACTCCATTCTTCCTTTACTCTTGTCCATATATTCTCCATATCATCTCCATAATTTCTCCAAAATTTCAATGGATAAACAATGGTTTTAGTACGTTATAGATATATTGATTACTTAAGTTTTACTAGAGTCAGATTACTGTAAAACATAAAGGAACTAGATAGATCAGCTTAAGCAAAACTATTACAATCGATACTGATTCACCTGTATTCAGGTTAAGATTTGTGGCAAGCAATTTAACTTGATATCGGGCTTTTTTTATGCTAAGCCCTGCCTTAGCATCTCTGTCAAAGTACCAATCTAAAAAAAATGCAGCTTATGGTGTAAAAAGATAGTACCCCGAGTTCCCGTTTCGAAGCACGAGTTAATAAAGATTTTGACATACTGAGCCCTGACCCAACATCTCAGACAAGGAACCAAAACATGTAAAAAATAGCTAATAACTTAAAAAACTAAAACACCAATTTTCAGTGTAGGCTAAATGAGTAAACGATTTAATAGCATTCAAGATTAAACTAGTTCAAAAATGAAGTTAGTAATATATGATACTATTTACAGATTAATTGAATTTCAGCTGTTTCGCTATCAATTCCATTAAAAAAATCTACTGATATTCGAATCTGATTTAAAGCTCCAAATTCTTTTGTTTTCTGCAATTGTGGAAAAAATAAGGAATACTTAGTCTGAGTATTGGGTTCTTTTGGAATTGCAAAATATTCCATAACATCTTCAGTACTATTTTTAAATACCCTAATCAATACTTCATCATTCTCAGATAAATAACTTTTTAAATAACTTGATGAGGACGTGTTTTTATTCTTCGCCGCTAATGTAAACAATGATGTATCTCCAAGAATAGGCGTAGTAAACGACGATAAATTGATTGGATTTAATTTCAAAACTTTGCCCTCATCTTTTTTTGGTGCGATGCTTTCTTCTTTTACTATATCAAATTCAGCGTAATACTCAACTAACCAATTTTTCAACTTTAGCGCAGCTTCTGAAGTCTGTAAAAGTTGCTCTACTTCCAGTTTCTCATCAGAACTTAAGGTATGAGGATACCTAACATATTGTTCAATTTTAGTATTCATTCAATTTCTACAATTCTCAGCTTTAAAAAATCACCCTTTTATAGGCGTATAAAATAATCACACACAATCTATTTCTTTTTGAATAATACAAAAAACCGTGTTAAAATAATTTTAAGAATAGTAAAAACAAACGTTTTTTGTACTCAATCAAAGAAGTGTATTACATCCTTCAATTTGAATTACGATTACTTTAGACCTGTGAAATGTAAAAACGCAAGCTATTCTTTGTTAGTACCTAACGTTTTACGAACGTAATACTTTTACTTCCAATCGAATAAAGATTATTTTGCATCTCGCATTTTCTTGTTATTTAGTCTATTCCTTACACTAATAGTGTTTGCTGAATATCCCAAAACGATTTTACTTTTTTTAAAAATAGTTGCTTTAATAAGCGCCCTAAATATTCAATTGCGGAACGGTGAGTACACATATATTTTGTATGCTCCTCTTCAGGAAACATAATTTCAAAAGTTTCTCTATAGCTATTCTTTTCAGCTTTATCTGAAAAAAAATGATTGTAAATGGTAGAGTCAATAATTTTCAAATAAAGCTGTGATGTATCTTCGAAAACCTTCCCTGTCTGAACATATTTAGTTTCTATAAATTCAGCAATTTCAGTTTTTGACTGCTCATACAATTGTAATATTTCATCTAAACTTGAACTATCATCTCCTTCTTCGATCGTTTCCTCATATTTATTTTCAAGTAAACTCACACTATTTCTATAAGACATTGCTATGTCTATAATTGAAAATACATGAGAGATGCTTTCTTCCTGCTGTTTACACATTTCAATAACTATTTCAGGAAGATTTTTTATAGCTAAGATTTTTTTTTGAACAGTACATAATGAGAAAAGGATTTCTTCCTCATTCCAAATTCGCTTCGAATTAAACCCTCCTTTATATTGAATCCAAAGTGTTTTACCTGAATAGTTTAAACTAAATCGCTCATCTTTTTTAAAATGATACTTAATCATTCTAACGAAACGTGCTAAAACAGGATCCCAACTTTTAAACAAATCGAACCATCGATCATTAACTTCGGTAAAAACTCTCCTTCTTAACATAATTTCTGTTTCGAAAGGTTTTTGTGATTCTATATGTGTTGAAAAATAGTTGGCGAACTCAACAAATATTCCGTCATCATTCCTTCTAAATAACTCAGCAATTAAATCAGTTGCTAAGTCATCATCTGATAATTGCATCGTTTTTGTAAGAAAATGGTTCTTTTTTGTTCTTAAATATGCTTTTGCAATAAGTAAACATTCTTGAAACACCACCTTTTCTGCTTCTGCAGTTGGTTTATCCGAACTAAGTAAGGTAATCCCTTCAATAACATTCATTGTAAATCAATTAAAAAAAAGAAAGTATAATTCATAGCGACAAGGGATAATTACGAAAAAAAATGTAAAAGTCAAATTAAATTAAGATTTCCTTAAGCTCAGAATTAGCATCTCTTATCTTAAATATTTGCATCACAAACAATTAAAGACTTTTTTAGATTAAATCT
>CAZNTR010000263.1:0-4244 GCA_964575925.1 uncultured Chitinophagales bacterium
TCAAGTTTAATCGTAAAAAACTTATTAGATCAAACCATGAAAAAAGGAACACAAAACGACATTGGTGAAATAGTTTTAAAAGCGAAATCAGGAGTTTTATTGCCTTTAGGAGTCGTTGGTCGAGTTTCTTGTAATCTGTAATCTAGACAGAATGGTAAAAACAGTAATCTTAGCATATCTATTTACAATTTGCTTTGTGTGGAATCTTTCGGCTCAGTACAAATTGTTCCCAAATTATTTGAACATTCAAAATGGATTATCAGATAATCAAATTTTAGGTGCACTTGTAGATGAAGAAGGTTTTATCTGGATGGCTACAAGTACAGGGTTAAATCGATTTGATGGAATTGAAAATACCATATTTAATCACATTCCATTCGATTCAACGTCATTATCGGATGATTTTTTAGTTGCATTGATACAAGACAAAAAAGAAAATATTTGGATTTTACCAAAATCAGGCGGAATAAATAGATTTAATCCAAAAACGAAAAAAGTCGAACGGTTTCTAAAAGGATATACAAAAGAAAATGAGTTGATAGATTTACCACCTATGATCTATGTTGTTGAATTGGAGAATGGAGTGCTTTGGTTTATTTCACACACAGGTCTTTATAAATATGATTACATTAAAAATAAAATAATACTAGAATTTACAAATATAGAGAAATATTTTAGAATAAGGAATAATAGAAAATCTTTATTTATTCAAAGTTGGAAAGGGAGTCTGTCAATTTATTATCCAGAAACAAAAAAATTAATAAAACTAGAAATACCGGAAGAGATTAGTGTCAATTATGATTATGATATTAGTTTAAGTAGAGAAAATGAGTTTATTATTCACAGACAAAATCATCTATATATTTTTGAAGAGAATACACAAAAAATAAAATCTAAAATTTCATTCGAAAAGGATATCAAAAATATTCAATTCGATGAGGATAAAGCTGAAATTAAAGTCATTACAGTTGATTTTGCTATTTATACAATAGATTTAGAATCCTTTGAGAAACAAACACATACAGTTGAAATTGCTAATACTTCACTTCCCGAATTTGTTATCATAAATAATATAATTAACTACTCTGATAATCTATTATTTATTTCAACATTTAATTATGGACTTATTAAATTAGTAAAGGAAAAAACATTTTTTAAAACGGTTAGATCCGATAAATCAGAATCTGATCATTTGTTCAATAAAAGTATTCGATCAATTCTTCCATTAAATGATTCTTTAGTACTTATTGGGGGCTATAATGCTTTCGAGATGTTTAATCGAAAATCAAAGAATTCTCAATTAATAACCTATAATGCTGATCCAAAATTATATAAATCTGTTGGAGTTGCACATTCAATAATTCGAAATACTTTTAATCCTGATGAAATTGTTGTAGGCTCAGAAGGCGAAGGAATGTTTGTTTATAATTGGCGCAAAGATGAAATAAGTATATTCTCAAAAGATGCACAATTACACCATAAATTTATTCGAAATTTCGCTTTAATATCAAATAGGTATTTGATAACAAATTATTCTTTATATCTAATCGTTTATGATTTAAAAACGAAAAGTATTGCTAACATTCCAAGTGATATTTTAAAACCAATAATTAATGTGGATGTTATTGTTGCAGATAATGATGACAATTTGTGGATAGCCCAAAAAAAAGGGACAGTAAGTCGGTTCGATAATACATTTCAATTAATAGAGCAGATTCAAGTTTTAGATTCTTTATCAACCGTTTCCAATTCAATTAATAGTATCTTAAAAACTAAAGATAACACGCTATTTTTGGGTACTAATTTGGGTTTAATTCGATATTCAGATAATAAAAAAACGATATTTCGAGTAAATAATGGACTCCCAAATAATACGATAAATGCTCTATTAGCCGATAAAAATGAAAATATTTGGTTAAGTACAAATTATGGGATTTCAGTGTTTGGGTTAAAGACAAATACATTTTTCAATTTTACTAATGAAGCGGAATTACAAGCTACTGAATTTAATCGATTTGCCTTTGCTTCCTATAATCAAGAGTTGTTTTTTGGAGGGGTGAATGGCTTAACGTTTTTTAATCCTGAAGAATTTAGACCAACTAATAAAACATACCCAGTTTATATCGAAACTATTGAAACCAATAAACAAAAGATTAATGTGTTAGATAGTAAAAATGATTCCAAAAAAATGGAGTTTAGCTATATAGAAAATCCAATTTCAATCCATTTTACTAGCCCAGATTTTGAAGAGAATTCATTAAGTAGATTTTATTTTAAGTTAGAACCGATAAACACCGATTGGCAGCTTATTGAGCAAGAAAGATTTATTCAGTTTCAAAATTTAAGTGCGAGAGATTATACCTTTTCACTAGTTTACTCAACAGTTGTACCAAATAAAGATAGTTTTGTATCAAAGTTGAAATTTGAAATTAAGCCACCTTTTTATGATACAGTTTACTTCCAATTAGGGGTGATTTTAGGAATTGTATTTTTAGTAAGTTATTATTTTTATTCAAAGAATAAGCAATTACTTTATGAGTCAAATGTTCAAAAAACCTATACCCAAAAATTACTGAGTTTGCAAGAGCAAGAAAGAAAGCGTATTGCAGATGCTTTACACGATAGTATAGGTAATCAACTCATGTTGGTAAAAATGAATCTTCAATTTGAAGAAAATTCATTAAACATTGATCAAAATACAGTGGAGAATTCAACAATGAGTTTGTTAAATGAAACTATTAAAGAAATTCGGAAAATATCGCATGATTTACACCCGCATTTGTTAGTGAAAATCGGCTTGTCTAAGTCAATAAGAGCGCTAGTGGAGTCTATCTGTAAGGTTTCAAGCATTAAGTTTGATGTTATGATTAATGAGGTAGATTCCAATATAGGAAAAGAGGATGCTCTCATTTTGTATCGTTTTATTCAGGAATCAATTACCAATTTATTGAGATATTCAAATGCTACCCATGTTAGATTGAACTTATTTAACGAATCGAATTACATGATATATGAGTTAATAGACAACGGAGTAGGTTTCAATTATAGTGATTTAATGAGCAAATCGGATGGTTTAGCATTTAGAAGTCTTAGAGAAAGGGCCAATATTCTACATGCACAGATAAGTATTGAATCAAGCCCGAAAATTCAAACACGTATATTATTAAAAATTCCTTTTATTGATAAAAGTGCATAATAACACTAAATTATTAGTTACAACAGATGGACTTATCTCCGATTTTAAAGTGTATTTAACTAAGTTCTTGAAATTAATTTTTTTTTAATAAATAGTCATTTACGAAAAGGAATCGTTAATTTGAGATAAAGAGCTATTGTTTTATCCTTCAAAAGGAAGACAGTATTAAAGGTAAGTTTATTAGTACAAAGAACATGGTAGAAAATAATATCACAATTCTTTTGGTTGAAGATCATCCTCTTTTTAGAATTGGGCTCAAACAAATTTTAAGTAATCGTTTTCCAGAATCAGAAATTTATGAAGCAGAGAGTGTTTCAGTTGCTAAAATCTTATTATCGAAAACAGTTTTTGATGTCATTTTTTTAGATTTAAATATCGGTGAAGAAAGTGGCTTAGATTTTTTAAAAGAAATTAAAACCTCGAAAATCGCCTCAAAATGTATCATTTTGTCCATGTATAATGATTCTTGGTTGGTTAAAGAATCGATGAATTCAGGGGCATCGGCTTATTTGTCTAAAGATTCCCTAAGTGAGGAGATTTTTCAAGCTCTAAATATGGTAATAAAGGGGAAAAAATATGTGAGTCAATCTGTTTTAGAAATGATTACTATTCAAAAAGATGAAGGTGAAGATGACGTTTCGCAGTTGTTAGATTATTTAACTCCAACAGAAAAACGCATATTATACATGGTAGCCGATTCGATGACTTCAAAAGAAATCGCAGGGAAATTAGGGGTGAATCATCGAACTATCGAAAATCATCGCACAAATATTTGTACGAAATTAAATTTATCTGGCGTCAATTCACTTATGAAATTTGCCTTAGCTAATAAAACAAGATTGAATTTAAATTAATAAGCCTTCTTTTTAGTGATTTAGAAAAGTATCAATAGAGGAAAAAATCATTTTCCAAATAGTAACTTGATTAAAGCATGTGTAATGCTACATGAATTTTTAGGGTAATCCTACTTAGAAGATTAACAAAACCTTGTTATAGATTAACACATAAATAAATGTATAATAATACATTTCGTACGATTCGCTTCAAT
>CAZNTR010000264.1:0-4227 GCA_964575925.1 uncultured Chitinophagales bacterium
CAGAAGAAGTAAAAACAGATTATAAAGCCTTTTCTTGTACCATAATGCTTGCTGTATCTACAAGATATGGAATGGCTTACGCACATATTGGTGATGGAAGAGCGGCAATTAGAACCGAAAATGAAGAGTGGAAAGCTGCAATTAATCCTATGAAAGGGGAAGAAGCAAACCAAACGGTTTTTATTACATCTGAATTATGGGATGAATCAATTTCTTCTAATTATTTTGATGCAAATGTGATTAATGAATCGATTTCAGCGGTTGCTTTATTAACTGATGGCTGTGAACGAGCAAGTTTCGAAATGCTAAGTTTTGATGAAGAAACAGGTAAATATTATGATCCCAATAAACCATTTAAGCCGTTTTTTGAGCCTAATTATCAGAATCTATTTAAAATGAAATGGGCAGGTTTTTCTCAAGATAAAATTAATCGTTTATGGGCAGGCTTTTTAGAAAACGGAAATGCCAAATTACGCGCAGAAACTGACGATAAGACCATGATTTTAGCTGTATTTGAACCTGAAAACACCAATGAGAAAACGATATAATTTATCAAACCAAACTACAATTGAGGTTGATTTAAAGCCAATTGCAAGTGGCGGAGAAGCGGATATTTATTCCATAGTTTCTCCGGTCAATTATGTAAATCAGGTAGTAAAATTATATCGGAAAGGTAAAGCAACTGAAGAAAAAGAGAAGAAGCTGGCTTACATGGTTCAGCACAGACCTCATTTTTCTAACTATGAAGGGCATCATTCTGTAGTTTGGCCATCAGCTTTAGCGTATGATTCGCAAGGATTTGCAGGTTATACAATGCCAAGGGCAACTGGAATTAAATTGGAATTATTGTGTCATCCCAATTTGCCAAAAACGATTAATAAAGAATGGGATAAACTATCTTTTCAGCATCCCTTATCTCTCGATTTACGCAAGAAAATTTGCTACAATATTGCTGCTGCCATTGCGCTCATTCATGAATCAGAGTCGTATGTATTAGTAGATTTAAAACCTGATAATATGATGATTAAACCAGATGGATTAATTTCGATTATTGATGTGGATTCAACAGAAATTATTGATCAAAATGAAGTACTATTTCCGGCGCATGTTGCAACTCCTGAGTACACGCCACCAGAGTTTTATACTCACATCAAAGAGGTTTCAACTCAGAAAATTTCTGAAACATGGGATCGGTTTAGTTTAGCGGTTTTATTTTACAGGGTTTTATTTGGAATACATCCCTTTACAGGAACCTTAAATTCACCTTTTGAAAAACATACTAATGTGAGTGAAATCATTGAACGAGGCTTTTTTGTACAAGGAGTTCATGCTCCAAAGTTTAAAGTAATTCCGCCACCACATAAGCGGTTTAGCACAATGGATTCTGAAATTAAAAAGTTGTTTTTTCTGGCTTTAGATTCTACAAAGAATCGTCCAGAATTTCGTCCAAAAGCATCTGATTGGTGCCATGAGTTAACTCCAAATCCTGGAATGCACTTAAATCGACGATTGCCCTCACAAACGGGAAGTTATGGTAATCCTGTGTATTCAGATCGATTGGTTTTTTCGACAATTTCTTCCATTACCTTGCACAAACCTGGATTTTTGCATGAACCGGTTAATACAAAATTCGTTTCAAAATTAAAAAGTCTTCTGAAAACTAATGATCGAGTTAAATTGTATGATTCTATAAAAAGTCTTCAACAAGAGTTAGAACGAATTGAGTTCGATATTTATCAGAAACGAAATGGGTTTAAACAAGAAATACTTGAACTTACTAAAAAACAAAATACAATACTTGCATCGGAGAAAGCATTAATTGATAATTTAATTCAACAGTTTTTAGTTAAAATGCATGCAATCGATAAAATTGCTAAAAATTTATTTGTTAAAGAGACCGGTGAATTACAACCCGAAAGTAAAGAAACACAATCGGATAAAATGAAACCTTTATTTTCTTTAAAAGAAGTATTAAATGGAGAAAATAGTAAAAGGAATGATAAAATTAGGAACGAATATGATGCCTTACATGCTAAATTGGCAAAAGATGTAACCGTTTTAGATACTTTTTTAACAGTGCAGATGGGAAAGATTCATGAAAAAACACGTCAAGAATTATTTAACCTGTTTAATAAACAAAAACTAGTTAAGGGGAATTCCATAGAGGTCATCGCTAAACGGAAAAGTGAGTATGATACAGCAGCAAAACTGCTGATGGAAATGATTGGGAATTATTTAGACGAGTAGGAAAGTCTTAACAGAGGCTCATTATTAACATATATCATACTGGGTTGACCCGAAATCTCTGCCTAGTGCCGAAATAAATTCACTTCACGTACTGTTTTATAAGAGCGAAAAGATGAGCTAGGTCGAGATGCTAGATCGAGTCCAGCATGACTTTTTTTCTGTCATTTTGGGCTTGCCCCAGAATCTCTGCCTGGTAAAGAAAGAAATTCACCTCTAGAAACCAAAACTACGTCTTTTACTGGGAACTTCAGTCCGATGCCGCATGAATTATAAAGGGGTAGGAAATTTCACGATACTCAAACTCATTTTAATTTTATCATTGATCTCCAACTCAGGTTAAATCGGCTTTTTGTATTATTAAGCTAATTGAACTACTCGAATTAACACATCCATCAATGTCAACTTTACGTCATCGCCTTCATTCTATAATATTTGAAGCGGAAACTTCAGCAGGTAAACTTTTTGATATGAGTCTGATTGGATTAATTCTACTGAGTTTACTTACGGTAATTCTAGAATCCGTTGCATCCATCAGAAATGAGTTTGGTATTTTTCTTTTATATGCGGAGTATGCGATTACTGCAATCTTTTCGATAGAATATGTGTTAAGAATATATGTAGTAAATAAATCCATCAAATATTTAGTCTCATTTTATGGAATAATTGATTTAATTGCGATTTTACCAACGTATTTATCTCTCTTATTTCCAGGAATACATGTTTTACTTTCGTTTAGAGCCATTCGTTTATTACGAGTTTTTCGTCTTTTGAAACTCGTAGCATACATGAGCGCTGCAGACGCAATTCTTGAATCCATTTATAATAGTAGGCGCAAAATAAGTGTCTTTATTTTTGTTGTGTTAATTAATGCCATTCTTTTTGGATCCGTTATGTATGTAGTAGAAGGTGAAGAAAATGGATTTGTTGATATTCCGACCTCAATTTATTGGTCAATTGTTACCATGACAACAGTTGGATATGGAGATATTTCGCCAGTTACCGCTTTAGGAAAACTCATTGCAGTGGTCTTAATGATTATGGGATTTGGAGTTATAGCGGTTCCTACAGGAATTGTATCTGCTGAAATGGCATTAATTGATCGAAAGAAAGAGAGCAAGAAACGGCTCACTGAATCATGTCCAAATTGTTTGAAAGACGGACATGATGTTGATGCTCTATTCTGTAAACATTGTGGATTCAAATTAAATTAATTTAAGTAACTATTTATTAATAACGTTGGAATAAAATGAAAATAAAGATTATAGAATTTAAAGCTAAAGTAAGTGAAACTCAATTTTATGAGGAGAAATTGAAAACTAAATCAGCTTTGTATAAAGGACTTGATCATCAGATTGATACGTATTTTAATGCAACAAAAGGACGTTTAAAGCTTCGTGAAGGAACAATCGAAAGCGCTCTGATTCAATATGACCGCGAAAACACTGCAAGTTCTAAGCTTTCAGAAGTCGTTCTTTACAAGCATAAAGCCGACAAAGCACTAAAAAATATTCTAACACATCATTTAGGAGTAAAAATAGTCGTTGATAAGAAACGAAAAATCTATTTCATGGATAATGTAAAGTTTCATTTTGATGAAGTTGATCAATTAGGAGCGTTTATTGAAGTTGAAGCAATAGACGAAACCGGTAATCTCAAAAAAGAATTTTTAAAAGAACAATGTGATTTTTGGTTCAAGTTCTTTGAACTAAAACAAGAACAACTCATGAAAGAATCTTACTCAGATATGCTACTAAATCAATTGACAATGAGCAATGAGCAATGAGCAATTTACAAGTAGTTTCAGCCAGAAATTTTGTCACTTTTATCATTTTCATTTATCAAGGTACAATGGACAAGTTTAACTAATGCAGCATTGGAGCAGAACAACATAACACCAAGTTTCAAATAAAAACATCCCAACAAACAATACAAACCAAAAGCTAAGCCCAAAAAACCCAACCTTTCACCTCTCACCTAAAA
>CAZNTR010000265.1:0-4199 GCA_964575925.1 uncultured Chitinophagales bacterium
ACAATTGATCGGGATTTAAGCCCCATTTTTTGGTCAATAATTCCCAAGCCCATTCGATTGCTTCTTCTTTGAAATAATCACCAAAAGACCAGTTTCCAAGCATCTCGAATAAGGTGTGGTGATAGGTATCGTGCCCTACTTCTTCCAAATCGTTGTGTTTTCCTGAAACACGAATACATTTTTGAGTATCAGCTGAGCGTTTCCAGAGTTTATTTTCTGCTTTTAAGCCTTCACTTTCGCCGAGGAAAATGGGCTTAAATTGATTCATACCGGCGTTGGTAAATAATAAAGTTGGGTCATCTAAAGGAACAACGGGAGCAGAAGGCACGATTAAGTGTTCTTTAGATTTAAAAAAGTCAAGAAATTCCTGGCGAATCTGAGCTGAAGTCTTCATAAAAATTGGTCAATACATTCTTTAAGTGACGAAAACGAGGTAAAATTACTCATTTTTTAATGATGTGAACTTTCTGTTTGGAACTTAGAAAGAAGCACATGCATAGGGCGGAAAAAATACAAAAAATTAAAGGCTTAAGGGAGAGGAAAACGAGATTGTGTGAAAATGATTTGAAAAGGTTTATGGTTTATGGTTTGGGGTTTAAGGGATTTGGGTTTTTGATAAAAAAAGGTCATCCTGGACTTGATCCAGCATCTCTGCGTAGGCAGTCATTGTATAAAAACTGTATGAACTCTGCGTCATTTTGATTTTATCATTTAATATGGAAGATCTCTCTACTTGATTCGTTTGCTTTTCTTGCTTTGGGATTTGTTTTTTGGCTCATCTTCGGTCGAGATGACTTTGTTTTTTGAGGTTTTGAAAAGGTTTGAGGTTTGAGGTTTCAGGTTTAAGGGATTTCTTTGATGAGTGATTTTGCAACATCCATGTAAATAAAATGGATTAAGTCAAAGAATACGAGATTGAATGAAAATCTAGGGAGGTTTATTCGTTGTTCAGTTTTAAAATTTCTGCTATGATGTTATCTGCTATGTGTAAATCAGTTGAAATTAATTTGTCAAAAAGTGGTTTAACCTTATCAATAATCAATAATTGTTTGCTTTGTGAATCACCCCAAGAAATCTGGTTATTTTGAATAGTAATCTAGTTGCTAATTTTCTTGCTTTTAAATCATCTAGTAGAATCAATACCTCATCAAATTCGGTTGCTAAAGCGAGTGCACTAGCTTCACCACTATCAATCTGAGTCTCTAGAAAAGACTGATATTTTTGTCAGAAACTTTTTGAACAGTAATCCATTTTGGTAAATCTTCTCCAAACTCTTCTGCAATTTCAGGTGTCGTAATTAACTCTCCATAAACTTTTTGCAAGAGATTAAACTCATCAATTTTATGAAAAAGGATTAGAGTACTTGTATCAGAAATAACAACCTTAGGCATTTTCTATATCTGAGAGTAAATCTTCTGTTGATTTACTAAAAACGGAAACTCCATATTTTCCAAGCATTTCAATAAATGCTCGTTTTGATAATCCAACCATTTCAGCTGCTTGCACAGTAGAGAGTTTTGCATCCTCATATAATTTCGCAGCAATAATCATTGAAAAATCATAGTCTTTCAAATCTATATTGTCTGGGATATTTAATTGAATTGTTCTCATAATTATTAGGTATTTACATATAAATATAAAATCATTAGATCAATAAATAACATTATTGCCTGATTTTTCCAAATCGGTTTACAATTGTTTTAAACTCTTTCTAATTATGGCGACTGTGTCTCATTTATAAGCTCATAAAAATACACTGTTCATCTTCGGTCGTGGTACAGTGGTTTTTATTTTATAAAAATAAAAAGGTCATGCTGGACTTGATCCAGCATCTCTGCGTTGGCAGTCATTGTATAAAAACTGTATGAACTCTTCGCTATTATGAGTTTATCGTTTTAATATGGAAGATCTCTCCACTTGATTCGTTAACTTTTCTTGCTTTGGGATTTGTTTTTTGGCTCATCTTCGGTCGAGATGACTTTGGTTTTTGAGGTTTTTATACTTTTCTCGTTTTGTTTGGAAGATCTCTCCACTTGATTCGTTTGCTTTTCTTGCTTTGGGATTTGTTTTTTGGCTCATCTTCGGTCGAGATGACTTGGTTTTTTTTTAAATTCTTTGTGCTGAATTTCTTTTATTTCGTAGGGAGATTTTTTGTTTGGAGTTCTAAAAATTCGCTTTACTATATATTCTGCAGAAACTCTTCCGCATTTTTCAGATGTAGATTTCTTTTCTCTTCAGACATGGAGTTTATTGAATGAACGAGCATCGATAATCTAGGGTTTGATTTGAAGAAATCTTCTTGTTTTATCATGAAACGCCAGAAAAGTCCATCCCAAATGGATTCCCAGTCTCCTTTTGGGTAATTGCTCATCTTTTTGATGTAATTAGAGCCGCCGATATAAGGTTTAGTTGCGAATGTTCCTCCATCAGCGAATTGCGACATTCCGTAAACGTTGGGAACCATCACCCAATCGTAAGCATCGATAAATAATTCCATAAACCAACGGTAGACTTCGTCTGGATCGAATTCGCAGAGAAGCATAAAATTTCCGAGAATCATGAGCCGTTCAATGTGATTACAATAGCCTGTTTCGAGCACTTTTTTGATGGTTTGATCAATCGGTTCAATTCCTGTTGTTCCATCATAAAAGGATTGGGGAATTTTGCGATCGAATTTCCAGAAATTCTGCGTCCTTGAATGTCGCCCTTTGCATTCGTACATCCCACGAATAAACTCCCGCCAACCGATTATCTGACGAATAAATCCTTCCGTTGAATTGATTGGAATGTTTTCTTGTGCTGAAAATGAAAGTGTTCGTTTTATGATTTCATCGGGTAAGAGTAAACCCACATTCATCAAAGGAGATAAAACACTGTGATTTAAAATGGAAGATTCTTTGAGAATCGCATCTTCGTATGGACCGAATTCATAGAAACGATAGGTCAAAAACTGCTCAAACCAATCTTTTGCTTCTTGATGATTAATGGGATAGAATCTTTGTTTTGTCAGTTTTCCAGGATTTTCGGGAAAATATGTTTGAGTATAGTTCACCGCTTCATCCCAATAAGCTGATGTTGAAGGGAAATAAATGGCTGGTGGTACTTTTCCTTTTGGGTATTTTTTACGGTTTTCATCATCGAAAGTCCATTTCCCGCCAATTGGATTTTGCTCTTCATCTAGTAAAATCCCAGACTTTTTGCGCTGTTGTTTATAGAATGAAGTTTGAAAAAAAGAGGTTTTTTCAGGCCGAAAGAAAGTTACTAAATCTTCTTTTGAGTTTAGAAAATGTGGATTTGAATAGGTTATGACTTTGCAATAATTGGAGAGCAAGTTGATACGTTGTTCAAGCCAATCATCGGTTGGATCGATAAGATGAATGGTATCAATTTTCTTATCTTGAATTTCTTTATGAAAATTTCGGATGTCTGCAAGTTCATGGTCTGCATCAATATAGTGAACCGTTTTACCTAATCCTTCAAGAACGTTTTGATAGGATTTCATACTAGCTCTATGAAAAGCTATTTTCTGTTTATGAAATTTGTATTGTTTGAAAAACAGAAATTCCTCAATCAAATAAATCTCATTGGAGTTCTCAAAAAGTGGACTTTTTTCAAAAATCTGATGCGGAAAAATGATATTAATCGATTTCATTTGCTTTATTTCGTTTACATCGTTCACTGCAAAACTTCACATTTTCCCAATCTCTCTCCCATTTCTTGCGCCAGATAAAAGGGCGTTTGCAGGTCAAACAAATTTTTGTTGGGAGATTGCTTTTTTTCATTGATGATTGATTTCTAATTGAACATTATTTGGGAAGAACAACGTTTTTTCATGTCTAAATACCAATGAAAGTTAAATCATTCTTTAGTTTTGGTTGTGATTTATGTTTAATTATTGTCATACTGATGAAAATCAGTATCTCGGCCTATTAACTATTTATGCTACTTAAATTGCTTTTTGCCTAATAATTATTGGGCAATCAAATGATTATTGCAATTCGTTGTGGAATTTAACCGCAGTCATGCTAATGAAAATCAGCAGCTCGGCCTAGGAACAATTTAAGTCTAGAGATACGCTTTTTGTTTAATGAATATTTGGCAATCAAACAGTTATTCCTAACGTTTTGAAATCTTATTATTCGAAATTGCTCTTTGTCTTGAACATTTGAAACGCGTAATTTCTGGACTTTTCCGCCTTC
>CAZNTR010000266.1:0-4162 GCA_964575925.1 uncultured Chitinophagales bacterium
ATTGAAAAATCATCTTCATCAGTATCTTGAGCTTTAAAATAAGTAGGTGCAACAAGAAAAAGTAAAATGAACGAAAAGCGTAAAGCTAATTTACTCATGAATTAACCCTTTTTCTTGATAATTAGGCGTTTTCATTCAACAGTTCTACCAAAAGTTTGGATTCCGATAAATCCTCTAATATCAAGAGTATTGTCAACTTTTAACTTAATGATGCAACTATAGTTATTACCGTTTTCAGGATCGTAAATCGTTCCTTATTCCCAAACTCCATCACCTTTAAAAACAAAATCTTTGAGTATTCTATAACCTCTTAATGGAGTAGAACGAAGGGACTCATCAGGATTGTTTTTGTCAACTTTAGGTTCTTTAAGCCAAACTATTCTGCCGAAATATTTATCACCAATTTTATCAATTTTTACTCGATCTTTACCATTACTTGGCTCCCAAACTCCCAATAAGGCATCACCATTATCTTGGGCTGAAACACTAAATGTTAAAAGTAGCATTAATGAAAATAAATTTAATGTAAATAGCTTTATAAAGACGTTTTTCATATCAAAAGTTAGTTTAGGTTATTAGTTGGTATAGTGAATTTCAAACTCAAAATTACCTTCAAGACGAAGTGAAGTTTCTTCTGAATCATTGATAAAATCTGGATCTAATACCAGAAAAAATGATTTATCCAACAAATAGCTAGTTAGGTTTTTGTAGTTGGATGTTGTTAATTTCTGGCTTAAACTCGTTGGAATAGTTGGATTTAACACCGCAACAGAAATTAATAGTTGAGTAGCTGACCCGATTTGCAAAGTAATAGTTTGCAAATTTTCAGCAGTAACTGTAGTTGAGTCAGTTACAATAGATGCACTTTTTAATTTAACATCATTAATTTCAAATCCATCACCAATATCTTTTGATAAATCGATGCTTAATTCAGCAGTAGCAGAATTTGGCCCAGCATAAATCGGAGCTTCAAACTCAAAGTTGATATTGCTAACTGTAATCATTTTAAGTTCTGTTTTAGGTGAACAGCTAATTAAAACAGCTAGATATAAGAATAGTAGAGAGTAACGATGTGTCGTTTTAATTCTTGATTTTTGTTGTTTGTGAGTAGTGTCTTAGAAATGCCTTCAAAAATATTTCAAATTCAGCTCTCGCTTTATGAATAATATTTGGGTTGAGTAAAAATAAAAGTTTATGAAATGCTGGGCAGGAATAATTTATTATTAAACAAATGCTAATGTCGATTTAATCTTATTTTAATAAAATAAGCGCAATTTAGTTTAGTAAACCGTTTTAATTACACCTTTTGGTGTATTGTAAAATTGGCAATAAAACCTTTCCTTTGTGTTTTCAAAACGATAAATACATACAATATGAAATTACTTGTTTTTCTCTTAGTACTATTTCCTACATCAATTTTTGCACAACCTGCTTGGTTTTTAGAGACTTCAACTCCAGCTTTCAAAAATGATAAGGAGATTTCTTTTACTTCATCAGCTACAAGTTCGGAGTCAAATGAATTGGCAATAGCAAATGCCACTTTATCTTTTCAAACTGAGTTAAATAAAATTAGAAGTTCTTTTTATGCTTTTGTTTATAGAGATGTAAAAGCAGAAGGATTTGATTTTAACAAAGATAATTCTGTAAGTGAGAGTGATTTTTTAAAAAAATGTTACCCATTGCTTTTGAATTATGCGTTGCCATCACCAAAATGTGATAAAGTTGAAGTAAAACTTGTAAATGGTGAATATCGCGCATATGTGCGGTTTAAAGTTAATCGCTTAGAGTTGGCTAAGTCTGTAATGAATTTTATTATTGGAGATTTGGGTCCAGGAATATATACTCCATTCAGAGCGTCTTATGCCTATCGAAACTATTTTTATTAATCCAGTTTTATTAGTTGAGCGTACTCTGAAAGTTGTTTTTAGCAGAATATTCGTCGATTTCATAAGATCTGAAAGGTTGTAAACCGAAAGAATCGAATTTTCGAGCGAACTCATTAGTTTAAGTTTTCGAAGTCGTCATTTTTCAAATAAAGTAAATCTGGAGTTTGGTTAATTATTAGAATAGAACGAGTTAGATAGTGGTTAATAGGTGCGTCTATAGCACTTCGTATTAATTTACAAGTAAGCTTGATGAATCAATGATAGTTAAAACCAAGTCTTAATTTTTGACCACATTGAATGTTAAAAGAGGAAGGCTTGGTTTTTTGTTTTCTAGTTTTAAAACGTGTTTTTTTTATCAATTGATTTTTGAATGAGCTAGAATTGGGGGGCGTTTTCAATAGTTGCAAATTCAGATTGCAACTATCTTGTAACTATTTTTTCTGAGATTATTTAAATTGAAATCAAGGTTGAGCCCATTACAAAAAGTCGATTTAAGCAGATTCAACCTTTTTGATTTTGTATAATCCCCATTTTTTTTGCATTTAAATATTTTTCGGAGTAAGCACAAGGTTAAGTTTTTTTCTTAATTGTTTCGTAATTGCAGGTTATTATTTTTAAATATGGCTTAAATGAATTCATCTCGAATTAAGACTCTTTTGTACTCGAATAAAGTTAGTCTATTCACTCGATTACCATATTCTATTGGATTAAGAAGGATTTAAGTTACATATTTGGATGTTATTTTTATTAAGATTCAGTCCATATAGTGGTTGAATTTCCGTATTTTAGTTATGAAACAGCAATTTTACCCTTAAAGAAAAGAATGAGCGATACACAAACAATTGATAATATGGTATCTCAACCGTACAAATATGGTTTTGTTACAGATATTGAATACGATTATTTCCCCAAGGGACTAAATGAAGAGGTAGTTAAGGCCATTTGGGAGATTCGTAAAGAACCCGAATTTATGTTGGAGTTTAGATTAAAAGCCTATCGTAATTGGTTAAAAATGGTTGAGCCTAAACATTGGGCTAACTTGAAAATTCACGATATCGATTATGATGAGATTACCTATTACTCAGCGCCAAAAGTAAAACCTCAAATAACGAGTTTAGATGAAGTAGATCCAATCTTATTAGAGACATACGAAAAATT
The DNA here is from genome assembly GCA_964575925.1 of uncultured Chitinophagales bacterium. Lineage (GTDB taxonomy): Bacteria > Bacteroidota > Rhodothermia > Balneolales > M1805 > M1805. The sequence continues at coordinate 3,045 of CAZNTR010000266.1, forward strand.
GGGAATTCCACTTGGTGAACAAAAACGTTTAGCAAATGTAGCCGTTGATGCCGTGTTTGATTCTGTTTCTGTTGCAACTACTTTCAGATCGAAATTAAAAGAAGCTGGCGTAATTTTTTGTTCAATAAGTGAAGCCCTTCGCGAATATCCTGAATTAGTTCAAAAATATTTAGGTTCAGTTATCCCTACAAACGATAATTTCTATGCGGCGCTAAATTCTGCCGTTTTTTCTGATGGCTCGTTTGTATATGTTCCCAAAGGCGTTAAATGTCCGATGGAGTTATCTACCTATTTCCGAATCAACAACGAAGAATCTGGACAGTTTGAACGTACATTAATTATCGCAGAAGAGTATGCAAGTGTTAGTTATTTAGAAGGTTGTACGGCACCTCAGTTTAGTACAAATTTATTGCACGCCGCTGTAGTTGAATTAGTTGCTTTAGATCACGCTAATATTAAATATTCTACCGTTCAAAACTGGTATGCTGGTGATGAAGAAGGAAAAGGCGGAATTTATAACTTTGTAACAAAACGTGGAATTTGCAAAGGTGATTTTTCAAAAATCTCTTGGACTCAAGTCGAAACTGGTTCTGCAATTACGTGGAAATATCCATCAGTAATTTTAAAAGGGGATAACAGTATTGGCGAATTTTATTCCGTTGCTTTGACCAACAAAATGCAACAAGCAGATACTGGATCAAAAATGATTCACCTTGGAAAAAACACCAGTTCGACGATTATTTCAAAAGGTATTTCTGCTGGTAAATCGAATAATAGTTATCGTGGGCAAGTGAAAATAAGTGCAAAAGCTTTCGGATCTAGAAATTATTCCCAATGTGACTCTATGTTGATTGGAAATGAATGTGGCGCTCATACTTTCCCATATATCGAGCAAAACAACTCAAAATCTAGTATTGAGCATGAAGCAACAACATCAAGAGTCGGTGAAGATCAAATTTTCTACCTCAAACAAAGAGGTTTATCCGAAGAAGATGCTATTTCCATGATTATTAATGGTTTCTGTAAAGATGTATTTGCAGAGTTACCCATGGAATTTGCCGTTGAAGCGCAGAAATTACTCGGAATTAAATTAGAAGGAAGTGTTGGATAGCTTCAAA
>CAZNTR010000267.1:0-4151 GCA_964575925.1 uncultured Chitinophagales bacterium
ATCGTGATATTGCTGTTGCAAATAAATCGCAAGAACGTTCTAAAGCAGAAAAAGACGCTCGTTTAGCAGAGGCTCAAACCGCGGCAGCACAAGAAAAAGTAATTACGGCTCGTGAAACTGAGATTGCGAACAGGAATAAAGAAATAGCGGTTATCAAAGCAACAGAAGAAGCTGAACAAGAAGCAGTTGGAATAAAAGTAGCTGCAAATGCAGAAAAATTATCAGCTCAAGATAAAGCTGAAGCAATTAAAACAATTGCTGTTGCTGAAGCAGAAGCTGTAAAAATAAAAGCAAGTGCAGATGATGTGAAATATAAAGTTGAAGCAGAAGGTGCTGAAAAATTAAACGCAGCTGAAAATGTATTAAGCGCAGAAATCATCAAAATGCGAATTCAAATTGAAACCTTAAAACAAGCTGCTGCGATTATTGAAGCTAGTATGAAACCAATTGAAGCCATAAAAGATATGCGTGTTATCAATATTGGCGGAATGTCGGAGTTATTAGGTGGGAATTCTGGTTCTGGCAATGGTGGAAACAGTGGAAATGGCGAAAATTTCTCTGATCAGTTAGTGAGCGGTTTATTAAAATATCGTGGCTTAGGTCCTTTAGTTGATAATGTGCTGAAAGAAGTTGGAATTGATCCTTCATCAGTACAAGGTTTAACTAAATCATTGAATATCAATAAAGAAGAAGAATAGAAATTCGATAAAATCGGAATATAGTAGAAGATTGTGTTTATTCAGCCCAATGTTACGTTTGTTTACAAAGTGACATTGGGTTTTTTATTAAAGAGATAGCTATTCTTATATTAAAATGAATTAAACAGCAGAAGCAAATAACCTGAGTTTTGAATAAGATTTAGCGCAATATTTTTAGCATTTAACAAGAAAAAACTCAGAAAAATGTCATTTGGCTTCGCAGTGCAGTCGGTATCAAAGACACTCTCAAGTTGTCGTGTAGAGAAATTATGGAAGAAAACAAAGTCCCTGAACTTGATTCAGGGGTTCGGTTTGGAACATCGTTTTGCTTTTTGTAGAGCATCTAGTCCTTGCTTCACTAGGCGAAGATTCTGGGTCAAGCCCAGAATGACGAATTTTTTTATGCCAGTTTTAATATTTCTTTCTTATCCCGAACTCTGGTTAATATATAGTCCAATTTCTGTTCAATATTCGAGTTTTGAAAAATTCCAAAAGTAGCAAAGTTGCTTTTGTTAATTCAACTTTCGGACTTAGACCTTTTTTAAAAAAGGTTCAATTTTACAAATTGATAAATAAAAACAATAACCTATTTGTAAAAATTTGTTTTTATTTAATATACGTTATTTCGTCATGCTGGGCTCCGACCCAGCATCTCAGCCGTAGAACTAAACTATACAAAAGAACTGCTTATGGCGTAAAAAGTAAGTTGACCGAGATCCCGTGTCGGGGCACGGGATGACCCTTTTTTTGCAAAACCCAATGAAGTTTGTTTAGAAACGAAGTCCGAAAGTTGAGTTGTTAATTGATTAAAGGTAGAGCCAAAACTCAAAAGAGCTGCAAAGCTTTAAGAAGTTGTGTCTTAAGCCCTATACTTAAAAAAGAATATTCGTTAATACTAAATCAAAAAATGATTTAACCTAGATAAATGACTAAATTAAATAGGTTTACAACTAGAAATTTGAAATTATATAAAATGAAAAAAATACTTATTACAGGTGGAACTGGATTTGTAGGTTCCTATTTAGCAGAAGAATTAGTTAAAAGAGCATATGAAGTTGTAATTATCTCTCGAAGTAAACATCAAACTAAAAAAAATGGTGTTCGATTTGCGACTTATGAACAACTCGAAGAAAGTGTAAATGGCTCTTATGCAGTAATCAATTTAGCAGGACACAATTTATTTGATGAACGTTGGAGCGATGAAGTAAAAGGGAAAATCCTAAATAGCCGAGTAGATATAACAAGAAAAGTTGTTCAGGCAATTCAAATTTCAAATGAAAAGCCAGAAGTTTTTATTTCTGCATCAGCTGTTGGGTATTATGGTAATAGAGGTTCTGAGTTTTTAAGAGAAGATTCATTCCCAGGAGATGATTTTTTATCAGATGTGTGTAAACAATGGGAAGAAGATGCACAAAAAGCGGAAGTAAAACGAATCGTTATTCCTAGAATCGGCATAGTATTAGAGAAAAATGGTGGAGCATTAGGGAAAATGTTAACTCCATTTAAACTGTTCGTCGGTGGGCCATTAGGAAATGGAAAGCAATACTTCCCATGGATTCACATGAAAGATGTAGTTTTTTCGATTCTAGAATCAATCGAAAATGAAAACTATTCAGGAGTTTATAATTGCGTTGCACCACAACAAGTTACCATGAGTGAGTTTTCTTCAGTCCTGGGAACGGTTTTAAATCGACCAAGTTTATTTGCGGTTCCAGAATTTGCTTTGAAGCTAGTTTTTGGCGAAGCAACAGGCGCTTTGATTGCTAGTCAACGAGTTGTTCCTGAGAAATTGAAGAAGTTGGGGTATGATTTTCATTATAACGAGTTGAAGAGTGCTCTTAATAACATTCTCCTTTAAGTTTAACTAGAGACATCAATTCTGAGTATTTCCTGAAAAAAGCCTATATTTGCACATCTTAAAACCAGCTAGTTTAATGAAACGTTATTCAATTCATTTTTTTTTAATTCTATTATTTACTTTTAGCATAACAGTTAGAGGTGTTTTGGCTCAACAATCGTCCTCAGGTTTGCAAACAATCGGTGGTCAAACAGTATCGTCACCAACATTACCTTTAAATAATGTATCTGAGACTGATTTTAATACGATAGTTCAAATAGATGTAGTAAATCCAGATGAATATTTATTACAGCCTGGCGATGTAGTAAGTTTACAGTTTGAAGGAAATTTTTCACTATATATATCTGCTTTACAAATAAACCCTTCTGGTTATGTTGTAATTCCTAGTTTAGGATCATTTGAAATAAGCGATAAGACAATAAACGATGCAAAACGGATTCTTCAAAAATTTGCTAGTTCAAAACTTAAAAAAACAGAATTAACATATTTTGGGCTTCAAAAAGCACGAATTATTACTGTTGATGTATTTGGAGCAGCAAGTCAATCAGGTTCATATAGTCTTCCAGGATTATCCCGTTTAGATGCGTTAATTGCAAAATTATATGGAAAAGCAGAGAATATATCGAGTAATGATAAGCTTCAAACAGTTTCAAATAAATTGCCAAGTTTTACATTTAAAGAAATTACTGATAATAGTATTTCCTATCGTGAAATTAAAATAAAAGGAAAAACGGGACGAGTAGATACCATTGATTTTGTTTATTTCTTAAGAGCCGGTAGTAAAAATGCCAACCCAGTAATTCAGAATGGAGATCAGGTATTTTTTACAACGCAAAGTAAAAAACAAGCACGTGTTTCTATTTCTGGAGAAGTAAATGCTGAGGGAGAGTTCCATTATAAAAAAGGCGAGACGGTAGCAGATATTATTAAATTAGGAAGTGGATTCACTACCAATTCAGATACAAATTTTGTAATGCTTGTTTCACCGGGTAAAACTGAAAAAATAGATAATGCTCAATGGAAATCGACTCTGTTAAATCCGAATGATCGAGTGATTGTGCAAGAAAAAAATAAAGAATATAATTTTAGTTCTGCATGGGTTTATGGAGAAGTAAAAACGCCTGGTAATTTTACTGTGATTGATCAGGAAACAACAGTTCAAGAATTGTTAGAAAAAGCTGGTGGAATTACAGATAGAGCCTTAAAAAATGGGGCTTATATCATTAGAAGTAGACAAAATACGAGTTCTACAATTTCTGCTCAATCAAATTTTGATTTATTGTTACAAAGAACTTCTGATCAGTATATACAAGGATTGGAATATCTTGAATTAGAGTCCAAACTTGGTAGAAATCGGATTAATTTAGACCTAAATGATCCAGCATCGCTGAATAGTATTAGACTTTATGATGGTGATAACTTAATTATACCACAAAATTTAAATGTAGTAACTGTATTTGGCCAAGTAATGATACCAGGGCAATATGCCTATTCAGAAAAGAAAACAGTACAAGAATATATTGATGACCAAGCAGGTGGTGTAACGAATGCCGCTGATGCAAGTAGAATATTTATAATTAAAGCTGGAACCTTAA
>CAZNTR010000268.1:0-4141 GCA_964575925.1 uncultured Chitinophagales bacterium
TCAAAATCGCGTATCGAAAGGTGTACCGGTTCGACTCCGGTCAGCGGTACAAAGCTTATAAGACTTAGTTTTATAAGCTTTTTTTTGGGTATTTAACAGGAAAATCATTAAAATCTGAACTGTACATTAGTTTTTTAGGTGAATTAAACTTGATCCTACTCAGAAAAAGGGGTTTTGTAATTTAATCGGCGATTCCGCACATTTTTAATAGGTGTTTACTGTAAAAAAATGACTTTTTTTCGAGCTTATTTTTCTATTTCATAAATAAAGCCGCTCCTGTAAAATTGTTTAAGTGAGTCTACACCCAAAAGTCGATTCTATCAGTTTACACCCTTCCAAATCCTCCAAATTCGACGAATAGTTTGCTAAAAACTACTTTTCGAAGAACGCTTAAAAGTACATAAAAACAATACGCAAATTCATCAAAAATATAAATCATAAAGAGGCTTTGTAATCATGTATATTAGATTATAAATGCGTAATAATATAATTTGCCGTTAGTTGATATGACCTTGTACATTAAATATATGGTCAGTTTGCGTTGCAAAATGATAGTAAAAGAAGAGCTTAAAAAATTGGGCTTAAAGTATGTTATTGTTGATCTTGGAATGGTTGAGATACTCGAAGACATAACAAACGAACAAAGAGAAGCGCTTAAAGTAAATCTCCTAAAATCGGGTTTAGAATTACTTGACGATAAAAAAAGCATTCTTATTGAAAGAATAAAAAACGTCATAATTGAAATGATTCATTATTCTGATGAATTCCCTACTGTTAATTATTCCGATTATATCAGTGAAAAGCTAGATTACGACTATACTTATTTAGCAAATACGTTTTCTGAAGTCAAAGGCATAACTATTCAGCAATATATTATTATTCATAAAATCGAACGAGTTAAAGAACTATTATTATACGACGAGCTAAACCTAACAGAAATCTCGTATAAATTGAATTACAGCAGTGTTCAACATTTATCAAATCAGTTTAAAAAAATTACAGGACTCACCCCCAGCTATTTTAAAAATCTTAAGAATAAGAGAAAAAAGAATTTAGAAAATGTGTGAATTATGTAATAAAAAAACACTTATATGTAACAGTTAATGCTCAAATAAGGCACATTTTCGTATTCATAGATATTCCATCAAAAAGTGAATAAAAGACCAATATAAGTTAAGAATTATATTGTCTTTATCTTAAAACTCAGACAAAAAAAACAAGATGACCACCCATGAATTTCAAAAAAGCTACTTTATTTAACATAGTTAATTGTATTGATTATGTTTCAATGTCAATTGTAATTAAAACTATTATAAAAAGAAATACTGGCTCAATAAGCGTTTATTCCTTTGATATTGGAGAAACTTTTTCAGCTAAACTATCCCCTTATGATAGTTTCATTCAGATTATTGAAGGTGCTGCGGAAATCAACATTGATTATGTAAATTATCAAATTGAAACGGGAAACTCTATTATTGTTCCAGCACATTCTAGGAATACAATAACAGCAATTGATCGATTTAAAATGCTAGTTACGATTATTAAGAGTGGTTATGAAGAAGTGAGCTAATAACAATCTTGCAATTTGCAAAATGTGTGATATATGTAATTAAAATATTCTTCAATGTAACAGTTTAGGGGTTTAGTATGGTGATATTGATACTGTGATAATTAATTCACATGTCTCCCATCAAAATGGGAAAAGAAATATTACTATGCAATATAAAAGATCAAAATTTAAATCAATCACGTTAACAAGCTTACTCGTTATCATGTCATTTAGTGCCTGCAACGACTCAAGTACCAATTCAAATGATGAAATTATCATTCCAATTCAAACAGTAAACCAAACAACAATTAATCTTGGTTCAACTGCTGATTTTGTTATACTTGCAGGTTCAGGTATTTCTAATAATCCTACCTCTATAATAACAGGAAACATAGGATTGAGTCCAGCGGCGGGATCATTTATAACGGGTTTTTCACTCACTCATACAAGTGGAACTTCCAAAGGCACTTCTGCACAAATAACTGGAAACGTCTATGCTTCAGACTATGCAGCTCCAACACCAAGTTCGTTAACAACGGCACAAGGTGATTTAACGATAGCGTACAACGATGCAGCAGGAAGAACTTCCACCAATATTGTACTATTATCGGGTAATATCGGGGGATTAACCCTAACACCAGGTTTGTACAAGTCAAGCGGTTCATTAGAAATATCATCAGGTGATGTAACATTTGATGCAAAAGGAAACGTAAATGCTATTTTTATCATTCAAATAGCTTCCACTTTTTCAACAAGTTCCGACCGAAAAGTAATACTTGCTGGTGGCGCAAAAGCCTCAAATATATTTTGGCAAGTAGGTACCTCCGCCTCATTTGGAACAACTTCAGTAATGAAGGGAACGATTTTGGCCGACCAATCAATCTCATTAAATACTGGAGCACGAATCGAAGGTAGATTGCTTGCAAGAATTGCAGCAGTAACACTCGAAGGTAACACCGTTACAAAACCTAATCTATAACAGAGTGTTGAATAACACTTTTCCCCACCCTGTTTTTCAATCTTTACATTTATACTGTATAAAACAATTACTACAAATGAAAAATTTAAATAAACAAAATCAATCACTTATAATTCGTAAATCACGTATTCTGAGTTTAGCCCTTGCTGTTGGCTTACTATTTTCAACATCTTTACTAGCACAACCAACTATTCCCGTTTTATCATTACCAGATAGTGGTGCTGTTAATCAACCACATTCATTAAAACTTATGTGGAAAACAGCAGCATTGGCAGAAACCTATCATTTACAAGTTTCTGATACTGTAAGTTTTAGCAGAACCGTTTTTGATAAATCTAATTTAACCGATACAACTCAGTATCTCGAAAATTTAGCATTCAATAAAAACTATTATTGGAGAGTTTCCGCTAAAACAGCTATAGATTCAAGTGCTTTTTCAGATACGTCATGTTTTGAAACATGGGCATCTGTTCCCGTTGGCCCTCTTCCTGTCAATATGTTATCTGTAGAAGGTTTTGCCATTTTAGCTTATGCTGCAGTAACAAATGTTCCCTCATCTGCCATTAAAGGCGATGTAGGATTAACACCAATATCGGGTAGCTTTATCGACTTAAGCCAAGTCGAAGTTACAGGTTTCATCTATACTGTTGATGCTAATGGACCTGCTGGCTCAATTGAATCTCCTGTAATGTTAACCGTTGCAAAAGGTGATTTAACAATAGCCTATAATGATGCAGCTGGAAGAACCGTTTCTCCTATTGGAATTGCTGGTAATTTAGGAGGACAAACTATCTATCCTGGATTGTATAAATCAACTGGCACACTTGAAATTTCTGCAGGTGATTTAACTCTTGATGCAAATGGTAACGAAGATGCCGTTTGGATTTTCCAAATAGCTTCAAGTTTTAACATGACCTCAGGAAGACAAGTATTCTTAGCAAATGGTGCAAAAGCAGGAAATGTATTCTGGCAAATGGGATCTGCAGCAACATTTGGAACTACAATTGTTATGAAAGGTACTATAATGGCCGGAACACAAGTTACATTTGGAACTGGAGCCTCTTTAGAAGGAAGAGCCTTAGCTTTAACTGAAAACGTAACCCTACAACAAAATGCTATTACTTTGCCGGATTTTGATATGAACACGGCAATTGGCGAAGAAAATGCTAGTGTTCCAAGTGGAATTAGTCTAGAACAAAACTATCCTAACCCTTTCAATCCAACAACGTCAATTCGTTTTGGTATTGATAAAGCTTCCGATGTTCGTTTAGAAGTGTTTACTATGTTAGGACAGAACGTTTCTACTTTGGTAAATGAAATGAAAGCAGCAGGCTTTTACACAGTATCTTTTGATGCATCCAATTTATCATCTGGTTTTTATACGTACAGAATAACAACTGACGGTAAACAATTAGTGAAAACCATGACACTTATTAAATAATTATTTGATATAATTCTTGATTGAAAAGCTCCTCAGATTTCTGAGGGGCTTTTTTTGTGTGGAATATTCATAAATAAAAGTGTAGATATTCAAAAAGTGTGTCTATGCGAAATTGCTATCTCAACTTTCGGACTTGAAGAACAAATTAACGGATTCATGAGATAGATTAAAC
>CAZNTR010000269.1:0-4132 GCA_964575925.1 uncultured Chitinophagales bacterium
ATGGTATTAAAGGTTCTGATTTAAAAAATAAACATGATAAATTATATGGTCAATTATATGAAAATGCTAAATATGAGTTATTAAATGAATTAGATGCAGAAGTAACTGAAGTAAATGGTGTAGTAGATTATAAAATTAGTCCTAGTAATTTACATAGAGTAATACAAAAACAAGCTTCTCAAATGGGTTTGACTAAACAAGAGAAAGCAATGTTATCTATTACAGGTATTGATTTTACTATACCATTATTATTTAATAGTGCTTCTAATCGTATTCAATATGTACTACAATCATTAATTACTAATAGAATTATTAAACAGAAAACTGCTGGTCAATCTTCAGTATTAGTATCAGATGTAGGTTTATCTTATGAAGATACAGATATTGTTTGGACAGGTAATTATGATGGTTCTAAACCATTACAAGGTGCTAGATTTGAAGATGGTGTATTTAAACCTGCTCAAATTATTCTTCCTTTTAAATACAAAGGATTAAGTCTTAATGATTTTATATATACAGATGAAAATGGTAGAAAGTTCTTAGATACTTCCAGATTTGACTCAGAATTGCTTAAAGGTTACTCAGTACGTATTCCTACTCAATTACATTCTTCGATGTCCATGGTTGAAATTGTAGGATTTTTACCTGAAACAGAAGGAGATATTGTATATGCTGCTTCAGCTTTTATTATGCAAATGGGTTATAGTTTTAATTACGCTAAGCTGAAAACACTATTCAATCATTATACTATCTCCAAAATAGCTGATAGTCAAGCAGAAACCAATTTCTTTAATTTTATTTCAATCGATCAATATGAAGCCTTAGAATATGAACAGAAAATAAGTTTAAAACTTCATTTTGCTGAAATGAATAATCTAAAATATGATGCGAATGCAGATAAATTCTATTTTCTAAAACTGCTAAAGTTTAAATTTCAATTTGATGAAAAATTATTATCAGCGACTTATGAAGAGGAAATAACTTATGTAGAAAAGTTAGCACTAGCTTCATTAAATAAGAAAGAATCTGTTATTCAAAAACAAAAAGAAAGAATTGAAAGCGTCAGAAAAGTAAATCCTAACTATGACGAAAAACTTATAGAACGCACAAATATCAACTACGAATTCCTGTTATTTTCATTGAAATTTCGTTACCAAAAAAAGGCTTATTTACAGAATAAATTAAATGAAATTTACTTTACAGTTTTATCTCATAAAAGTGTTGTTAAAGAAATAATTAAACCCAATGATGCCCATGTATTAAAGCAAATTAAAGAATCAATTAACTCAGAAAATCCACTTTTTTTCAAATCTGAACCAAGGGTTTATGAGAACCTATTCATCTCAGATATGTATCAAAAAGACACCTATTTATATGGTCAATATGGTAAGAAAGGAATCATGTCATTTTCAAACTATTCTGTTATATTGACCCAGATTGAGGGAACAGACATTCAATTATCAAATAATTATAAAATCGGATTTAAGCACCTAAAATTATCTACTAACTTATCCAGTTCTCGTTCTTTTGATGGAGAATTGAAAATTCGAATCAATGCTGAATTTCAAAATGCCTGTTTGGACAATGTTGAATTTAACTTATTGAATACCTTCAATATTATTCCTGAATCTTTTCCAACAATTCAAGCAATGATAAGTATGGGCGCTGATAGTAAAACTATTTTATATTTCATAAATCATCCTCAAATTAGAATTATTTTTTCTAAATACTCCTGTTCAAAAGGACAATTTGGTAATTTCAAGTCATTTAATCAGATTGTTACAGATTATATCATCATTAAAAAACAAGCTTATAACGAAAAAAAAGGATTAAATTCACTTTATAGCAAAAACATCGAGAACAATGAAATAATTCAAGAAGCAAAAAATATTATATACAACGAATTTGATGATTCAACTCTTTTAGAAATAACGCGGGGGAATTATATCAATAAAACCCTTGCACCTGAAATTATAGATATTGTTTTTCTTTTTTGGATTAAAACTTTAAACGAAATCGGGATTAAATTAGGACAGTTAGCTAAAGCTTTTAGTTCAGATTCAAATGGTGCCGGTTTAAATTTTCAGCAATCATTAGCTATTCAAGCACTCAGAAATGAATTTTTGCAAATACATTCTCCCTTCTTCTGTATTAAAGGAATAGAAAAACTGAATAAGGGCATTAAAGGAATTGCAACTGAGTATTCAGTGGTGCTATCAAATAAATTGTACAAGAATTATCATCCACCTAAGCAATATAATTCGATATTGGAAAAAATATTCAATCTATTGGGAGTAAAAAATGCTAGAGAGAAATCTACAGTCGAAAAAGAAGTTAAAAAAGCATTGTTGGCCTATGAGGTTTCCTGTATTCCTGGCTTTATTAATGATCCGGTAGTTGATAGAAAGCGACTATTTATAGATATTGAAACAATTAACACGGTCAAACAGCATTCAATTGCAACAATAGTACTATCTGCAAAAAAACACCCTATTCTTTCGTCAAATCCATTTCTTTCCGAATTACGTGTTTGTAAAAATATTGCCAACAAACCAGCTAGTATTACATTAAACTTGTTGCGTAAAAAAACTGGTTCAGAAATAAACTATGTAGATGGTATATACTTGCTTTTAGATAGAGAACTACTTTTGGGTGAATTCAATTATCTAGTCAATGAAGGAAATAGACAAAGAATCCGCACAATATCTTATACACCCTATGATTTAATGCTCGATTTAATACGTTATGAATTACTTCGTGGTAACCTTGGAGGTAAAGGAAGTTATTTCAATATTATACCTGTTGATGTATTAGCTATTTTAGGGATCTCTAAAGTTTTAAGAAACGCTAATAGATTGTTACAATCAGGTGAATATGACTATGAAGAGCAATTTATTCAGCAATTCATTGAAAATTATTCACAGGAAAGAAAGCGAATAGTAAAAAATGACTTTCAGAAAAATTATGCTAAATAACTTGCTATGCTACTTAAGAATGAAAATAAACGGATATCTTAATTTGCAATATTTTATACAATTCAGGCTATGAAAAATAAAAATTAAAAAGAAGTGGATTGGTATTCAAATTCATTAACAGTGCTAAATGCACTTCCTATTATGACTTTGAAGAATTTTTAAGAGCGAATAATCTTCCTTTTCGGCTGCGATGGGCTTATTACTATTTTGGTAACACAAAAAATGAATATGATAGACGTGTATTTGAGAGAAGAATGATTTGTTCAGAAACGAATTATTACTATGATTGCATATTCCGGTCAAATTGCCCCCCATTCCGGTGAAGTTGATGAATTTGACGATTTCGGAGAATTTATTACTCTCGTATGAGCCCATTTTGTCGTTTTGTAAATGGCAAATTAAAAAAAACACATTTTCTATCAGTTATACTATAAATTAATTGGATTTTCAAATTAGTGATTATTAAAATTGTTGCACATTTAAAAATTGAGTAATTTTTAGAAACATAAAAAATTACAACTATGAGTACTTTAGAGATAAGACATGTAATTACTGAACATTTATCACACATAGATGATGAGTCTTTTTTAAATGCTCTAAAAACAATTGTTGAGTCAAAAGTTTCCGATGGAGAATATAAATTGAGTGATTTTCAAAAAAAACGCATTGATATTGCCAGACAAGAATTAAAAAATGGACAATCTATTTCTCATGATGACTTACAATATGAAATAAATAAATGGCTAAAATCAGAATAGAATGGTCATCTGAGGCACGACTTGATTTATTTGATATACTTGATTTTTACATAAGGAGAAATGGGACATCCATATATAGTATTAGATTAAATTCAAAAATTAATAATAGCATCAAATTATTATCCAGAAATCCGTTGATTGGGACAAAAACGGATTTAGACTCTGTGAGAGCATTAATCACAGGAGATTATCAAATACTATATGAAATATTTGATCAATTGATTTTGATAATTATGGTTTGGGATTGCAGGAGAAAACCTGAAGATAGAAAAATCGGACAAAGAATTAAATTACCAACTTGACACAATCGAGTAAGCGGCTCTGCTACAAATTGTAAAGAAGTGCGCCTCTCACACCACCGTGCCCTTCGACTTCGCTCAGGGTAAACCAAGCGGGTCA
>CAZNTR010000270.1:0-4115 GCA_964575925.1 uncultured Chitinophagales bacterium
ATAGCCTCGAAACACCTTTTGGAACAGCGCCACGAATTTTGGGTGGTTCTGCATCATACATATCCTTGTCTGCATCCTATTTTACCAGTCCAATTCGTCTTGTTGGCGTTGTAGGAAATGATTTTAATCAAGATGATATTGAGTTATTTAAATCAAAAAATATAGATCTTGAAGGTCTTCAAATGGATCATTCTGGTAAGACTTTTTTTTGGGCAGGTCGTTATCATTTCGATTTAAATACTCGTGATACTTTAGATACTCAACTTAATGTTTTTGCTAATTTTAATCCCATTATTCCAGCATCGTATCAGGAAAGTGATTTTCTTTGTTTGGGAAATATTGAGCCTGGTTTACAACGGCAGGTTTTAGAACAGGTGAAACGTCCTCGTTTAACCATTTGTGATACCATGAATTTTTGGATTTCTGGTGCTAAAGAATCACTTTTAGAAACCATAAAATTGGTTGATGTGTTAATTATAAACGATTCAGAAGCGCGTGAACTTTCAGAAAATCATAATTTGATAAAAGCAGCTGAAACGATTCGCAAAATGGGTCCAAAAATTTTGATTATCAAAAAAGGTGAACATGGAGCTTTATTATTTACGAATGATAAAATGTTTTCAGTTCCTGCTTTCCCAATCGAAGATATTTTTGATCCAACTGGAGCAGGAGATACCTTCTTAGGTGGATTTGTTGGCTGGTTAGATCGATCCCAAGATATTTCAGATGCGAATTTAAGAAGAGCTGTTGTATTTGGCTCAGTAATGGCAAGTTTTTGTGTTGAGAAATTCGGACTAGAGCGCTTAAAGAATCTTACTGATGATGAGATTTACAAACGTTATAATGCGTTTATGGAATTGGCGCATATTCCGAGTGTATAAATTTTATAAAGAGATGTTGATTAAATTCGGCATCTCTTTTTTTTTAACTTAATTCGTCATAACGTTTTCGAATCATTTGAACATCTTCCCAGGTTGGTTTTTTCCAGTTTGGATTTCTTAGCAATGAAGCAGGATGATACGTTGCAGTCAATTCAATGGTATTATTTAAAAATGGATGAAATTTACCACGAATTTGAGCTAAAGAAACAGAATCAGGTAATCCTAAAAGCGTTCTTGCCGAAATTCTTCCTAAGCATAAAACAAGTTTTGGCTTAATAATTTCAATTTGGCGTAATAGAAATGGGAGTGAACGTTCGCGCTCTTCTGGAAGTGGATCTCTATTTTTTGGTGGTCTGTGTTTTAGAATATTTGCTATGTAAATATCTTTTCGGCTAAACTCTATCGCTTCTAATATTTTATCTAAAAGCTGACCTGCTTTACCCACAAAAGGCTCACCTTGTTTATCTTCATTTTCACCAGGAGCTTCACCAACAATAACTAATTTTGCATTTGGGTTCCCAACGCCAAAAACTAAATTGGTGTCTTCTAAATCTGTTCGAAGTACATCTTTATGTTTTTCACACAGAAGTTTTAAATCTTCAAGAGATACACATTCATTTAATTCTTTTTGAAGTTGGGTTGGGTCAATCATGCTAATTGGGATATAAGTGGCGATAAATGAGGATGTTTCGGTGTAGTTTTTTTGTAAATTCGGTTCATTAAGTAAATCAGAAATGGAATTGGTTTGTTTTGATTCAAAGTATATTTCTTCTGAGGATTTGGGAGAACTTGCAGTTAATTCAGTTTTGTGCGAATCTTTACTAAGTTCTTTTTTTGTAGCTTGAATTTCTTCGATTTGAATAGATTCAGGTATCTCTTTAACATTTTTTTCAGAATCAGACTCTGAATTAGAAGTAAATGGTTCAATAATTGCCTGAATCGGTCTTTCTATTGAATTTTCTACATGGTTCTTAGGCTCTGATTCCGTCTCGAACTCAGTCTTTTTTTCAAAATCTGCATTTTCGGGTACGTCTTTTTTTGTTCCTGACTTAATTGCTTCTTCTAATTTTGAACTATCTGTTAGATTATGTTGCGAGCTTGGCTTTTTTTGAGATGGTTTAATGTCAAATAAACTTGGAGTTCTGAGTGGTTCCGATGTTTGGTACGTTGTTTTGGAACTTGGTTTGCTAGGAATTGGACCGAATAAATCAAACTGCAAGCTTTCTTCAACAGGTTCTTCTTTAACTACTTCACTTTTAATTTCTTCAGAGATTATAGATTCATTTTCTTGGCTTGAATCAGAATTATCTTCGAGACTAAATTCCGATTCAATAGAACTTAAGTCAATATCTTCATTTTCTGAATCAGTAAAAGATTCTTCTTCAATTGGAGAATCTTCTACACTTGTTTCAGAAGTAATAGCTGCTTTTTCTTCAATCGAAATAGTATAATCGGGAATTGTTATGAATTCATCTTCGGATGCATCAGTTGCAGTTTCACTTTTTAAAGACTCAATGGCTTCTTCAATTTGAACAATATCTTCAGTTTCAAGAATTAGTTCATTTTCAAGTTCTGAATCAGAATCTGTTTCAACTTTTAGATTGCTTGATTTAGGTTTAATTTCGACATTTGGCAAATCAGATAATTCAGAGGAAACGGTAAATTCTGAATCGTTAGCAATTTCTTGTTCGCTTGATTCTTCAATTAACTGAGGTTCATTACTTTCGATTAATTCTTCGTAATCAGAAACATCAATATGAGTGATTTTTTGCAAAATCTCATCAAGAGAAAACTCAATTTTTTGTTCATTCTGTAAAATGAGCAAGCGTTTAGCAATATGTTGATTTTCGATATCAGAAATAGGAGACAGTACTTCATTAGGCAAGCCTTTATAGGTTTGAGCTTGATTAATTATGTATTTCTCAATTTTGGCAAATAAATCAGTTAAAAGATCAGACATCAAGCACTTACTAAATCGTTAATAGCAATAATTCCGTCCATTTTATCTTGATTAAGTTTCTCAAGTTTTACCGGAACAATACGATTGACTAAGTTTTCAACAAAAGGATGCGTTACACGAACATAATTATCAGTCCAGCCAAATAAGTATCCATCTTTTTCTTCTTCCTCAAATAAAACATTACGAATAGAGCCGACAAAATTTGAATCAAATTCGTATCGTTTTTTAGCTGAAAGTCTTCTTAATCGGTGAGTTCGTGCTTTCCGTTCAGCTTTATCAACAACAGGGCTTAGTTCTAAAGCGAAGGTATTTGGTCGCTCAGAATACGTAAAAACGTGAAGATAGCTAACTGGAAGTGAGCTAATAAAATTGAACGTTTCTTGAAATAATTCTGGAGTTTCGCCTGGATGACCAGTAATAACATCAACGCCAATACATGCATGCGGCATTAGCGATTTAATCAATTCGACACGACTTTGATATAAATCTGTGCGATAGCGACGGCGCATAATTTTGAGCATTTCATCACTTCCCGATTGCAAAGGAATATGAAAATGAGGCTGAATGCGTTTAGATTCAGCAGCTAAATGGATAATTTCTTCTGTTAATAAATTCGGTTCGACCGAAGAGACCCGAATACGATTTAATCCATCAATTTTATCTAAGGCTGACATCAAATCGAAGAAATTTTCCTTATTACCTTTGCCAAAATCGCCCGCATTAACGCCTGTAATTACCACTTCTTGATAACCACGATCCACAACACGATTAGCATTTTCGACCACTTCTTGTAATAAAGGGCTTCTGCTTTTTCCACGAGCTAAAGGAATTGTACAAAACGCACATTTATAATCACAACCATCTTGAACTTTTAAAAAAGCACGAGTCCGGTCGTTTGTTGAAAAAGCATGGTGAAAATCAACGGCTTCATTCACATCGCTTCGGTGAATAATGGTTCGATCAACTTTTTCGAAAGATGGAACGAGTTCAAAAATGTCAAATTTCACTTTTGCGCCTAAAACTAAATCAACGCCTTCAATAGCTGCAATTTCTTCAGGTTCGAGTTGCGCATAGCAGCCAACAACGGCAATAAATGCATTTGGATTATTTTTTTGAGCACGACGAACAACTTTTCGACAATCTTTATTTGCATCTTGTGTAACGGAACAGGTATTAATCACATAAACATCGGCAACATCTTCAAAAGATGCGATTTCGAATTCGTGATCAGTAAAGGTTCGTTTGAGTGTAGAAGTTTCTGAAAAGTTCAGTTT
>CAZNTR010000271.1:0-4106 GCA_964575925.1 uncultured Chitinophagales bacterium
TGGGGATTCATACCGAGATGTTCTCCGATGGTATAATTCCATTAGTTGAAAAAGGAATATTGAATGGTTCCAAAAAACGTATTCATCCAGGTAAAATCGTTTCTGGTTTTGTAATGGGAACCAAGAAATTGTACGATTTCATGCATGATAATCCACTTATAGCAATGCTCGATATCGGCTACATTAACGACACTGCTGTAATTCGCAGGAATCCTAAAGTAACAGCCATAAATAGTGCTATTGAAGTTGATTTAACAGGACAAGTTTGTGCAGATTCTATCGGAACTTTTCATTATTCTGGTGTTGGTGGGCAAATGGATTTTATTCGTGGAGCTTCTCTTTCTGATGGTGGGAAACCTATTTTGGCACTGCCTTCTATGACTGCTAAAGGAATTTCGCGCATTGTTCCATTTTTGAAAGAAGGTGCCGGAGTTGTAACCACAAGGGCACACGTTCATTATATTGTAACCGAGAATGGCGTTGCTGATTTATATGGTAAATCTTTGAAAGAAAGAGCTTTAGCCTTGGTCAAAATTGCTGCGCCGCAGCATCAGGATTATTTATTGGAGCAGATTAAAGTACGTTTTCATTGATTATTAAAACTTTGGCAAAGTGTTTCACTTTGCCAAAGTT
Source organism: uncultured Chitinophagales bacterium (assembly GCA_964575925.1). GTDB lineage: Bacteria > Bacteroidota > Rhodothermia > Balneolales > M1805 > M1805. The sequence goes on from CAZNTR010000271.1 coordinate 634, forward strand.
ACCAATGTCAAAGTTTGGAACTTTGACATTGGTTTCGATTTCGATTTACCCCTTAAACAACTTATCATACATTGTCGGCCATAATTTATCACGCTTTGAATCCCAAGTTGTACTGTATCTGTAATTCAAATACAGAATTACGGGCACAAACCAAATCAATAAATTATAACTCGTTAGAATTCCTAAAACTAGAATAATTCCCATTATTAACAATCCAATTAATGGCGAAGTATTGTTGGAATTTGCGGTTGAGATGGCTTTTTCTACGTAAAATGGATATTTGTGAGATGAGTACAGAGCTAGTTGTATCGTTGTGGGAATACTAATCAAATAGTATAAAAGTAAATTCCAGCTTAAGGAATAACCCAACAACATAAGAATTCCACTCAGTATAAAATCAACACCGATTATTCCACCAATAACTAGTATTAACACCTTTTGCATTTGAGTTCTATCCTTAGAAAAAAGACAATCAGCCAGCCAAAATTGTCTGAAAAATCCGAAGGTGTTTGCAAATATTTGTGAGGTAATCAAAATTGGACTAAATATCATGTACTGATATATCACCATGATTTCTTTGCCTTTTCCTAGAAACAAACCAATTGTTAACAAAAACAATTTAGTTCCAAAAGCGACCATTAAAGCAACTCTTGTTTTATTTTGTTTCCACGTTACTAATAAAAAATAAGGAACAAGTGAGCCATATTCTTTGCTAAACTCTTGAGCCTGAAAATGTTCTCTCGGGTCAATAATACTCGTATCAATCCAAACGGTGTGAAAAAAACTCAGGCAAAAAAGAAGACTAAAAATAAATTGTGCTTCCGCAGATATAAAAAACAATTGTCCTTTAAATTGAAGAAAAGCAAGATATACTAGAGCAGCTATCGTTAGAACTAATAACCCAAGATGGACCAATTGTTTGCTCACGTTAAAATCAAGCAATCTTCTGATATTTCGCTCTGTTATTATCCAGGTAAAAGCTGCAATCATCATTGCAGGAACTGCGAGAAAACTCAAAGGTTTTGCAAATGAATAAAACACTGCAAAGAAAATGGTGAAACCAATTAGCAAAGACGAAATGATATCGTTTAGAAGATGCACAAATGCCCGTTTTATGGCATTCACAGGATAGACAATACTGATAAATCGCGTGCTTCCTTTGTATTGAGGAAAGTAGTTTTTGATGATATAACTCGCTACAAAAGCTAACATGAAGAACACTTCAATTTTTAAAATTTTCTCGTCAGTTAATGGAGTTTTTTCATCAAGCTTAGTGAGTAAATACCCATACAAAACGCCATACACAAAAGAAAAAACAAGCATTAAATAGCGAATTCCTAATGCTAATCCATTCGATGAATCTACAAATATTTGCTTGAGGCGTAGTTTTAAAACAAACGAAATCATACGGTTTCTGTCTGAGCTTTAGATTCATAATTTGGTAAAAGCCATGCTACATCATCGAGTGTTTTAGAAGCGCCGTGAAGCATTTCATACAATTTCGTTTCCATTTTCTCCAAACCTTGACCCGTAAAATGCTGTACCGTATCGGAATAAATAATTTGATGTTGATGAACTACGATTAAATGCGAAACCATTTTTTCGACCTGATCTAAATTGTGAGAAGAAATGAGTAATAAACGGTTTGGATTCATCCAATTCGTAAAAAAGTCAATCATTCTTGTTGCTGAAACTGGATCTATTCCAGAAAAAGGTTCGTCTAAAATTAGGATATCCGGATTGTGTAAGACTGCCGCCATCAAACCGATTTTTTTTCTCATTCCTGTTGAATACGTACCAATGCGTTTTTTCATGGAATCGCGATCATCAAAGAAATAATCAAAAAGTGATTCTATTCTTGGCTTTAAATCATGTTTCGAAAGATTGTAAAACAAACCAACCATCCAAAGTTGCTCCCAACCCGTAAGTTCTTCTTGAAGTGGCAATTGTTCGGTCATAATGCCCAATTTATGTTTGTTTGATGCCGATAAAAGATGCGCTTCTTCTTCATTAATTAAGACAGAACCTGAGCTTGGCGTTGTTAAACCTGCAATTAGATTAATCAAGGTAGATTTTCCTGCGCCGTTTTTTCCTAAAAGTCCATAAGCAATTCCTTTTTGAAGTTGAATGGAAACTTCTTGCAAAACAACTTTCTTTTTGAAGGATTTACTCGTTTTTGTGATAGAAATACAGGGATTATCCAGTTCTTGTGTAGGCTGTTGTTCAAGATATTCGTTCATGTTCAAAATTTTTGGTTTATTCTGTTCAAGGAATTTAACAAAAATTATGCGATTCCGTGATTCTAACAAAGTTTTTAAAAATAATTCAAGAATGAATTTTAAATTGAATTCAAGTTTTTCTATACTATCACGGCTGAGTTTGATTTTAGATTTGATGTAAAAAACACTTTTTCAAAAAAAGATTTTTTTAACGTTTGCTTGTTTTAATATGCTAAAAGAAAAATAGATCACAAAACGAATAGTACTAACTTGAATGGATAAGCTAGTTAAACTATAGTTCGATTTAGTTTTTCTAAGTACTAATTTGAGATTGTTTTAAAGTGAAGGTTTTTAATCAAATACAGCTTATTCCAAAAAAAATTCACCTAATTTTGAAGTATGAAAAAAATAGTACTATTACTTTACTTAGCCTTTCTTTTTTTAAACTCACATGCACAAATTGATTACACATCACAAATACAACCCATTTTATCTTCAAAATGTGTTTCTTGTCATGGTGGAACAAACGGTGTTTCTCTGAATGATTATGAAGCAACTATGAACAGCAAAGGCAGTTCATATAATAAATTGATTGTAACTGCTGGTGATGCGGCTCAATCTCCTTTGTACGATAAACTTTTAGCAAGTCCACAAAAGGGCTCACGTATGCCACAAGGAAGCAATTTAAGCACAACTGAGATCAATCTAATTAAAGACTGGATTAATCAAGGAGCAACTAAAGTGGCTACTTCTGTAGAAGAGGAATTTGCCCCAAACGGATTTGCTTTGCTGGGTAATTTCCCCAATCCATTTAATCCTTCAACTGTAGTTTCTTTTCAATTACCTGTTAGTTCTTCTGTAATGCTTTCTGTTTATAATGCAAGCGGTCTTGAAGTTTTGAATGAGCAGAAGGATTTTTCTGCTGGGAAAAATGAATTTTCTTTATTGCTTGCGAATAATGCTTCTGGTTTGTATTTGTATAAATTGACAGCATTTGGAAGTAATGGAGTAGCTTTTTCTGGTGTTGGTAAAATGATGCTGATTAAGTAGATAGGCACGTTATGTGTATAAAAGGCTCATTTTAGTAATAAAGTGAGCCTTTTATATTGTATAGATTGATCTAGGACTAACAGTCCTAAAACTTCCAATTTAATTTAGTGGAAAATTCCCCAAGGACTGTTAGTCCTTGGGGAAAAGAAAACCTTTGGCAAAGTGCCTCACTTTGCTAAAGGTAACACTGCAAAAATCATTCGA
>CAZNTR010000272.1:0-4064 GCA_964575925.1 uncultured Chitinophagales bacterium
TAATAAGTCCAAAAGTATTTGGAAACTTTACATTTACAGGTTCAAGATATTTCAATTTGCCAGAATTTGGTATTTCAGGAACAACATTTACTCGCGAAAACAATATTTTTGACTTCTCACTTAAGTACGATTTAGATTATCTGGCTTCACAAGAAAATGCGTTTAAGTTTGGAATTTGGGCTGGAAATATGGTACTAAATGTGACCAATTCATTTGATGGTAGAGAAACATTTTCATCTCGCTTACAAACAGAATATTCTGCATTATACGGTCAACACACTTGGAGACCAGATAATTCATGGAAAATAGAAAGTGGTTTGCGCTTAAATTATCACTCAACGGGTGATTTCTTACGACTTGACCCAAGATTATCTGTTGAAAAGTCATTTGATCGCCTTCGATTACAAGCTTCTGTGGGTGGATACAGTCAATTTCTTGCATTAATTACCAATGAAGCGTTTTCTGGTTTTGACACTTGGTTAATTGCAAGTGATGGAGTTGAACCATCCTATGGAATCCAATATGGACTTGGTGCTAAAACTCGTGTAATTGATGGAATTAATTTTGATTTAGAAGGTTTCTTTAGAACAATGGAAGGTCTTTTTGAACTTGACCCAACAATTCCAAATCCATCTGGTTTAGAATACAAAGACTTATTCAGATTCGGCCGAGGTTATGCATACGGAATCGAGGCTTTGCTAGAAAAAACTGATGGAAAGTTGACAGGATTTATTGGCTACACTTGGGGAATTACCAGAAGAAGATTTCCGAATGTGAATAATTTTAATTATTACGCTCCACGTTATGATAGAACGCATGATATAAATGCAGTTGCAAGTTATATGTTAAATAAAAAATGGAAGTTAACTAGTGTGATAAGTTTTGCAACGGGGCAAGCCTATACCCTACCGATTGGAAGAACTCAAACGTTTAACGACCCATTTGGGCAAAATAATAACGCCTATTTTGATATCGGAACTGTAAATTCAAATCGTTTACCAGATTATTTTAGAATTGATATTGGAGCCACACACACAGGAACATTTTTCGGAGGAAAATCTGAATTGCAATTACAAATTGTGAATGTATTTAATAGAAAAAACATTTGGTTTTACCAATATGATTTTGACTTAAACCCAGTTGGTAGAAATGAAATTCAACTTTTACCAATTATTCCAACTGTATCCTATAGTGTTCAATTTTAATAATTATGAAAAGAAATATCCTTTTATACTCTCTACTTAGTTTAGTATATCTGTCTTGCGATAGCTTTAAAGAAGATAAATATGAAAAACAATATGTTGTTGAAACCTATCTAGCAGGTGATGAAGAATTCCCAGAATTAATTCTTACAAAAACATTGCCTTTAGACGAAGTGTATAGTCTAGATAATGCAGGTATAAATTCTGCATTAATTAAAATTTATGAATTAGATGAAACTCAAAAAAGAGTCGATTCTCTTATCTATGAAAAAGAAGTTCTAAACCCAGGCGTTTACATTCCAACTAGATTTGCTCTAGTAAAACCAGCAACGGACTATGAACTTCTGATTTATGTAACAGATGATGATAACCACAAAATTTCCGCAAAAACATTTGTTCCTGGTCAGTTTGATGCCGTGAGTGCCAATTTAGACACTATTATGTATCAAGCCGATAATCAATTAACGATTACTTATACTCCTAGTTATTATCCCAATAGACAGTCTTATTATATTTTAACCGTTGTAGCTTTAGATACAACAGGAACCTTAACTCCATTTTATGCGAGTGTTACTGAAGATGGAGAACCTACAAGATCTGAATTGCAAAAAAATAATTCCAATATATTAACAGAGGCAAATTTCGAAGTTAATACTGATGGAAATGTGAGTATTGCTTTACCATGGTTGGCCGTTGCTTTTTACGGTGAACATGAAATCATAGCCGCCACAATTGATGAAAATATCTACGATTTTAATAGAACAAGAGCTACTCAATTTGGAGGGGCAACCATTTCACCAGGTGAAATTTATGACATAATTGATCGTATTGATGGCGGAACGGGCATTTTTGGTAGCTTATATAGAAAAACAAACCAAGTTTTTATTTCACGTAATCCAATAATTGATTTACTTTACCCAACCAATCAATAACTTTACTATCTGTTTCATTTTTTAGAACAATAGTAAATTTTACAGAGAATTCAACTTTATGAAAACTTTGTAACTTGAGTTCTAGAAAAGAAAGCAAACATAAAAACTGGTATAAATAAATTTCGACATTCTGGGCTTAACCCAGAATCTTCACCAAATGAAAAATAAAATTCACATCTCGAACCCAAACTCCCCCTTTCGACCAAAATTAAAATGCTAAAAGAGGACCGATATTTTAAGGGGGCTCGTGAGCTGAATGCTAATGAGCATTCGGTACTAATAAAACTTTAGACAAAGCCTTTATGATGAACGAATGGCAGAAATATGTGCTAGACTAAAATCCTGACCAAAAAGTTTAGGTTGGTGACCTTGGTTTCTTCTTTAAATTCTCTACACGGCACGTTGAGAGTGTTAGCGATAAAATTTACACTAAATCTTATCCCGAACTCAGATCATATAAAATTATTATTCTGTTGTTGCGAGATTCCGATTTTTTTGAAAGACGTTGTAACTCTTTAACTTAAAATAAACTAAAATTCTTGATTTAGCTTTTACGAATAAAAGAGAAACCAACTTCCATTTATCGATTCTAATCAAAAAAAGTCAACTTTTAAGTTTAACTTTTTTTTGGCGATATTTAAAATGATGAATTAATGACCAGTTGCCATTACTTTTTCATCATGACTAGATTTTCCATTTTCTTTAACAAATAACCAACTTATTGCTGAAAAGATTACTGAACCAGCACAAATTAAGAAAATTACATTCTTGTCAGTAGCATTAGAAATATACTCTCCAATTCCCAAACTAGCTACCAATTGTGGTAAAACAACGGATAGATTAAACAGTCCCATATAAAGTCCCATTTTTTTCTTAGAGACTTTTTCTGACATAATTGCAAAAGGTAAACTCACAGTTGCAGCCCAACCAATTCCGGCAAATGCCATTAATACATAAACAAGAATTGGTGAAGTATGGATGAAATACATACTTAAGTAGGCTATTCCAAGTGATGCAATACATAAGAAGTGTGTTTTTACTTTACCAATTTTACGAACAACAGGTTCTAAAACAAACGCTGGTAAAATGGCAGCTACTGCATTAAAAACCAAGAAACTCCAAGAGATTACTTGACCTAAATTAGCATCTGTTAAATCTGCAAAATTAAATTTTAGATAAGCAAACATGTAAACGAACATGGTTTGAATACCAATCCACGTAAAAGAATGAGCAGCTAATATTTTTCTAAATCCTTCTAAGCCCTTTGCTTCTTCATCTAAATGATCCGTTTTTTTCCACAAGGTATAAGCGATTAGGGCTACACTCAATAGACCACAAAACCAATTTACATAGTCATCAATTCCATGAAATACTGTTAATTTTCCATACATAGCATAGATTGCATAGAGTAAAAATCCCCATAAAGGTTTAATTACCCATAGAATTTCAAAAAGTGAAGTATTTTTCTGAGAAGAGGTTTCTACATCATCTGCATCTAAAACGGAAGGTTCTACAATAAAAAAGCTAGGAATAACTGAAAATAGAAAAACTAAAATCGCTCCAAAATAAATAAGCATATAATTACCAAAAATCGCTCCAATACCATAAGCAAGTACCCCAAACGTTCCCGATATGGTCTGCATCCACGTATAACCTCTAGTTCTATTATCTGCGTCTGTAACATCAGCAATAATTGATCTGGTTGGATTAAAACTCACATTAATAGCTAAGTCTAGTGTTAATGCTACAGTAATGGCAATACCTAGTATTCCATCGAAGCCCATTGCTTTTGAAATAACATCAATATTAGGAAGTGCTAATAACATCATTGCTGCCAGAAATCCACCTATTATGATAAAAGGTCTTCTCCTTCCGCCCCAAAACCAAACTTTATCGCTAAGTAAGCCAATAGTTACCTGACCAATAATAC
>CAZNTR010000273.1:0-4063 GCA_964575925.1 uncultured Chitinophagales bacterium
TACCAATCTTGGACCCATTCCCAAACATTACCATGTACATCATATAAACCATATTGATTTGGGAGTTTTTGGCCTACATCTTTAGTTTGACCTCCACTATTTGATGAATACCATGCATAATTCACTAATGATGATTCTATGTTTCCAAAATGCCATTTAGGACCTTCACCGTTTTTTGCAGTTCCTGCTTGCGCGCAATATTCCCACTCCGCCTCTGTTGGAAGGCGATACTTTGTTCCACCTTCCTTTTCGTTCAATTTCGAGATAAAGGTTTGAATATCATTCCAACTTACAGTTTCGACAGGTCTATTATCTCCCTTAAAATTGCTTGGATTACTTCCCATAATCTCAACCCATTGTTTTTGCGTTACTTCATATTTGCCCATATAAAAACCTTGTGTTATGGTTACTTGGTGAACAGGTTTTTCATCACTATCTCCTACGGTTGATCCCATGTAAAAACTGCCCGGTTCTATATAAACGAATTCCATGCTTATTGAGTTGGTATATATAGAACCTTGTTTTGGCGGTGGTGTCAAAGTTATAAAATCAATCTGAGTTCCATAAAAAGTTCCAACGCTATTGGTTGCATAACTTCGAACATAATAGGTTGTAGTATTTGCTAATCCGGTCAAATTACTTGTAAAACTTCCCATACCATTTCCATTATTTGTTTGTCCCAATCTGTTTGAATTTGTTGGATTTTGTGTTGTACTCCAAACTATTCCACGTGCTATTACCATAGAGCCTCCGTCAGAAGTCACATTTCCACCAGAAACTGCACTTGTTTCAGTAATGTCAGTCGCAGAGGTAGTTGAGCTTAATAAAATAACTCCATCTTTAGTTTTAAAACTTAATTCATTGCCAAATTCAGTTCCGACACTATTTGTAGCATACGCGCGAACAAAATAGGTTGTATTTGGATTGAGATTGGTGAGTGGTGAAGTAAATAATTCAGAACCAGTTCCATGTTCAGTTTTATTATTTGCAAGAGCCGGATTTTCACTTGTTCCCCAAACTATTCCTTTTTGAGTAATTGGAAATCCACTATCTATTATTGAAGTTCCGCCAGATTCCGCACTTTTTGCTAAAATTTTAGAAATGGCTACAGTAGTTAGAATAGGTCGACCATCGCATGTTGTAAATTGTTTTTCATCCCCATAACTCGTTCCCAATTCCGTTTTCACGTAGGCACGAATATAATAAACTGTGGCAAGAACTAAGTTTTTGAGTTCTACTACTTCTTCGGTTTCGTCAGTCAGCGTTGGTTTTTCGGATTCTTTTTTAGTGGAACTCGATTGTTGCAATACTAATTCAGGCTCAGAATCTGTTGTTTCTTTTTGAGTGATATTTTCATCAGTAACGGTTCGATTTGGAGTATTGGACAAATTTTGGTTCTCATCAAACTGGATTTCTATACGTTCTTTTTCTGCAATGGAAGTGCTTACCGTTGGGTCAGGACTTGTGCCAATTGCAATTCCTTTTTCGAGAATCGGGCGACCGCCATTATCTGGAATTTGTAAAGTGACTTTTGCCGAGAATGCCGATATTTCGAAAGGTAAACCGGTTTTAACAGTTGCAGGAATTGGCTCTTTCGTTATCACTTCAATTCCCTCACCATAAAATATTCCGTTTGTATTTTTCACGTAAGCTTTCACAAAATAGCTTGTACTTCCCCATAAACCGGTGATAGTTCCCGAATAACTGCCGACTGTATTTCCACTTACGGTAATAACCCGATCTTGAATGTTCGGATTAGGTTCTTCACTAAGAACAAATCCGCGTTCTGTTAATTCTGCACCACCGTCGGAGGAGGCCGTGACTTTTACCGTTACCGTATTATGCGTAATAGCCGTGGTTTGTAAATCAATTAATCCTCGTCCGGCATGTTCTTTTTTCAAATTCAGGCTTTCAACTGGATTTTCTTTACATCCCCAAACGGCAAGAGAGATTCCCATTCCAATTAGGAGTACGTAGGTTATTTTATTCAAAGCTTTTAGATTTCCCATGATATTCATCCCATTAAAAATTAACCGTTAGTGCCAAACCGTTCCAAGTCGGACTTACTGTTGTTGAAAACATTCGTTCTTCTTTTAATTGCCTTTTGAGTTTATCGTTTTGACTTCCTTTTATAGCTACTTTAACTACGTTATAGACCCAAACACTCACTCCAACGCCAGCCAAAGTTAATGCGGTTTGCCTCATTTGATTAGCCGAGGAATACAATTCATCCGATTTTACCAAATCCGACTCTTTTTGGTAATCCACATACAAAGTTTGTGATCGATTTTCAGCAAAAAATGCTCCGCCCAACAAAGCCAAACTCGTAACCGTTATCCAAGTCCCGCTTTTTTCGCCGCCGTTTACTGCTGACCATCCCCAACCGGGAAATAGCAATGCTTTTCCGGTATTCATCACGCCACCGAATCGCTCGAGTTTTTCCAGGGCCGGACGTGGTTCTAAGTTTATCTTAATTTCTTTTTCCTCGTTACGTTTTATGGTTACGATTTGGGATTTTGGGCGATAATCGGGATGAGTTACCACTAGTTCATAGTTGCCAACCAGAAGTGTCGGCAAGATTTTCAATCCTTTCCATTCATTTTGTACTTGCTTATTTTTTATCAATTTAACAGTTGCATCTGCCGGATTTACCAAAAAGCGGAAGTTGGCCGTGTGTGGTGTTAATTTCCAGTTTTTTTGAATCACTTCTCCCCTTTTTACTTCTATCGTTTCCGTGATGGAATCGTGGTTTTCCAAACTAATTTCTATTAAATAAATACCCGAAATGACTTCCTTTTTGTTTATTCCGGATTGTATCTGTTTGTTTATAAATACTTTGGCTTGTTTAGGTTCAACTTGCCATTCTAATTTTCCTGAGTTAGAAGTCAGATTCAGCGTTTTAGTGAGCGTTTCGCTTAATTTGATTTTGATTTGTTCTTCAATGGGAATAAATCCGAGTTTTTGTGCTTTAAGGGTATAAATTCCTGGTTTCCATTCGGTTATTGATTGAGTAATCAGTTCCTCATTCAGGGTAACTTTCGCATCATTCGGCGTTTTGGTGATGTTCAATTTTCCCACATTTTTGATTAAACGATAGGTTTTATTCACCGATTCTTGCGTTGACTTGAGTTCCAATAGTTCCGTTTGTGTGATGTAGCCATTCTTCTGCACTTTTATTTCATAGATTCCCGGATTTTTGAAGACACTATTTGGCGTAACACCAATTTCAACGCCTTCAACAAAAATACTTGCTTGAGCTGGTTCTGAGTTGAAGGTAATCCCCACGGGTAACACTTTTTTGAGGGTGTAACGAAAAAATGAGTTAGTTGCACTTACATCAAGTTCTTCCGCTATGGTTTCATAACCATCTTTACTAATACTGAGCTGATGTTTTCCAACGGGTAAATTTACATTCGTGAATGGCTTTTCTAACGGAGAACCATCAACCCGAATCGTTACGTCTTCTGGTTCTGTAACAAAATTAACTGGAAGTGTTTCGATTTTTTTGTCTCCGGTAACGGTTATTTGCCAAGTTTTTCCCGATTTTAATCGAATTCCTACATCATATAAGTAGAGTTCCAAAGGCAAAAATCCGGTACTCAAAATGCGAACGACTCGTTCGGTGGGTTGAAGAAAAAGGAAATATTCGCCGGGTTTTGTGTTCAGTTTTACGACCCCATTTCGGGCATCAAAGGCGAGTCCGGGCAGGTCGGTGATGATACGGAGTCCTGCAGCAACTTCACCATTTATGTCTCTGATAGACTGATCGATGAGTTCACCGGGAAGAAATTGAGCATCCCCATTTATTCTTAACTGATTTTGACCATAAAGTGGTTGAAATTGAAAGACAGAGAGCGCAAACAATAAATAGTAGTATTTAAATTTCATAGGATTATATTTTGAAAGAGGTTATCCCATTAATGTTTTGAAATATACTTATTTATGATTTCTAATTTATTTTTTTTTATTCAATTTTAGTAAATCTTTTTATTTGATATATGACTTTAGTTTTAATTATATAAAGTCTATTATATATTTACAGTTAATTTTGATAGTTTTTTCC
>CAZNTR010000274.1:0-4009 GCA_964575925.1 uncultured Chitinophagales bacterium
CAAAATAGAACTACTATATCCTTTTCTTTTGTCTCAAACTACATGTAGGTATATAGCTGTGCAAGAGTAATGAAATATTTACGCAGATGGCTTGAACATCGTCAGAGATCTGTTTTTTCTGGTTTCTTAACACAGAAGCAAGTGGAATCGATGCGGTTTGGCCTCATGAAACTATTGCATCCCACGTATGATTCGGTCATTATTTTCAAAAGCAATAAAGCGAATCAGTTTACGGAATGGAGTACATCGCATGCAGCCGATGCACGAGCTACGAGTATGATTGTGCTTGATCCATCAAACCCACAAACGAAGGTGAAAACACGAAGTGTGGCAAAAGTGATAGATCCAAATGAAAAGGCAAAACCAAGGTTCAGAATGTAAGTCTGTCTTGTTGCTTTTCCTTATCTAACAATTGAAACTCAAAAAACCTTGTTTGGAGTGCGTGAAGGGTGTTGGGTCTGTCGTAGATTGAAATTTGAATAAAGTTTGGAATGTGCATAACGTAAACTAAGAATAGGAAGTGTAATAATCGCCGAATAAAGGTCAAATTGAATGATTTTGCAAGCCAGTCGTATTCTGTCGTAGATTTTTGAAGAAGAAAAAGGAAAACTGGTGTAAGTAATTGATTAGCAGAAGACTAGAGCTAATTTATACAACATGAGAAAAAAAACTCAAAATAGGACAGAAAATGAAATAGAATTAAAAGCGTTAGACTTGCGTTTAAAGTAAAAAAAAGCGACATCTACTTAGCTAAAAAATACGGCATTAATCGAACCTAAGAGGAATTACGACCCGGTAATTTGTGAGAGCGTTCATTTTAGACTGCTCTCTCGCATTAATCGAACCTGAGAGGAATTACGACACGAAGTGCCAATTAGCTGTTACTTCACCATCTTGGCATTAATCGAACCTAAGAGGAATACAACTTGATAAATGCGATGTTTAAATGAGTTATCAGCAATCTTAGACCTCATAATTCAAGATTAAAGATGGAGACTAGAGACCATTAAAAACGGGGCGACACCGAAATGCCAAATGAGTAGGAATTATTAACTGTTTTAATATGAACGTAATTATTTTATTGTTGAGCCTAATTTGGGCAATCTTTTGTTTCTTTTGAATGATTCAAATATTAAAATTTACCAAGCAAAGTCGCATTATTAATTCAATGACTTTAAAAACATTGCTCACCTATTGTGAATGGTGCAACCGGTGGCAACCGTGCCACCTTTTCTGGTGATACCGTGCCAGGTTTTCCGGTCGCCATTGTGCCAGTTTTGAATCTATTTTAGATTTTCATTTCGGCGCTAAACCGGTGGCAACTGTGCCATTTTTGGGAGGAGATTTCTACTTTTCTGTTGATTATTCACTTTATAAAATCAACAGCTATGGCAGGAAATCGAATCGACATCATGGACATCAAGCACTTAATTCGTCTCAAAATAAAAGGTTTAAGTAATCGAAAGATTGCCAATGACCTAGGTATTTCTCGCAATACCGTTAATGAATACGTGTCATTTTTTGACGCACAACAGCTAGATTATCAACAGCTTTTAGTCTGGTCTGAAAAGGAGTTAGAGGAGTTATTTTCGCCCAAAACGCAGGTGGAAATGAATCGTTTTGCCCAACTTGCTCAGTATTTTGACTACTTTGCTGGAGAATTGAAGAAAGTGGGTTGTACCAAAGAATACTTGTGGAAACAGTATTTGGTTAAACATGAGGATGGCTACCGACTCAGTCAATTTAACCATCATCTCAGCAGTTGGCTCAAACAGGCAAAGGGAAGCACCAAACTTGAGTATAAATTCGGCGATAAACTCTACATCGATTTTTGCGGTAAAAAGCTTCATTATGTGGATAAGTCTTCGGGAGAACTCCTTGATGTGGAGGTCTTTGTGGCTATTTTACCGGCCAGTCAATACACCTTTGTCTACGGGCTGCGCACGCAAACGAGTCAGGATTTAATTCACGGACTCAATGCGTGTTTGGCCTATTTGGGTGGAGTACCGTTGGCTATTGTGCCAGATAACATGAAAACGGCGGTTACCACGTCTCACAAGTATGCACCCAGAATAAATGCGAGCTTGCGGGATTTTGCTCGTCATTATGGGTGTGTAATTAATCCCACACGCATCTATTCGCCTCAAGATAAAGCCTTGGTAGAGAATGCGGTAAACACGGTGTACAAGCGTATTTTTTATCCGCTGAATTCCATGACATTTTTCTGCATTGACCAATTTAATGAGCAAATAAGACTGCTCTTGGATGCCTACAACGATCAGTTGTTTACCCGACGAAACACCACTCGTAGGCAGGAGTTTTTAGCCCTTGAGAAGGTGCATCTTTCAGCCTTGCCCGACTCCTCTTACCAGATTCGCTACTTCAAAGAACTCACGGTTCAGAAAATGGGATATGTCTACTTGAGTCCTGACAAGCATTATTACAGTGTTCCGTATCGACTCATTGGTAAGAAAGTCCACCTCAGTTACGATGCCACAACAGTGGAGATTTTCTACAAGAAAGAGCGTCAAGCCTTGCATAAAAGAGCGTTTAACCAAGGCGGTTATTCCACACAAAAAGAGCACTTGAGTTCAGCGGCAAGTGCATATAGCCAATGGTCTTTGCCCTATTTTCAACAGCGAGCAGAGAAAATTGGGGAGTTCACCTACCACTATATTACCGAGCTCATTGAGCAGAAATCCTACCCCGAATTAGGGTATAAACAAGCTCAAGGCATTTTAATGTTTGAGAAGCTCTACACAAAAGATCGCATCGAAAAGGCTTGTGAACAAGCCGGGAAATTAACCAAACGTGGCTATCACATCATTGCCAATATTCTAAAGAATAATAGGGACTTACAGGGCGAGGATGAGCAGAGTGAATTCACCTTGATCAGCCTGATCCATCCCAATGTTCGTGGCCCCGAATATTATAAATAAACACTCAACCCTAATCAAAATAACCACTAACCCCCAATTAAGTACCTATGAACAGGCAAACTACCATTGAAAAACTCAAATCCATGCGCCTGAGAGCCATGAGCGAGTTGTACCACCGCAGTATTGAACAAAAAGGCTTTCCAAGCTACACCACCGACGAGTTTATCGCCTTGTTGGTTGATGCCGAATGGGAAGCCCGACATAATCAAAAAATAAGCAATCTGATTAAAGCAGCTCAGTTTAACACGCTCGCATCTGCTCATGATATTGACTATAGTAGCAACCGAGGTCTAGATAAAAATACCTTCGAAAGGCTACTGAGTTTAGGGTTTGTCTCCCAAGCTGAAAACATCATACTAACCGGCCCGACAGGTGTGGGAAAATCCTACCTGGCGCAGAGTATTGGCACACAGGCTTGTACCTTTCTGAAGAAAACACTGTATTTGAACTGGCTCACCTTTAGTGAAAAAGTCAAAATTGCCAAGTTGGACGGTTCGTATTTAAAATGGCTTCACAAACTACAGCAAACCGATTTACTACTTATAGATGATTTTGGACTGCACAGCTTCGACTCGTATACACGCTCTGCTCTCATGGATGTAGTTGAGGCCAAATACAATAAGTCTTCCATTATTATCAGCTCTCAAGTGCCTGTATCGCAGTAGCACCAACTCATCGGTGAAGGAACTATTGCCGATGCCATTCTAGACCGATTGGTACACGCCTCTCATAGAATAGAGCTCAAAGGCGAATCCCTTCGAAAAAATCGAAAACTACACGGATAAAAACCCTAAATTATGCCAAGAAATCTCCCCTAAAAAGTGGCACTATATCACCGGAAAAGGTGGCACGGTATCGCCGGTGTATGCATTGTGAAAGCAAAGGAGTTCAAATTGACATTCAAAAGATTCAAAAAGAAGTGGAAGAAAGTGTTTAATGCATGAATTAACCTAATTCCTTCAATAGGACTATTCCTTTTTTTTTATCCATCCTCATAATTTATATAGTCATGTGTAGAACCGCCTTTAAAACAGAGTTTACATTATTGGTTCATTCAAAAAATAGATGAA
>CAZNTR010000275.1:0-3977 GCA_964575925.1 uncultured Chitinophagales bacterium
CAGACATTCCACCTTCTTTAGATGCAATTACGGCTTTTCCAGCACTCATGGCTTCTAGACAAACATTCGGAAAGTTTTCCCAAATACTTGGGAAAATACAGATGTCAATAGATGATAGGTAATTAGGCAAATCACTACGTTCAATTTTACCCATTAAATGTACAGAACTCAAAATTGTTTTGAAATAAGTGTTTTTTAAATATTCGTCCATTAAAACACCATCCATAGGAGATTGGCGAGCCTGACCAATTAAAACAAAATCGATGTTTGGGTTTTCAGAAACTATGCTAGGAATAGCTTTCGCTAACGTTAATATACCTTTCCTAATTTCAAGTCGACCTACAAAACCAATTTTATTAATTGATTTTTTTGATTCAACTTTAATGGAAAGATAATCTTGGAAAACTTTAAAAACATTCGGGACAACCCAAAACTCAGCATTTACAAGATTCCATTTTTCAATTAATACTTTCCTTAATGATTTTGATGGTGAAACTATTACATCAGCTTTCAAACATTCTAAATACTCAGCATCTTTTTTGTATTTATAGATAATTGGCAAATTTGGAATTTGAAAAGATCGTAATGCCCTAATTACATATTTAATTTTTTTTTGAAAACCCCATTCAGAGAAATTGAGTAAATGATTAAAGTAATTTGGTGAGTGAGTCTTAATTACTATAGCAATTTCTGGAAACAGTTCTGTTACTCTTTTAGCATCCGTTGCAAATTCTGGAACTTCAATTACATCAAAAGGTTTTTTTTTATGAGCGATTTTAAATTGTTCAATCACATCATTATAAAACTCCATTCTTTTTTTGTATTGACAAAGATGAACTGGAACTCCTTTATCACTAATTGTGTAGGTTTCACTTTGCGTACCACAAAACACTTCTACTTCGTGCCCACCATTGAACAACATGTAAGCAGCTTGTTGAACATAGGTAGCAATTCCTCCCCAGTTTGTGTCGATAGGATATTCGAAAGATATTAGAGCTATTCTCATAACTTGTATAAAAGGTTATCTCTATAAGCTATTTTAAATAATTCAATTGAATACTCATTTTTAATTTTTTGACTACAGTTTATAGATTTTTCAATCATTTCATGTGAACTTTGAATATGATTTAAAATATCAACAATTTGTATATCAATATCTTTACTAGTACTTCGAATTAAATAACCACATTTTTTATCAACTAAATCAGGTAATCCTCCAACATTTGTAACAATTGGAACACATCCGAAATACATAGCTTCGAGAATACTCATAGGCAAACCTTCACGTTCAGAAGTTAAAAGTATAATATCTGATATTTTATAAATTTCAGATAATTCATTTTTGTTAGTAATTAAACCAGCAAAATTGCAATTTTCTGGAGCTCTATCAATAAATTCTTCAAATTTATCACCTACAAAAGTAAATTTAAAAGGCAATTCTTGTGCTTTAGCAATTACTGCAGCATTAAAAATAATTTCAACTCTTTTTTCAGCACTATTTCTTCCAACATATAAACAGTTTAACTGATTATTACTTTTAATTTTAGATGTCTCATTTATATCAAAATTTACTGCATTCGGTATTACTACTATTGGTGAATGATAGACGTTGTTTTTACTTTTTCTTCTTTTTAATAAATATTCCTTTATACCGTTATGGGTTACAAATCTTCTTGTAAATAAAAAATCTACAGGCTCACTCATATGTTCAAAACCTTTTTGATTTTCATTTACTAATGCATGAATTAAGTCATATTTTTTAATTTCTTTTTTAATAAATGGAACTAATCTGTAATAGAAATAACTCACGGATCCAAAGACAAATTTTGAATTTGATTTATTAATAATACTTGAAAACAGCCCTAAATAGAAAAAAAACAATAAGCGATTCTTGTCTCCACTTGAACAATTAAAAGTATTCCCAAATTTTTGGAATCTTTTTATGCCAGAATCGGAATCTTTAAAAAGGGTAAAAACAATACTTACTTCCGATGGTTTTAACGATAATGACTCAAGAATGTCTAAATGAACAGACTCAGCACCACCAAAATTACTTGAATGAAAAAAGAATACATACTTAAACTTTTGTTTGAACCAAAAAAGTCCTACTAATTTTCCGATATTAAATAATAATGAAGTCAAAATTTTACCATTTTATTAAATCTAAATTTCACAAAAATATTTTCATATTTAGCTGATTTAGTTATCTCGTTCCATTTAGTATTAAACAATAACTGTATTGATTTTCTTTGAAATTCACTTTTTTTCATAAGTATTTGTTTCATTTCAATAAATAGGTTATAGTAAATCACCAAGTCATTTGAATTAAAACGATCTTGTTTATTCATTAGCCTGTTTATAACAAAACGGTCAAATTGAATGCCGAAAAGGGAATAAAAGTAATTTTCTTGAGCAAGATTGGCAGCAAATTGTTGTTCTTTTTTATTTTGAGAACTTATACTTTTAGAATGAATTCTAATTTCAACAAGCTTTTCAAAATGACAGTGAAACTTGTAATAATTTACAAATTCAATCCAGAGCTTGTAATCTTGGGTTCGTTTATAACTTATATCATAATGAATTGATGATTTAAGAAAAAAAGCAGAAGAATGATTGATATAATTTCCAAATAATAATCTTAACCTTAAATAATCATTTATATAAGATTGATCAATTTTATTCAAAGATTTTACGATGTCATTGTCATTAGTATCAAAACTAAAATATGCTTCTTTCTTACTTTCATGAAAATCTAATTGAAATTTAAATCTATCTTGAAAACTCCAATCATCTGCATCCATTCTTGCAATATATTTTCCCTTTGCCATTGATAAACCTTTATTCAGGCTCTTGGTAAGACCGAGATTAACATCATTATGAATCAATCTAATTCTCGGGTCATCATAACTTTTTAAAATTGAAACTGAATTATCTGTTGAACAATCATTTATAATGAGGTATTCAAAATTAGAATAAGATTGGTCTAATATTGAATCAATTGCTTCTTTTAAATAGGTTTCTCCATTATACACACTCATTAAACAAGTAATAGTAGGATTTTCTGAATCCCATTCAATCAATTTTCCATTTCTAAAAAATTTAGCCATTTGATATGACTCCAATAATTCCCAAACAATACTTTGAATTATAATTTTCCAATTATACTAGTTTTTAGGATTCAATAATGAAATAAAATTATTAGTTTGTCTAATAACTAGTTGAAACCAAGTTCATTATATAGTAAAATATCTTCATTTCAAGAATTTAGTATTCGCTTATAGATTGATTTTTCAATTTCAAGAACCTTTTCTAGGCTATATTTTTCCTTAATAGTCAAATGTGCTTGATTTCCAAGTTCATTAGCCAATTCACTATCAGATAACACTAAATCCAAAGCATTTGCAATTGATTTAAAATCTGTCGCACAAAGAACTCCATCTTTTCCATTAGTAATAACTTCTTGAATACCTTCTACGTCTGTTCCAATACATGGAACTCCACAACTCATAGCTTCTAATAATGTTTTTGGTAATCCTTCATATAAAGATGGCAAAATAAACACATTTGCTTGTTTGAGGTAAAAAGGTAATTTGTTATTTGGAATAGGTCCTACAAATTCCACAGACTTTGATAAGAAACTGGCTTTTTTTTCTAGTTTATTAAGATCTTCACCTTGCCCTATAATAATTAACTTATTTGCGTATTCAGATAAATTATAAGCGTCAATCAAGGAAAATAAATTCTTTTGATCATTCAAACGGCCTATAAATAAAACTACTCTTTTATTTTCCTGCTTATCTAGTTTATTACTCTCAGTACAAGTATCAAATTTAATTTTTGAAAACACATCTTGATCAACATAATTGGGAACTGTTATCATTTTTTGAGAAGAAATTCCGTGAGTCTTAATAACAAATTCTCGATCTCTTTCAGAACTTGTTATTCCAAATCTAGCTTGATTAAACGCTTCTTTTTCT
>CAZNTR010000276.1:0-3977 GCA_964575925.1 uncultured Chitinophagales bacterium
CGATAAGCTAAAATACGTGTTTTATTTGTAATTATATATTAGACTTTATATAATAGCCGGATTTATAGCAATAAACGGGATTCCGTAGGTACTTCCCATCTGCGAGGCCCAATATCCTCCTAAACTACTTCCAATAATCAAACCGTATTCTCCTTTTAAGACTTCTTTGACCATTTTGTCTTTAATTACAATATGTGGTTTAGTGTAATCCCAGGTTTTTCCTTCTATAACTCCCAAATGAGCGAGTTTTTTTACTTTCTCTGAGTTCAAATCAAATTGACTTGCAAAACCATGAATGTAGAAAATTTTTATAGGTACATCAGAAGCAAACAGATATGTTTTTTCACTAAATTCATTTAAAAACAAATCTGAGCATGGTTTACCTTGTCTTTTCTTGTGAACATATTGGTTACGAAGTGTCGTGTAAAACCAAGAAATATCTTCGAATGATGCATTAAAACGATCCCATAACTTATAATCGTATTTCTTATGGTCTTTTACTATATCTGATAGGTTGTCCAATTTGTCAGCAACAATTATGGCAATTGCTTCAGCATCCTCCAAGGCCTCAAAAGATTCAATTTTGTGCTCCTTTCGTTGCTTCCAAGTAGTTGAATCTCTTGGACCTTCAGTCTCAACTTCTGTGGCAGCATCAACGAGTTCTGCGATTCGTTTACCAAACTGGTTTTCTAGTTGTGACAAGCTTACATCTCCATCTTCAATAACATCATGTAACACTCCGGCACACGCTACTTCCTCGGAATACCCTGCATGTAACAAACGTTCCATAACTCTCATTGGATGAACGATGTAGGGAATGTTAGTTCCTTTTCTTAATTGCCCTTTGTGGGCTTGTACTGCTAATTTTATGGCTTCGTTAATCATGTTCTATTTATTAACTATTTGTTGCACGGAAATGAGTATTTCAGTCAAAGCAGAATCCTCCCTATCTCCGTAAAAAGGTTGAATCCGAATACATCTTTCATTGGGTATCACACAATCAAAACGGTCATCAATAATATAAGCGTCATCTAAATCCGCTATATTTTTTATATAAATTGTTTCGTTACTGAATTGATTCCATTGAACTTCTTTCTTACAGTCCTTTCTTGTTCGAATGAACGCAAACTGTCTTAAATCACCAGTAAGTTTTTTTAAACAATATTTAGCGTAATGCGCTTTAGCTGATGTCCAAATTGCTAGTTTTGAAATTTGAGCAATTTCCTTAATGAATTGCTTTGCATTGGGACGAAAGTACACGTTTCTACCTTTGTAGACACAATCTGCTGCTTGAGGAAGATTTTCATAAGTTGCATGCCAAAGTGTTTCGTCAAGATCTAGTATTAGTAAACTCATGATTTAATATAAACTCCTAAAGTGACAGAATACGTCAGTGTGTGCTTAAGTTTTTTTAAAATTCTTGTAAGATTTTCGGTTTTCAAGCGTCTCTTTAAAAAAACAATAGAAATGAACGTCGAAAACTATGATGAACACATCTTACACATACATTAATCCCCTAACTGACTTTGGGTTCAAAAAGCTATTTGGTGAAGAAGTCAATAAAAAAATTTTAATCAATTTCCTGAATTCATTACTTGAATCAGAACAAGGTCGAATTGTTGATATTCATTATCAGAATACAGTGCAGTTAGGAATAAGCGCTGATGACAGAGGTGCAGTATTCGACCTTTATTGTACAAATGAGCTTGGTGATCATTTTATCGTTGAATTACAGCGAGCAAATCAGAAGTATTTCATTGATCGAACTGTTTTCTATTCCTCGTTTCTGATTCAAAAACAAGGTAAACGAAGACAAAATTGGAATTATGAACTTAAAGCGGTTTATTCGATTGCTATTATGAATTTTGCAATGGATAAATCTTTGTTTAAAAAAGACAAATATTTATATAGGGTTAAACTAACCAATATTGAAACACATGAAATTTTTTATCCTAAACTCACGTTTATCTACTTGGAAATACCTAAATTCACGAAGAGAGCAATTGATCTCCACACACCAATAGATAAATGGATGTATCTTTTTAAGAATTTAGAAACGCTAAAAGAAATTCCGGAGAATCTTAAGGAGATTATTTTTATGAAACTGATGGATAAAGCACTAATTGAACAATTACCCAAAATTGATCGCAAGAATTATCAAGCGAGTATAAAGCGTTATCGTGATTCTTATAGTGTTCTTGAGACTGCTGTAAATAAAGGGATTTCAGAAGGTATTGATCAAAGGAACAATGAATTAGTTCAATCTGCTTATAAAAAAGGATATTCTATTTCTGAGATTGCTGACTTTACTAGTTTATCTGAGGAAGAAATTCGGGGTATTCTTGAAATTGAGGATTTGTAATTGATTTTAGAGATTCGTTTTGATTATGAGCTTTAACCATAGATCAAGTATCTAATTTTGCTTCATTTGAAGCTCTTAAATTTTCTTTATTTTTGACATCCCCCCAGCCCCCTTGGATGTTCTTTTCTTATTTTTTTGCTTCAGTTTGTCTCTTAAGGGGGAGTTTCAGTTTCGTGCTGTGATTAAAAAAATCCCCATCCAAACTCTTCCATTTTGTTAATGAATTGTTTAAATGGGGATTTAATTCTTTTAAGCTGAATTAAATAATACGCTTAATTCAAGCCGCGTTTTTTTAATAGTGCGTCTACTTTTGGTTCTCTTCCTCTGAATTGTACGTACAATTTCATTGGGTCTTCTGTTCCGCCTTTTTCAAGTACGTTTTTTCTGAATCCATCTGCTAATCCTTTATCAAATAGACCTTTTTGTTTGAATGCAGCGAATGCGTCAGTATCTAGAACGCCTGACCATATATAGCTGTAGTAGCCAGAGGAATAACCACCGGCAAAGATGTGTTGGAAATAGGTTGAGCGGTACCTAGAAATGATTTCAT
Organism: uncultured Chitinophagales bacterium; assembly: GCA_964575925.1. Classification (GTDB taxonomy): domain Bacteria; phylum Bacteroidota; class Rhodothermia; order Balneolales; family M1805; genus M1805. Next base: position 2,913 of record CAZNTR010000276.1, read on the forward strand.
CAGGTAAGCCTATTTTTTTCATGGCGTCTGTTTCACGTTTTGAAATATTGCCTTCAATCGGATTGGTTTGAGTATGGTAATCCATATCCAAATACGAGGCAGCTAAATACTCAACAGTTGCAAAACCTTGATCAAATGTGCCTGCTTTTTCGATTTTGTCTAATAATTCTTGTGGAATTATTTTACCCGTTTTGTAATGTTTTGCATAGACTTTCATTACTTCAGGGTCAGTTGCCCAATTTTCCATAATTTGTGATGGCAATTCTACAAAGTCTCTTGGTACGGATGTTCCAGATTGACTTTCGTACTCTACGTTTGATAACAATCCGTGTAAAGCGTGACCGAACTCATGGAAATAGGTTGTTACTTCATCAAAAGTTAGTAAGGCAGGTTTATCACTGGCTGGTCTAGAGAAATTACACACGATTGAAATTACAGGAGCAACACGTTTTCCATCTTTCATGGATTGTGAGCGGTAACTTGTCATCCATGCTCCGCCTCTTTTGCTGTCTCTTGGATGGAAATCCATCAATAAAACACCTAAATGTGAGCCATCGCTATTGCTAACTTCATAAGCTGTAACTTCTTCGTGATAAACTGGAATGTCTTTTCTTTCTTTGAAAGTTAGTCCATATAGATTTTCCACTACATAGAAAATTCCATCACGAACGGCATTTAAACTGAAATATTCGCTTAATTCGGATTCATCTAAAGCATAACGATCTTTACGAATTTGCTCTGAATAAAAACGCCAGTCCCAAGGCTGAACTTTAAATTTTCCTTTTGATTTATCATTGACTTGCTGTAAATCTTTGGCTTCAGCAACTGCTTTTTTAACGGCTGGTTTCCAAAGATCATTTAATAAGGCATATACATTACCAGGATTTTTAGCCATTGATGGCTCTAAAACGTAATCAGCGTGAGTTCTGTATCCTAATAATTGCGCACGTTTGATGCGTAGATTGGTGATATCAGTAAGAATACCGTTGTTATCGAATTCGTTGCCGTTATCGCCACGTTTTCTGTAAGCATCCCAAATTTTTTCACGTAATTCGCGGTTTTCAG
>CAZNTR010000277.1:0-3976 GCA_964575925.1 uncultured Chitinophagales bacterium
TCAAGCGCCTAATGATATTATGATCGGTTATGATGAACTTTTATATGTCACTGACAATTTAGGTTTACATGTTCTTGATCAGGCTGGTCGTGAATTTAAATTACTTGAGTTTCGTGGGGCAAATGCCGTTGCAATGGATAGAAATTTAAATGTGTATGTGTCTGTTCGTGATACGTTTAGAGTTAGAAATAATGCAGGTGTTACCGAAGTTTATGATTTACCAGTGGTATACAAATTACGAAACGCTAACGGGGCAGGAGATTTAGTTTACGTCGATACTTTGGTGTTCCCATTTGATGACTCTTCACTAAGTACTTATAGTGCGCAGGTTAGACGACTAGATAAAACACGTGATGACAATTATGAAAAAGTAAAAATAACTGGTATCGCAGTTTTGGCAGATAACTCACTATATCTTGCACGAACAGGGCCATCTAACTTAATTGGACAAATTGCAGCTCCAGATAATATTGTTCTTGAGTTTAATAGAATAACTGTAGCTGGGCAAGTGACAGAAAAAATGAGAAATGTGCGTCAGATTAGAACGATTAATCCGACTAATCCAAATACATTAATTTCTGGTTTAAATTTAACAAGTATTTCATCTTTTATTGGGCCTCCACAACGTGAAAGAATGAGTGATAACCGTATGTTTCTCATGACTCAAGGTGACACAACTCAACAAATTCCCTATCGTGTTTTGTGGATTTTAGCTACTGAAACAGTTGATGGTTTAGTATTTACACCAAATCCTCAATTATTGGCTCAAGATACTAGCAAGTCAAACTCGTTTTTATACGATAACTTTAAGTTTAAACAGCCAACTGATGTCACGTTTACAACAGATGGAACAAATTATATTTTAGTTACTGATGCTGGAACCGATAGTTTATACTTGTTTCAATCAAATGGAAATGAAGGAGTGAATCCTCCCATTGGCTCAGCTGAAGTGAAAACGATTAATGTTTCTTTTGGTGGATTTGGGGCAGGTCCAAAACAATTTAAAAATCCATCTGGTGTAGCTTATTTTAGAAGAACCGTATTTGTTGCTGATAAAGGGAACAATAGAATAGCTCGCTATCGTTTAACAACTGATTTCGAATAAAATTAAGCTTAAAGTCATGCTGGACTTGATCCAGCATCTTCGCCAAGAGAAAAAAGAAGTTAAAATCACGTAATTCAAACTCATCGCAAAACGATGGGTTAACCGAGATCCTGAATCAAGTTCAGGATGACCGTCGAGTTCTTTTGTCATGCTGGACTTGATCCAGCATCTCCGCCTAGAGAAAAAGAAGTTAAAATCACATAACTCAAACTCATCGCAAAACGATGGGTTACTCCGAGATTCTGAATCAAGTTCAGGATGACTGTGGTTTTTTAATTGTCCCATGGACTAACACTGAATCTCAACCAAGTGAAGAATGATTCGTTTACATAAAAACTAAGCAAAGATAAAAACTCATTTATCTCGAATTCGGGATACTAGATTCTATCACCTTTAGCAAATTATTACAATCACTTTGGGTATTTTGGCTCGAACCATAAAAAGAGTCAAAAATCAATGAATAAAAAAATAATCATTCTACTTCTCATTCTAAGTCCAATTTTAGGAATGAGTCAGGGTTTAGATACATTACAACTCAAAACAATTTTTCATCAGCCCTATTTACCTGGTGTTAGACCATCATTAATTAATTATTCACCAGATGGTAAAGCCATATTTTTTTCATGGAATGACTCAGCAAAAACTCCCTCAAAAACATACTCGGTTCAATTAGATGGCAAGAATACTGAGCTTGAAAAAGACAATGATTTATTAAGAGCTTCCATTTCACCTGATGGGAAAAAAGCGACCTATGCCCAAAAAGGCGATTTATGGTTATATGATATAAAATCAAAAAAATTAGAACGCTTAACACATTCAAAATCTTTTGAAAACAATGTAAATTGGTCATCGGATTCTAAAAAAATTGCCTTTTCAAAAGACGGAAATGTTTTTGTGATGTCAATTGAGAAACCTGGTTTTATTCAACTTACAACAAAAAAAGAGGATGAAGCTTCCTATTCGGTAGTTTCGTGGGTAGGCTTAGATCATATTTTAGTACGTCAGTTCGACAATGACGACTCCAAAGAAGTTTATTTCCCTGAATATGTCGGTAAATTTGTTAAACCCGGGAATTCCAAAAGAGGAATTGCAAAAACAACGGTTAAATTAATAAGCCTTGATGAAAAACTTACGACCAAAACCATTTGGACAGGACAGGGTTGGTTTGCCAATTCATCAGTTAATGAAAAAGGAGACTCGTTTCTATTTGGATGGTTAGATCAGGATATGAAATCAAGAACTATTCATGTTTTTTCGATAAAAGAAGATACCTTAAAAGAAGTTTTAAAAGAAACTACTGAAGGTTGGTTTAGTAATCAATTTACAAGTGCCGAGTTCATGCCAAAAGGCAATACTATTCTATTTGATTCAGAAAGAGATGGTTATAATCACTTATATACCATGAATGCAGATGGTAGTAATCAAACGCAATTAACTAAAGGGGAATTCGAGATTGATTGGTATGCCTTTATAAATGATGACGAAATTGTCTTTTCAAGTTCAGAAAAAGATCCAGGAGAACGCGCTTTAAAAGTGATAAACTTAAAAAAGAATTCTGTTAGAGAATTGACTAATGATTCTGCATTTAGAGAAGATTATCGTTTAAGTTTTGACAAAAAAACGGTGGTTTATTCAAAAACAACCTGGAATAAACCTTTCGATTTGTTTGCATTTGACATCAAAAAAGGAAAAGAAACTCAATTAACGAATTCGATTCCTGAACGATTTAATCAAATAGCTTGGCAAACTCCAGAATATTATCGTTTTACAGGTAGAGATGGTGATACAAAAATTAGTATGACGGCTTTAAAACCTGTTGGTTTTGAATCTGGAAAAAAATATCCTGTAGTGGTTTTTGTTCATGGAGCAGGTTCATTGCAAAATGTCTATAAAGGATGGTCGACGAGTTATTGGAGAGAATATATGTTCCATCAATATTTGACCACAAAAGGTTATGTAGTTGTTGAGGTTGATTACCGTCATAGTACTGGTTATGGTCGTAAATTTCGTGAAGATGTAACTAATTGGATGGGTCGCTATGAAACCGAAGATATAATTGATGGATTAGATCATGCACAGAAAGTATTGGGAATATTAGATTTAAGCCGAGTTGGAGTTTATGGTGGTAGTTATGGAGGTTTTATGGCTTTGTACGCTGTTAGCGCTGCTCCTGAACGTTTCCATGTTGCGGCGGCATTGCGTGCGGTAACTAACTGGGAAAATTATTATCATGCAAATCAGTGGTACACAAGGCCACGGTTAGGAACTCCAGAAGATAATCCAGAAAACTATAAAAGAAGTTCACCGCTAAGTTTTGCCGATACTTTAAATCGTCCTGTTCTCATTTTGCATGGATTAATTGATAACAATGTAGGTTTTCAAGATGCAGTACAATATGTTGAAAAACTAATTCAATCTGGTAATGAAAACTTTGATATGATGATGTATCCATCTGAGCGACATAGCTTTACGGATCCTGATTCATGGTATGATGAATACCGCAGAATTCTTACGTTCTTTGAAAGAGAGTTGAAATAATAAACCTAATTTTAGACGTTTCGATTAGTCAACAATGAAACGGTAATTGGGTTTTAATTCAAGATAGTACTGCGATTTAGTGATAACTGATAACTCACTTACGTTGTCTTCGATATCGCAAAAAATGAGTTTTGTTTCTTTGTTATAATATTGTCATTCTTCCTGAAAACGTTTACGTTTTTGGGAAGGAATTTAGTCGAATTATGAGATATGTATTGATCTTGAACGATAGGTGAGAGTATAGCTTTCGTCCTGATGAAGATTTCGTCAACCTGATTAAAAACAGGATCTCTTTCAAATTGGGAGTTCATATTGAGAACACACTTAGTGCTT
>CAZNTR010000278.1:0-3950 GCA_964575925.1 uncultured Chitinophagales bacterium
CTTGAATGGTAGGATTCTTTGTACCTATTTGAATGAAAATTATATTTGATGATACCCCTAAAAAAGCATGTATCGTGTTCCCGTTTATATTTAAGTTTAAAAAATAGTTTAAACAGATATTTATAGCCACAATCAATAATTTAGGAACAAATGTAAATGAATCGATAGGATTAATTACTTGAATATCTAAATTAACCCCATAGTTTTTTGTAAATGGAATAAAATTCGATAGATAAAATCTAAAAAATTTATTGATTTTAATATCATAAAATACATAATAATTTTCTGTATTTTCGTGTTGAATAATATTTAAAAGTTGATTCGAAACTAAGGAACTAAAACTAGACTTGTCTTGAAATATTTCATTGAGCATAAAGTATGTCTTGTACTTTCACTATTAAATGAAAAGCAATTAAAAACAACCAAATAGATTGAGTTAACGGCGACTAATAGGCGATTTTTTTTTGTTATGTTATGTTGAATAATTTTAAAAAAACTCTGACCTAAAACCTAAATAAGATAGGATATTATAAAAAAATGATATAATAAGACAAGTTATTAATTAAGTTGTTCCTTTAAATTTGTTTAGTGTCATAATTGTTTATCCCAAAAAGTCATTTTATGTAAGCTTGTAAAAAATACATTTCAAACATGTTTAGCTGCCTTACTTAGATGTTTATATTGAATAGTATAGAGATAGATGAGGTGTAGCGTTTACCATTGTTTTACAATTAAATGATATGAGGATAAATGGCATTGTTTATTATAAAGCCACAATAACCAAATACTCTTCCGAATGAAAACTTTTCTACAAACCCTGACCCTATTCATCATTTTAGTTTTTGGAGTGCAACTCGTTTCTGTAGATGCACAGCAATTGGCCTTCCAAGGTATTTTACGTGATCAAACCGGTCGTTCTGTTGCCGATGGTAGTTATACTATGACGTTCAAATTGTACACTGTACAAACAGCTGGAACAGCACTTTGGACAGAAACACATCCTGAAGTTCAAGTTAAACAAGGGGTTTATATTGTGTATTTAGGCTCTGTTACCTCTCTTGCATCAGTAGGATTCGATGTTCAATATTATTTAGGAGTAACGGTTGGTTCCGGAGCCGAATTTTCTCCACGAGTGACTCTTTCTACCGTTCCTTACTCACGTGGTGTTTTAGGTGATAGTAACGTTTTCCCATCTTCTGGAAACATTAAAGTTGGTAGTAGTATGGATTTATCTGGTGATATTAACATATTAGGAACAGGAAAAGTTAAATTCCCTGATGGAACTACGTTAAACTCAGGAAGCAACAATGCATTAAGTGGCCCTGACAATGTTACTGTTCAGGTTGATAATAATGGTAGTTCATCCACTTCGAATACATTAGATATCGGATTTGGTTCTGCAAATACGTTATCCTATCAGTTAGGCAGAAGTACACTTGACTTACTTCGTGCAAAAACCATTCACCGTGGCGTAAGTAATGTGTATCAAGAGTTTAATGAAGCAGAAACAAAAATGTGGGATGTTGCAAGAACAGGAACAACGGGTGCAGATCGTGCGGGAAGTAGCTTATTATTTAGAAGTTATGATAATGGAGCATCTGCGCGAAACACATTTCGTTTAGACAGAACAGGAAATGCAGAGTTTTATTATGATTTGAAAGTTGGGGGGCAATTACTAGGTGATGTGAAAATTGAAAATAAATTGCAAATAGGGGCAGATTTAAGTTATATGCCTGGAAAACTAGTTGTAACTGGATTTGAAACCTTACCAAACTTTAACGATCCCTTTGATAAATACATGCAAGCATATAGAAATTCAACTGCTACTAGTTGGTCACTTAATGCCATAAATAATGGGAAAATAGGAGTGCCACCTAACCAAACTCCAATTTCAGCCCCAAAAATTTCTATTTATGCGACTCAAGATATTGCAGGATATGAATTTATTGTTTTTTCAGATGAACGCATCAAAACAGATATTTCACAATCGAATACATCAGAAGACTTAGAATCATTGAATAAAATCAAAATTCAAAATTATCGCCATAAAGATTTTATAAACAATCCAGGGCAATTTAAAAAAGTTATCGCTCAACAAGTCGAAGAAGTTTATCCGTTAGCAGTAAATCGTTCTACAAGTTTTATCCCAGATATCTATGAACCTGTTTTACAAGCTGGTATTACTCAAAAAGGACTGGTTACTACCGTTCAATTAGCAAAAACGCATACTTTAAAAGTCGACGATAAAGTAAAATTGATTTTACCTGTAGGTGAAAAAATAGTAAATGTAACTGCTGTTCCAACCGAAGATTCCTTTTCATTTGAGTATGAATCAACCTTAGATCAAGTATTTGTATATGGAAAATTAGTAAATGATTTTCGTATGGTTGATTACGATGCGATTGCTATGTTAAATGTTTCTGCTACTCAGGAATTATATAAAAGAATCCTAGAGTTAGAATCTGCTTTAAAATCCAATGAAAAGAAATTCTCTGAACTCTCGGGAGAAATGCAGCAAATGCGTGCTCAAATGCAACAGATTTTGAACGCGACCACAATGGGTGCTTCGCCACGCAATTAATCCAATTATCGGAATTCACATTCTAACTAAATTGTATGAAAACCATAAAAAATCTGTTAGCAGGAGCGCTTACACTGTTGAGCATTTCCGGGTTGTTGCCGAATCAGGCAACCGCTCAGGACTGTTTTGAAGGTGTTGGCCCTATAGTTCTGAGTGCGTCTCAGCCCATGATGTATGGAGGTGGCGCTGTAGGAATTACCCGAACCGGTGCAGGATTGCAAACGACCGGAGTTGTAGGTATTCCATTCATAAACGAATCGGTTGAGTCGGCAAGTTTAGCCTTGTTTGGTCCTTTTGCCAATCATTTATTAGAACCTGAAGCGGTAAGTGTGTTAACTTCATCAGAAGGTGATTTTGTTGATCAAATCATTATTCGTTGGAAAGAAGAATTAGCCGGCGCTAGAGCCAATCAGGTAAAATTGTTTCGCAACGATGTGTTATTGGGCACTTTTGATGCATCGATTACCGAATACGTAGATCAAAATGTAGTTGCCGGTCGGTATTATGAATATTCTGTGGTTGCTGTAAACTCAGCCGGTGAATCTTCTGTAAAACGTACAATCGGATTTTTAAATCCAAATGGAACCGTTACTGGAAATATCACAACGAGAAGTACTCGAGCAGTACCGGACGTTCAAGTAACCTTAAGCCCTACATTGGGTTCTTCTTTGGACTTTGATGGTGTGGATGATGCAGTCGGAATTGGTCACACAGATAAATTAGATGTGACTCATTTTACAGCTGAAGCTTGGATTTATCCCCGTGCCTTACAACCTTCTGAATCTCCGATTTTAGTCAAAGAAGGCGCTGATCAAACCACACGTACCTATGGATTATTTTTAAAAGCCAATTCATTAATCGTTCAGGCATCTGCATATATTGGTGGTGCACTTAGAACCGTTGAAAGCCGTGTCCCTGTTGCTCAAGGGGCTTGGTCTCATGTAGCTGTTAGTTATGATGGTACTGTTTTAACTCTGTATATAAATGGCGTACGTGAAGGTTCTGTTGCTGCAACAGGAAACCCTGCTGCAAATACAGGAATGTTACTTATTGGTGGCGTTTCCGGTAGATACAGTCGTTATTCAGGCTTGATTGATGATGTTCGTCTTTGGGATAATGCAAGAACGCAACAACAAGTTTTGTTCAACAGAAACAGAGCCTTAAGCAGTAGCGATGCTGAGTTTGGGTTATTGACTTATCTGAAAATGGACGAAAATATGGGAGCGAAAGCTTTCGATATCACCTCTAATAATCATGATGGAATTATTTGTGGACCAACATTTACATTAAATAGAGCACCTGTAGATAATGCTTCTTTCACTGATGATGAAGGAAATTATATAATTGATGGTGTGAATTATGGTGCAGG
>CAZNTR010000279.1:0-3932 GCA_964575925.1 uncultured Chitinophagales bacterium
AACATATTCATTTAGAAGTCTGCCCTTCAACCAATATTCAAATTGATGTTTTCCCAACATATTTAACTCACCCTATTGATTCACTAAGAAAAAGCGGAGTGTCTTTAAGTGTGAATACAGACACAAGAACTATTACTGGAATAAATCTGGCAAAAGAATATGCAAAATTGCACCAGTCTTTTGGCTGGGGAATAGAACAGTTCTTTGAGGTAAATAAAAATGCCCTTTTAGCATCATTCACAAATTCTGAGACAAAAAAAACCCTCATCCATAAATTAGAAGAGGGTTATCGTTTTTTTGATAAAAAATAAATCTATTTCTTATTGAGCCATTTTAAGCATTTGCACGACTTCTGTACCTAAGTGCTTAATTAAACTTGTACGGTAAATATTGCTTGATTTAAATCCTGTGCCCACAGAAAAGAATTCATCAAAAAGTGGTTTCCAGTCGCTATCTAATGGTAAAATCATAGCCAATTCTTCGCCTTTTTCTGTTTCAAAATTAATATACTTTACGGGCGATCCTTTTACTTTATAGTCCCAATACAGTGCTATATCTTGGAAGCAAATTGATTTTTTCTCTGCTATAGTACGTTCCATAGCTTCGAAACTTGATGAAGTATATTCAATGACCAATTCAGGAAAATATTTATTTTTTAATTCAAGCATACGCTTATCATGCGTTGTTCCTTTTGGTACAATAGCTTTATACCCTGCTAATTTGGTACTAAACTCTGAAGGATCTGTTACCTCAGGAGCATCAGCATTTGTGACCAATAGGGCAATATTCTTGATAAAAGGTGGTGTAAATTGAACTTCTTTTTTTCTATCTTCTTTTACTGTTACATTACCCAAACCAATAACACCACCAGAACTGTTCTTTACTGATTCATAAAATTGTCTAAAATTTGAACCATCGCCATCAAACTTAACATTAATTTTTACTTTATATGAGTTTTGAACATAATTAACAAAACTGTTTAAAATGTCAATACAAATTCCTTGTAGCTCACCTTTTGCGTCTTTATAAACAAATGCAGGTGCTTCTACATAAGTTATTGTAAGCGTTCCTGAACCCGTACGTTTAACATTTTCCCAAGTATCTCCTGAGAATTTTTGCTGAGAAAAGCTTTTAGAACTCATTGCAAAGAAAATAATAACACAGAAAAAGAATATCTTTTTCATTTGACACGACCTTTCAGACTAATAATTTTTTTAACACAACAATAACTTAACGGTTTTTTTAAATTTCACAAAATTATTAGTGCTATTCTATTGCATTTCTGCGAAAAATGTCTTTTTTTTGAACACATGAAGCATTCCAATCTAGTCGCTGGTTCTACTGTTTTTTCCCGACGTCGTCTTTTTTCTGAAGACGAGTTATAGAATCATGCAAAAAACGATTAATCATTTTATTCAGAGCAGGATTCAGATAGAATACTGCTTTTTTTTTGCGCTTATTTAACATCCATCAACCCTATTAAAATAATCAATGACTATTAAAAAAGTTGCGCTTGCCTATAGTGGCGGTTTAGACACAAGTTTTTGTATTCCATATATATCAAAAACATACCAAGCAGAAGTAATTGCTGTAAATGTTGATTGTACTGGACTAAATGATGAAGCAAAATCTGCACTTAAAGAAAGAGCATTATTACTTGGTGCAAAAGATTGCCTAATTGTTGACGGAACACAAGAATTATATAATGATGTAATTACCTATTTAATTAAAGGAAATGTTTTAAGAGATCGTACTTATCCCCTTTGTGTTGGAGCTGAACGATTTATTCAAGCCAAAAAAGTTGCCGAAATTGCTGAAAGTCTTGGTTGTGACACAGTTGCACATGGCTCAACTGGGGCTGGTAATGATCAAATTCGTTTTGATGCTGCTATTCGTGCACTTGCACCATCGGTTAATGTACTTACTCCCATTCGTGAAAACGGATTTCAACGTGAGCAAATGGCTGAATTACTTCAAAAAGATTTTGGGCTCGAATTTAGCAAAGCTTCTGTTTATTCCATTAATGAAGGTATATGGGGAGTTACCATTGGCGGTGGAAATACAGTTAAAGGTGGAAGCGCTCTTCCTCTTGAGGCATTCCCGAATCTAAAACCTCCACATGAGCTCAACGATGAACCTGAAACAATTTCTATTCAGTTCGAAAACGGGTTACCTGTTGCTTTGAACGGGAAAATCTTTGATAATCCATTTGATTTGTTAATTGAAATCAAACAAATCGGTATAAAACATGGCATTGGTAGAGGTTTACACACTGGTGATACTATTTTAGGTTTTAAAGGTCGAATTGGATTTGAAGCTCCGGTTGCTGCACTTTTGTATTGCGCACATCGCGAATTAGAAAAAATAATTTTGAGCAAACATGAAAGATTATTGAAAGATCAACTATCAGATCAATTGGGTTTGTTATGGCATGAGGCTTTGTATTTCGATCCAGCAGTTAAAGCTATTCAAGCTTTTATTGATACGACACAATTACGAATTCACGGTACAGTGGAATTATATGTTTATCGTGGTAATATTTATCCAATATCTACAGAATCTCAATTTTCTGTTTTAAATAATGGACGTTATCAATATGGAGAAAATGCAGGTTTATGGAGTGGAAACGAAGCAGCAGCATTTAGTAAAATGATTGGTATTTCTACCCAACAATATCAATTACAAGGCAAATAAAATTTATCATGAGTCAAAAACAATACACAATCGGAATTATTGGCGCTAGTGGATACACCGGTTTAGAACTAATTCGCCTTTTACATTATCATCCAAACATAAAAGAAGTAAAGCTTTACGGTAATGAGTCTGCGAGAAAATACATTTCTGATATTTATCCCGGTTTACAAACCGAAAAATTTGATGAAAAGATTTATTCAACGACCGAGGCTTCACTCACTAAAAATGACGTGATATTTTTGGCAGTGAGTCATGGAGCTGCAGCAAGTATTGTTTCTGAATTAGATAAAAAGTCCTTCAAAGGAATCATTATTGACTTAAGTATTGATTTCCGTTGGAGAGAAGGTTTCACTTATGGTTTAGCTGAATGGATGAGTGGTAAAATTAAACATGCAGATAGAATTGCAAATCCTGGTTGTTTTGCAACTGCAATTCAGTTGGGATTATTACCACTACTTTCTAATCAAATTAATGCGCTTTTTCATATTACTGCCATGACGGGTTCAACTGGTTCTGGAGCAGGACTTAAAGCTGGAGTTCAGTTTTCAGAACGTTTTGGAAATGTTAAAGCCTACAAAGTATTACATCATCAACATGAAGTTGAAATTAAAGCAACGGCTAAATCTTTGTATGGAATGGATTTAAGCCTGCAATTTACGCCACTTTCTGGACCATTTACTCGCGGAATTTGGGCTTCTATTTCCTTTTCAGCAGTAAAACCATCGCTTATTACTTTATTTGAGGAAGCGTATTATAATAAACCGTTTATTCGCTTAATTGATGGCGAATTACCAGAACTAAAACACGTAGTTGGAAGTAATTTCACTAATATTGGAGTGATTCAAAAAGGAACATCTGCTGTTGTTGGAGTTGCGATTGATAATTTAACCAAAGGTGCCTCTGGCCAAGCGATTCAAAATATGAATTTGGCTCTTGGACTTGATGAAACTTCTGGCTTACTTTTTCCTGGATATATTCTTTGATGTCGGATTTTAGATGTCGGATGTCGGATGTCGGATGTCGGATGTCGGATGTCGGATGTCGGATGTCGGAATATTTAAAGTTTTTAATTACTTATTATGAATTATGAGTTCAAACGAAATATTATTTAATCCTGAAGTTCAAAGCTATGCTCGGTTTCCAATTCGTGCAGATCATGGAAAAGGAGTTTATTTATATGATGAATCAGGTAAAGAATTTATCGATTTATATGGCGGACATTGTGTTACCATTCTTGG
>CAZNTR010000280.1:0-3900 GCA_964575925.1 uncultured Chitinophagales bacterium
AAAATAAATACCCAAAAGGCAAATGTACTTTTTTAGAAAATTCCTCCAATTGCTTAACGGTTGGATTCTTTTCTCCTTCTAACCATAATTGAACTTTGGGGAATTTTTCACAAAATGTTTGCAATTCATAGCCAGCCCGAGCGATTGCCCAAGAAAGCATATTGGCATTAACAATTACTTCATTTCTCATTGCATAAAGATAATTATTTTGATGAATTTAACGCTTTTCTAAATTAGTTCAATCTTATAAATACACATACGATTGAGGTGGAAACACATTAAAATCTTCTTTTAGGTTTAATGGCTTAGTATATCTTTTTGTGCTCTTTATTTTTATAGCATGAGCAATTTCTTTAGTTGCAAAATACTCAAAGAAAAAGTCTTCTGATATTCCAGAATCCATTTTTGTCATTTCCCAAATGGCACTTGGAGCCGATGAAAGGATATCATCAATTTCGAATTCTCCGATTACTTGTTTAACTGGTGATGAGGCGTAAACGACAACCGTTTTTATATTGGGGTTCTTGAAAATGACTTTCCTAAACTCGAATTTCTTTATGCCTTCGAATATTTTAAATGCAAATTCTGGCTTAATCGACAATAAAACTTTCATCACTTTTGGTTGCTTTTAAGATAACATTTAACTGTTTTTTTGATATAGGTTTAAAACCTCTTGGAGCATCATTTACTCCTGCAAGAACCTTCAAATCTATCAATTCTTTCATATTAATACGATGTGGAAAGGAATAAACATAAAGGAATTTTATTACAAAAGGTTTTGTTTTTTGATATTTCCACATAGCTCTTAATTGATCTTCAGGAAAGACACTACTTTTTCTACAATATGAAATGAAATCGTCTTCATCTGTAAAATCACGTCTAATCTCTTGAACAACTCCTAATGTTGACACTACACTTTTATAATAACCACCCGTTCTGTAAAAAACTAAAATGTCACCTTTTGTAGGATGTGGTTCCAATGCGCGAGATACATACACTTTATTTATTCCGTTTCGATGAGGAAAATCTTCAATGAATTCTTCTGGTGATTCTGTATTCAAAATTGAATCGGGTAATAATTCGGTATGATAATCTGGGTAGATTGGAACGATATAAGAATTTTTATTTCTTGAGATATATGGTTAATGTTGTTTTAAATTATATTCATCTGTTTTTTTACTAAAATCTCTAACATATACCAATTCTTCGTTTTTCTTTCCCCAATGTACAAAACCCCATATTTCGAGTAAGTCAATCAATCTCTTTTGTTCGTCTCTTTTATCATAAATAGTAACATAAATTTCATCAACTTGATTTTTTAGTGCATTATCAAAAATGACTTTCATAAAACGCTCACCTAATCTAAAGCCGTTATTAATAACTTTAAAAGTTCCTACTTTTAACCTTTTTTTAGGCGAAAATGAGGGTGTAATATCATAATAATTCTCATCATTTTTTTCAATTTTTAAGTACAAAAAGGATAAAAGTAATCTGTTGTTTGAGTTAACAGTTATATATGCTTCCTCATCGTATTTTTTAATAAACCACTTGTCGAAACCTTTATAATCTTCTTTAAGTGATTCAAAAAAATTATCTTCGAGATTTATTCTTCCAAATTTTAACTTCTGAACATTTAGAACCTTGTAATTCACTAAATTTGGATGTTCTGCAAATGTCTTCTCTAGGAAAGAATCAATTGTAAATACACTATCAGCAATTCCTAGTTCAAAAGCTTTTTTGTGTATTTTTTTATCTTCTGTTATTAATATGTCAACTCTCCCAATGAATACTTCATTTATTAGTTGAGTATCTATATTGTCATTAGTATTTCGATCAATTTTATCTGATACTTCTTTAACTTCTTTCTGTAGCGGTGAAGGAATATCTATGAGTTCATAGCTTTCTAATTTAATTTGAAATGTTTCAACAGTTTCCTGATTTTTATATTTTTCTATTTCTGTGATAGATAATGAATGAACACACTTAGTGTATTTCACTCTATCCAACCATCGATATAAAATTCCCACATCCTGATTTATTATTCTTGATGCTTCTCTATGAATGATGATATTGGTGTCTAATAATGCTTTCATAGATATTAATATTGTTTAATTTCTAATTTATTAAATTATAAATTTTCGTAGTTAAATCATATAATTTCAATAAAAAACATAGTTATTATATTAAAGATGTGGAATACAATAACTTAAAACATTTATCTTGGTTCTAGAGCTTCTCGGAGTATTTGTTGTAAAAGTTGCATATTTTGAGTTTGATTATCATTAATGTTTGACTCAATAATATCACAGTAATGTAATAACTCATTCAGCTTTGTGACAATTCGCAATTGTTCTAAGATTGGAGGAACTGGGACTAAAAAATTATTTAATAAATTGAGGTTAAGCCCTTTGTACGCAATTCCTCTCAAGTTCTTATTAACTTCATCAGTAAAAAATGGAGATGAAAGAACATTAAAAACATAATCATTTAATTTCTTTTCTTGTAGAACAATTAAAGATATCTCTCGAGCAATATTAAAACCTATAAATTCTTTTGTCACTAAAGCGCATCCACCTAGTGTTCCTCGTACGTTCAATACAATCTCATTTCCTTGTAGAATAGTTCTAGAATATTGATTTGATATTGATTCTTTAACTCTTCGAACTCCTGTCAGATCAATTTTACGATATCGAACATCACTACATCTCAAAGCAGGTATACCATCAGATTGGGGTTCATCTCCCATTTTCACTATTCCATAGGTCAACGGGCTTTCGGCATCAGTAATCTCACCCAATCTACACCAAACCCAGTTCTTTGGAATTTCAAAAGGGATTTCTTTTGTGGTAATTGGTGGGATTGGTTTTTGTTTTTTTAGTTTGCCTTCTTTTATGAGTTTTTCTTTTTCGGCTTTAATTTTTTTGAGGAGTTCGCTTGCGGGTTCGTCATTTGGGTCTTGTGGAACCAATTTCCCCTGCATAGCCTCTCTCAAAAACGCCTGCCGCAACTGTTTCACCAAATCCAACTGTTTACTTAATTCTTCATTATTCTCATTTGAAGTATTAAAAAAAAGTTCCGTTTTTTTAATTTTGCCACTTAACTCATTCTTTTTCTCTTTTTCAAAAAATGATTTCAAAATGGCATCTTGGTTTTCGTAACTGACTTTTGGTATTACAAGAGTTTTAAGTTTTTCTGCATTGACATTTGGCATTGCAGAACCAGACTTCATTTCAATAATTTGGGACCAAAATGTATATGAGTTTAAAAATCGACTTATAAATTCTTGATTTACTTTTTTCTTTAATCTCAGACGAATTAAGTAAGTCGCAAAAACAGCATTTTTAGGAGCAGTTTGAACAATAAAGCTTTTCCCAGTAGTTCCTCCTGTTCTAGCAATCAAAATATCACCATCATCAAGTAAATATTTTGCCTCTGAATCACAATTACAAAACGGAACTGAACTCCAATCAACCGTTCCATTTTTTATATCTGTTATTCGAACAAATCTATGATTTCCAGTTTCTAATGCTGAAGCTGTATAGCCATACTGAGTACTTTCCAAGTAATAACTAAGTGTTGTTTCTTCAAAATTTTCAAATAGATATGAGAATAATATTGAATTTTTTATTTGATGAAGAATTTCATCTTTAGAGGTCATAAAAGATAGAGGTACAAAAGTTGTCGCTAAGCTCATATCCCCTCCATTTTTTTCATTTCGGAGCTTATAAATGCTTCCTGTGTAACAGAAATGATACTTTTTTTCACATGCATTAATTTTTTCAGAACTGCCGATAAAATTGATTTGATCCATTTGTGAAATTCCTTCAATATTCTCGACACTGTATAGAATATTGAAGGATAGCTTAGGTAAAACTCTCTGAATCGGTAAAGTTGTGCTTT
>CAZNTR010000281.1:0-3899 GCA_964575925.1 uncultured Chitinophagales bacterium
TTTAAATTATTGAATAGCTTTTAGCCTCTAAACTTTTTAGCGATAAACTAAACTGTAAGCCAATAAACTGAGTTCGAGATAAGATTTGTTGCAAGTTTTTTAGCATTTAACAAGAAAAAAACGTAATTCTATTGAAAAGTGGAATCTCGAATTTAGCTACCAATTCGGCAAAAATAGCATTCTATAGTTTTCAAATCGCTTCGCGGACCAGCAATTATTGGGATTACTTTTCGCTTCCCAGCACTTTGAGAGTCTCAGTGAAACCGATGGCACTGCGAAGCCAAATGACGAAATGATTTTAACCAGTTTAACTATTTCTTTCTTAAACCGAACTAAGGCTATTACATTTAATTCACTCTTAACGATACCACTTCAAAGTGTCAGTTTAGGTCACGTATAAATTGACCATTTTCAAAGAATTTGTACAAGTTTATTCCAGGGCATTGCGTTTCTGCAAAATCTTTGTGTGTTGCAATGGAATCAGATGTAACATTGTGCTCTTTCATCAATTTTTTTGCAAGCCAAATGAGTGCTTCATATTGTTTTTTTGGCACTTCTATTTCTTCAAAATTACCTAAAGCACATATTAATAAGTGACCAGATGGATTGTATGTTGTGTTTGTATCACCTGCAACGGAATCTGGTCTTCCTTCGAAAATCTCTCCTTTTGGCGAAATAAGCCAATGATAAGGGACATCAGACCACTTTTTATCTCTCCTACTCCATGATTGCAAATTGATTAAATACTTTTTCATTTCTTTATCTGGAGCAAAAGTTTCACCACCATGATGAATTGTAATTTTTTTGATGGTGTGATTTTTAGGAACTAAACTGTCTATTGCATTCCATTCTGCTCGATAATGAATGGTAAACTCTTGTTTTTTAGGTGCGGAACAAGATGAAATAAAAAATATTAAATAAATATAGAAAGCAACTTTTAATGGTGACATACGTTGACACTTATGGATTATACCTTTAGTTGAAATTAAATAACAAAGGAGTTTATCATGGCTACAGCATTAAAAATCCAATCTTATCAAAAACCAATAGAACTTATTAAAAAAGATGCTTCAAAAGAAGCTGAAATTTTGAAAGGAACACAAGAAGTATTCGAACTATTAGGATGGAATACCTTACCTGAGCGTGTACAATCTGCTGTTTTCAATGATGTTCAGTCCTATTCAAATGAATTAGTGTACAACTATAACTCAATCGATTCACAAATAAAAGAACGTAAAAAACGTATTTATTACTGGATCGGTCAATATAAAGCAGGTCATTGTAGTGAAGATACTGTTGTAGAAATGCTGATAAACTAATTTTTAAGCATTCAGAATTTATACTCTTAAGGCGAAAAGCGTGAATGACGAGCAATCTGATTTCGCGCTTTTTTGTTTTATAGACGTATGATTATTTGGGATAAAATAATTTGACAAATGTGTTCAGTTCTTCGAAAAAAAAGCTAATCAAATTTTGGCAGATTACTTATTTCTTTTAGTAACAAAAATCGCAAATGCGACGCCCATGGAATGGTAACAAGTAAAAGTGCAGTATTAGTGCATTTTTTTTGTTATGAACATGATTTCTTTAGCGGGAGTTTTTTTTCTGGAAGATGCTCAATATTTGGCGCTATCATACAATTTGAAAGAGTGAAATTCAACATAATCGAGTTTTGAACTTTGCTCATCAATTAAAATCATATAAAATCACATTTTCCGGTTTTTCTATCATTATCAGCTATCTCAATTGTTTCTTACACTTATTTTTGAACTGAAATAGTAACATTAAACTAGAGAACTAAGAAGTGGTTTGAAAACAGAATTAGAAAAGGTATTTATAAACAAAGTTTCGTTTAAAGACTGCAGATTTGATAAAGAACACTCTGGATCAGCTTTTTTTATTCATCACAACCAAAAAGTTTATGGAGTTACGGCCAAACACGTCCTCCAATTCACAAAAACGGATAACATGAAATCCGTTTATTTTGGTGATGAATTAAAACGATGGGAATTTTATAGTCCTAAAAACAAAACATGTTCTGTTGAAGCAGGAAATTTGGTAAATAAAAATCCAAATGAGTCACTTGAATCACCACTTATTGGAGATTGGTTGATATTTGAAATCAATAATCCTATTCCAAATGGAGTTTTTGTTTATGAACTTCGTGAAAACGAGTTAATAAATGGAGATGAACTTAGCGTTTATGGCTTTCCTTATCATTCTAATACACAAGAAAAACCCATTCAAATTATTGGGACATTTGAACGATACAATTCGGAGAGTCATTCTTTTTTTATGAATGTGCCTAAGTATGATTTTTTAGGTTGCAGCGGAGGCCCCGTTGTTGACAAAAAAGGAAACGTAGTTGGTTTAGTATCAAAAGGATATTTCGATGAGATTGAGTAAAAAATGATTTTTCAACCAGCATCGATTTCTTATTTCAAAGAGATTTTAGAATGAAGGTTACGAATAAAGTGAATTCCCGTAAAAATTCACTTTATTCTTGCTAAGAATGAGGAATGAATAATTTGAAAACCATTAAGTTGCCAAATCGCTCAATTTATTAAAGTTCGTTTTGAATAAGTTATTAACCTGAGTTCGGGTTATGGCTTAGTAGTGGAATCTCGAATTTAAGCCCAAATTAGGCGGAGATTCTGGGTCAAGCCCAGAATGACGATATTTATATTTTCCTTTATCTTTTTTAATTTCATATCCCGAACTCAGGTTATTATCAATTTTACTGATATCATTTTGTTTGAAATGACACCTAAGGTAGTTCTATAGATTCATCCTTCTTAACGATCGTTCCTGAAATACAAAGTCACTTTGTAAATTCCTGGCGTACTTATTTTTTGATTACTTCCTGGTGAGTACACGAATTGCTCTCCTTCTTTTACATCTAGCGATGTTTTCTGACCTTTATAATTGTCATCTACATCGAATTCTCGTCCAAAAACCCGTACTAATTCATTGTGATAGGTTTCGTCTCCGTTCAACATTCTGCCTTCAATCCAATTGCCGTTTTCCATTTTGCTTTCAACGACTTGACCGATATAGACGATTTCATTTTTGCTTTTTTTGTCGAAATTCACTTTGAAATTCATTCCTGAAATCAAGAATTCAGTGTCTCCTGATTTTATCATCAAGCCAAAAGCTGGTTTTTCAGGATCTTGAATTTTGAATGAAGCCGTAATTCCATCAATGCTTACAACATGATCTTGGTGATTTTTTGTAAGGTGAATTCCTTTCATTTTACCTGTGCCTTGATACTTGCTTATGACCGAAAGTAATTCATTTAACACTCTGTTTGATTCAGAATATAAAATGTCTCCTGCTGCATCTTCGATTCCAAATGGCGAGAAACAAATTGCATCGAATTCTGCGAATGCTACAAATGCTCGGGCTGCATCTAAACTTGACTCAGGAACTAATAATGGATTGTCATTTTTACGGTAATACATTTCATAGATTTCCTGATAATTTTCTAAGTAGATATTTGGTGAAACGACATCAATTTTTGGAGCTGCTGCTTTGTAAATATCCATGACTCTAGAAACTGGCCCACCGTTAGGATAAACACCTGGCAAATCGTCTGATTTCTGTACAATCCATGCATTTACAAACATCGGAATATCATATTCTGCTCTTCCCTTTTCGGCTACATAATTCATGAATGAAGCATAATTCCAAGCCATAAAAAACTCTTTCGATTGAGGATTATCACCAAAAACGGTTGTCCAATTTCCTGATGTTTTTGATCCGGCAGCATCCCAAACCGATTTGACTTCGTCTTTCAAGTTGCTTTTGTTCTTTTTCAAATAGCTCATTAATTCTGATGGAACTGCTTTTGAATACTCTTTTAAAGCTTCTTTTTGAAAATCAATTTCTTGGAATATTCC
>CAZNTR010000282.1:0-3888 GCA_964575925.1 uncultured Chitinophagales bacterium
ATTCTCCAATTCCTGGGAATAAACTTACGCCTTCGTCGCCAGGTTGAGCAATATAATTAAAACGGGCATAATCCATAATTGCAGGAGCTGTTCCCATTTTTTTTGTGAAGCTTGCAGAACGGAGAGAGTCAACAGGGTAAGAAGAGGACGCTTTCATGTTGTGCGGTAACCCTAATGTATGTCCAACTTCATGAGAGGCAACGAAACGAATGAGTTCACCCATTACTTCGTCTTTAAATTCAACACCACGAGCATCAGGATTGATAGCTGCAGTTTGAACAAAATACCAGTTACGCAATAAGTTCATTACGTTATGATACCAGCCGATATCTGATTCTAAAATTTCACCGGAACGTGGATCATGAACGTGTGGTCCATAAGCATTTTGAATATCAGAAGAGAAATAACGAATCACAGAATAACGAATATCTTCAGGGCTGAATTCAGGATCTTCATCAGGAGTTGGAGGATCCATTGCTTTAATCGCATTTTTAAATCCAGCTACTTCAAAAGCTTTATTCCAATCATCAACACCTTGTTTTAAATACGGTCTCCATTTTTCTGGAGTTGCTGGGTCGATGTAATAAACAATTTGTTTAACAGGTTCAACCAATTCTCCTCGATTGTAAGCGTCCCAATCTTTAGGCTCTAATCTCCAACGTGTAATGTAGGTTCTTGTTTTTGCTCTTTGAGCTTCCAAACCGTAATCAGTTTGAGTAACGCTAAAGTAACCTACGCGATCATCAGCAATACGACCAATCATTGGAACTTTTGGTAATAAAATCATGGAGTGATTAATTTCCAAAGAAATGGTTCCTGTAGAACTATTTGATGGTGCAGCACTTGAGTTATAGGTTAAAACAACACGGTTCTCAATGTTTTTTGGATAAGAACGGATGTGCATAATAAAAGAACGATCTTTATCTAAATTACGCACTTTATATCGTTCACGACTTCTTTGGTCTAAACCAAAAACAGGCACATCACCAGAAAGTAAAGCGTTTACATCAACAACTACAGAAGAAGAGTCTTTACTGTATGCTTTGATGTCAAAAGATTGAACAATAGGTTCAAAATTTGAATTTCTTACAGATTGAAAAATGGGAAGAGAATCTGCTGCAACGTTTTGATAACTCACAACACGCATTAGAATTTTATCTCCGAATTTTTCGAAACGTAAAACCTGAGTATTTAACTCTTCTCCACCATAACCTAAATTAGTAGCCGTTTTGGCAATTCGAGAAACGGTTAAGATTTCGCGATGGAGTAAAGAGTCTGGAATTTCATAGAAATAAGTTTCATCTACCTGATGAATGGTAAACAAACCTTTGTCAGATTTCGCTTTTTTAGTAATGACTTTATCGTAAGGCTGAGGACCTTTTTTTGATTTTGCAGCAGCAGCTGATGGTGCGCCGGGTGCACCACTTTTCATCTTTTGTGAACCTGCACAGGAAGCTAGAACACCTACGCTAAGAACAACAAGAAGTAGTTTTTTATTCCAAATCATGCAAAAGAGCAATAAAATTAATGTTTTTAGTTATTTGGAAGTTCCCTGATTTTTTTAAAATGTATTGTTAAAGATGGTAAAGGGTAAAAGATGCTTTGTGAAAAA
This sequence comes from uncultured Chitinophagales bacterium, assembly GCA_964575925.1. Taxonomy (GTDB): domain Bacteria; phylum Bacteroidota; class Rhodothermia; order Balneolales; family M1805; genus M1805. Next base: position 1,613 of record CAZNTR010000282.1, read on the forward strand.
TGATTTAAGTAACAACTAATCAATCATCTCACAAAGGTTTTTTAACAATCTGCAACTTGGCCATATTGTACCCTCTATTCACCATCCATACACCAACAACGGTTATTAGGGAAGATAAAAACATAAACCAAGTTAAGAGTTCATTTAAGACTAACCACCCAAGCCAAATAGCAACTAAAGGGTTCACATACGAATAAACAGAAAGCCGCGTCGGTGCAATGTAATTTAATGCGTGCATATAGGCTAAATAAGAAATGATAGATCCAAAGAATATTAAATAAAGAATAGCAACCCAGCCTTCCCAAGCGATTTCAAACAGATTGGGAATTGGAGCGGTAAAACTTGAACTCATTAACAAAACTATTCCTGCAGCAAACATTTGAATTCCACTAGTATAAAAAACTGAAATTTTGAGCGCTTTTCGAACTAATAAAACAGAACCAAGCCCCCATCCAATATTTCCAATAACAATTATTAGGATTCCAAAACGGTAATCAGGATTCGCTAATTCTGGAAAATAATCTTTAAATACGCCTACAATACCTAAAAATCCTAAAAAAAGTCCTGAAATTGACATCCAATTTAAGCGAGAATCACGAAGAATAATTAAGCTAAAAATGGCTATCCACAATGGACTTAATGCGCAAATAATAGCTGTTAATCCACTACTTACATACTCTTCTGCCCAAGAAACCAAACCATTTCCGAGACCTAAATTTAATAAACCAATCATGCTTAAGAAGCCAAGCGTTTTTGCATCTGGTTTTTCTTTTGCAACAAAAAAAGCAATACTAATTAAAATAAACCCGGCAATTGTATTCCTAAACCCAGCTAAAAAAAGCCCAGGCATATAATTAACGCCGATTTTAATTCCTAAGTAAGTAGTACCCCAAATAATGCAGATCGCAACGAATGCAATCCAAGCAGAAAGGGGTTTAGCGCTTTGGGTTGATGACATATTTTGGAAATAAGCGCAAAATGTACTCGTTTTTTTTATCAACTTGATTTACAGATTGAAAAAAATTGTGTCCAAATAAGTAAAATTTAGTGCAACTATAAATTGTGTGTTATAACGTGAATCCTTTATAGCATTCAATACGTTCTAGTAATCCATAATTTTTAAACATCAAGACATCAACAATTATGAAATTATTAGTTCTCTCTCTTTTACTTGTAACAGGATTCATTTTTTCACCATTTTCAGCAACTGCTAATAATTCAACTTTGAATAAAAAAGCAAGTGTGTTAAATAAGGTTATTTCTCTTTTAACTGTTAACAACAATAGAAAAGTCGCTTTGATTCAAGGTAGAAACCAATCAGACGAAACTATCAAAGAAATTAAAGAAGAGCTTGAATCCCAAAACTTTGAAGTAAGCGTTTATCAACTTGGGAGTACAAAAAGAATTAAAGAAGACATCGTTATGATTCCATCTTTAGCAAATTTCGATTCTGCAGCACAGGAATTTGAATCAAAAATAATTATTAGTGATGACTTGAATGACATTAGATCGAATTCTGCTGGAATTTCAGTTCAAGATGTAAGCGGTTATCCAAGAGTCTTTATTAGTAAGGTTTATTTCCAAAATAAACGAATGAATCTTGATACCCGCTTAATTAGAGCTTCAACTGTTTTTTAAAAACATAGATTTAACTTAACCAACCTCTTAATTGTTCAAAACCTCTGTAATTAGACCTTGCAGAGGTTTTTTTTTAATGAAGACTACTAAGAGTGTTTGTTGCAAAACTCAGAATTATTCGTAAAACCGGCGAAAGCAGATTTGAAGATTTACCTAATGATATCTCAGCAAATTATAAAATCTGTAAATAACTGATTATAAGTATTTTAACATGTATTTATTTGACCATTATTCTGTTTTTCGCTTCGTAGTGCTTTGAGATTGTCAACAATACCGAAGGTACTGTGAAGCCAAATGACAATGCACATGGAGTTCTGCAACAGAACTTAAACTAGCTCTATAATTCATTTTAATCAGCATACAAATTGAACTTTGTTTTTTAGGATTTCCAACATGTTAACTTTAAGAAATCTAACTCGGCACTCTCTTTTTCCTTTATTTTGCCAAACTCTGTTTATTAAAATTTTTCTTAAACAGATTACTTCGTGATTTACTCGTATTTTTGGTTTTATTCAACCAGAATTAGTGTGTTTTACTTTTTAAATTGTATATCATGAATAAACAAGCTCTTTTTGAATCTATACGCCCAGAATTTAACGCTATTATTTTCGGATCAGAAAACCGAGATCAAAAACTTC
>CAZNTR010000283.1:0-1223 GCA_964575925.1 uncultured Chitinophagales bacterium
TTTCGCTCAAGAAAACCATTTCCATGCGTAGCAACTCGCAAACTTCTATTTGATTCAGAAATAGTTAAATCTGTTACCAGAACCGCATCATCTAAACCTTCAAAAATCGGTTCCCAATTTTCGCCATCATTAAAAGATTGATAAACTCCTAAATCATTTCCCACATAAATATGATTTGGAAATTGTGGGTCTAAGGTTATCGCTTGAGTTGGCAAGTCTGGCAAATTCGAAGAAATATCATTCCACGTTTGACCCGCATTTTCAGTTTTAAAAACATGAGCTGAACCAAATCCAGAAAGAGTTAAATAAACAACATTATCGTTTTCAGGATGAATTACCATTGCACCTGCATAGCGATTAGGTAAATCTTGAGTGATATCGACCCATGAATCACCGGCATTTATGGTTCTGAACACTCTCATTCTGTCTGTAAGTGGCGAACTTGTTGCATAAACCACATCAGAACTTATGGGTGAAATTTCAAGTACATTGATTGGATTTCCTGGAGAAAGTGTTTTGGAAGCATTCGTATAATTCCATAAATTTCCTTGTGTTGTAGATTTTAAAACAACTGTTCTAGCTGCATACATCACATCTGGATTTGATTTACTTATTCTGTATGGCGCCACAAATGCAGAGATAAAATTTGAATTTGGGATTTCTACTCCTCTAAAATTAAGACCATAATCGACTGATTTAAATACATTTAAGTAATAATATGAAGCAAAATAAATCCCTGGAATTTTTGGATGAATCGCTGTGTAAGCTCCATCACCTCCAATAATCATTCTCCAACGGTTTTCACCAGCATGAATAATTGAAGCATTATCTTGTAGTCCGCCAATAATTACAGTTGAGTCGTACGGCGCATTTGAAGTTCCTGCATAAAACTGAACGGTTCTTAATCCGTTTGAAATTGATTTCCATGAATTCCCACCATTTTCGGTTTTAAAAATCCCTCCATCTGTTGTTACTAAAGCGATATTTCCATTTTCGGGATGATATGCAACTGAATGATGATCGGCATGTGAAAAGTCACTAGAACCTGCTTGTCCACCATTTTCTGGAAACCAATCAAAATTTGTCCAATAGGAAACTTGAGTGAACGTCTCTCCTCCATCTCTGCTTCTGTGCATATCCACTCCGCCTAACAATAAATCGGTGGAATCTTCTGGGTTTATTCCAATAAAATGGGAATACCAACCTTGGTAATAAGCATATTG
>CAZNTR010000283.1:1323-3880 GCA_964575925.1 uncultured Chitinophagales bacterium
CTTCTGGGTTTATTCCAATAAAATGGGAATACCAACCTTGGTAATAAGCATATTGTAAAATGGAATTAAATTGCTTCCATGAATTTCCAAAGTCTGTCGAAGCGAAAACATAACTGTCTTCAAAACTTTCGTAACCCATTCCAAGCGAAATCATGACCAAATCATTATTGGGTTTCCAAGCATGAAACACCGCCTTCCCCTGATAAAATTCTGGAAATACACCAGAAATTTTACTCCAGTTTTTCCCTGCATCTTCACTTCGATAAATTCCTAAGCTTTGGCTTCCTAAATTCCCAAAAGCGGCCAACATTTTTGAAGTATCCGCATTATGAATCCATAAATCTGTGTTCATAATGGTGTTTTTGGCGACGTTCCACGACAAACCTGAATCGTAAGAAACATATAAGCCTTCGGTTGTTGCAGCCCAAACTGATTCTGGACGTTTAGGATTTACACGAATCATTTGAATTCCTGCTAATTGTTGTTCTTCAAATTGGAGAACGGATTTCCATGTAATCCCTCCATCTTCGGATTTGAAAAGCCCCAAACCATACATTCCTCTTGTTTCTCGAACAACTTCACCACCTTCTGTTGTGCCGTAACCGTAAACTTCGCCCGTTCCAACATAGATTATGGAAGAATCCCTGGGATGAAATGCTATGCTAGCAACAGACAAAACTGGAAATCCAATTGATACTCGATGCCAAGCATTTAGCCCTTCTCCACCAGAATACGAGCGCCACAGTCCACCCGATGCAGAACCCGAATAAATGGTATTTGAATTTTGAGGATTAAATTCTAAGCACAACATTCGTCCGGCAATATTATCTGGACCTAAACTTTGCCATGTAGTATCCGATTCTGTAGCTCGCTGTTTCTTTAAGATTCGGTTTTCATTCGCAACAGATCGTTCATACATTTTTGAAAACGGTTCTTTGCTCCCAAACTGACGTTGTTTACTAAATTCTGCGATTGCTAAATAAGCACCAGAAAAAGAACGTTCCTTTGGACTAGGAGATTTTAAAAACGCGTAACTAAGCGGTAAAACAACAGAGATAATAACAAGTAATAAAGCGGGAAGATTTTTTTTCATTCATGAATTTTATTGAGTTCTCGAAAATAAGTACAAAAGAGAAAAATGCAGCATGAAATCGATTTTATTTTTAGGAATGAAACGTTTTGATAAGTGTCATTGAGAAATGACCTTTTGTTATCAATTAAAGTTTTTATTTGATTTCTAACCCTTTGACTTTACGCATTAAAACTAATTTCTAAAAAACTCAAAGTAATTTCTACTACTAAGTAAACCATAAACTCTTATTTGTTCTCTTGGAGCTTAAAATAAATACTTTAATCTTATTTAAGTGAATAACCCTATAATGGAAAATTTTATTTAAGTAATTTTTATTTAAGATAAAAAAAGCAGAAAATATTTTTTAACAACTATTGTATTAATTAAAAAAACAGTTTAACTTTTTAAGAATTTTTAATCCTTAATAGATAAAAATGGTTACTTACGTTGTCGCGATGGATTGCACCTCTACTAGGGTTCTTGCATGAAATTACGGGAGGTTTACACAATGACTTTACTTTTTAGCTTGATTCTTCTTTTCCAAGCCTGCGATTGGTTTGGCGGTGAAGAAGATAAACCACAAAAAAAATCTACTGAATTTGTTTTTACAGTGGATACTCTAAAGACTTTGGCTCAATTCCAGGTGAATGATTTGGATGTGATTGATGATACATCGTTTGTCATAACTGGCTATTTCATTGAAAACAATGAGGATGGAAGTATAAAAAATGAGTATAACCAAATTTGGTGGGGTAAGAAGAAGGGGTATGAGTTTAAAGCTGAGAAAACTGTTTCATTAAACGATTCATTTGATGAGTCTGGACAACTTTTATTTTGGCAAGGCAATACTGAATATTCTGTTTTTGGTGGCGGCGCATCTGTTGCAATAAAAAATGGCAAACAATATTCATATCATTTTTTAATAAAAAATTGGGGTGAGCTTAATAATTCTTATTACGAACATGCCGAACTAATCCGTCCAGGCGAGTTTTATTTATATGGTCGAAACGGTTCATTAGTCTATTACAAAGATGGAACTTTTACAAAAATAGTAACAGGAACTACCCTTACTATTAGTCATTCAGCACCATCACCTAATGGTTCATTTTATTTTTACTTAAGCCCAAAAGAATCTAATGAACCTATTGATTCTACTTTTTATAATGCTGGCATTCTTAAAGTGAATCAAACAACAATTGAGTCCATTTATTTATGGTCAGTTTTAAAACAAATCGATTATCCTCAATTCATTCACGAATTGCTAGTTGAACGAGATTCTTTATTCATCTACGGAAATCGAGGAATTTATGCTTACAATGATTCAAGTTTAAGTATAATCAAAAAACAATTTTTCTCTGGAGCATCATTTTTGAATTTAAATGATGGATTTACTCATCTACTTGGAGAAATAAGTTATTGGCAAGACGGACTTAACTATAAACAACAACTTCCCAATACTATCCCATTACGTGATCTATATTTTAT
>CAZNTR010000284.1:0-3869 GCA_964575925.1 uncultured Chitinophagales bacterium
TTATTATACGATGCAATTTGGACATTTACAAGCATCAGACAATATGTTGAACGGATCAATTGTAAAGGCTGGTGATGTAATTGGAGTACAAGGCAATAGTGGAAATTTAGCTGATGCTATTGATAAAGGTTATTGTGAAAGCCATTCTCACATTATTACTAGGAAACGAACAACTAGTTCATGGAATATTGAATCATTTAGTCTTACAAACCCTGAAGCAATTTTAACTACAAAATTTAATTCAAGCGGAACACCTACTGGTGAAACTGATTGTTAATAAAGGAAAAAATATGAAAAACTTACTTATAATTATTTTTCTAATGAGCTTATCTCAAATTTTAAATGCTCAAGTCAGAGATAATCTAGTAACACCTCTTGAGTATAATCAGATTTCATTCCAAGTAGCTACTATTCAGCAACTTTATGATTCTAAAGGCGATAAAGATAAAATTATATCTTATTTTGGTAGCCCATTAAGTCAAAAAAATGGAAACTTTAGGCTAAGTTTAACTTATCAGAATAACTTAATTGTAATTAATACTGAGCTTAAGAGAATAACTCGACTGGAGATTAATGATGCATCCTGGACTATAAAAATAAAGGGTAACATTTTTAAAGTGGGCGACTCACTTTCAAAATTTCAGCAACTATTTGGAAGTTCATTAAAAGTGATAGTCCCACCTAATAATCCTAATAAAAAATTTATTGGGTTTAGCTATTCTAATAATGATTTTGATTCAATTACGATTTACTTAAATCCACAAACAAATAAGGTTAAACAAATACTTTATTTTGTAATCCCTTAAATGAGTTCTTCTGAAATCCGAGAATTTAACTCTTATGTTAAAAACCAAAAAGGCAGCTCAAGGCTGCCTTTTTTTGTAATAATTACAATTACTTAATCACCCAAGTTTCATCACCGGTTAATAAATCTTGCAATGTTTTTTTGGATTTTGCTTTTGCAGTTGCAACTTGTGCATTAACTCCGTCTTCGTAACAAGGACGGTCAATTGCATACAAAACACCAAAAACACGTGGCATGTGATCATGTTCACCAGGACGGTCAAAAAATCTAGTTAAGATTAGCGCTTTTGTTAGATCTTTTTCATCGTGAATCCATAAATCATCCGCTGAGTAATCTGTATCTATCTCTACAATTTCAGGTGTTAAGCCATTTAATCGAATTCCTTTAGAATTATTTTCACCGAAAATTAATGGTTTACCATGTTCCACATAAATAGCTTCTCTTGGGCGAGATTTTTTATCCGTATAAGCCTCAAAAATACCATCGTTAAAAACCACACAGTTTTGATAGATTTCTAACAAACTCGTTCCTCTATGTTCATTAGAACGAAGAACCATTTGATTCATGTGTTTAGGATCACGATCCATAGTACGAGCAATAAAAGTCGCATCCGCACCTAAAGCAAGAGCTAAAGGATTAAAAGGATGATCAACAGAACCCATTGGAGTCGATTTTGAAACAAAACCTTGTGGGGATGTTGGTGAATATTGGCCTTTAGTTAAACCATAAATTTCATTATTAAACAATAATACATTTACATCTAAGTTTCTGCGTAACAAATGGATAAAATGATTTCCACCAATACTTAGTGAATCTCCATCACCGGTAATAATCCAAACATTTAGCTCAGGTCTTGTAATTTTTAATCCACTAGCAATGGCTGGAGCTCTACCGTGAATGGAGTGCATTCCAAACGTATTCATGTAATAAGGAAAACGAGAACTACAACCTATTCCTGAAACAAATGCAATTCGCTCTTTTGGGATTCCCAAACTAGGCATAGCATTTTGAACTTGTTTTAAAATGGTATAATCACCACAACCAGGACACCAACGAACATCCTGATCGCTAGAAAAATCTTTAGATTTATACTCTGGTGCTTCACGGTCTAAAGTTAACACATCTGAAAAACTGGAATTTGCCATTTCTGAATCCTATCCTTTTAAAATTGAATTAATTTTTTGTTTTACCTCACCAACGGTGAAAGGTAAACCTTTAATTTTGTTAAAACCTTCAGCTGGAATCAGGAATTGATCACGTATTAAACGAACCAACTGACCATTATTTAATTCAGGAACAATGACTTTGTCATACCCTTTTAACAAACTTTCCAGATTTTTTGGAAACGGTGCTAAGTATTTGATATGAATATGAGAAACATCCAAGCCTTCTTCACGAGCTTCATAAACAGCTGTTTTAATGGTTCCATAGGTTGAACCCCAAGTCACAAAAACTACTTTACCGTTTTCTACACCGTTATCAATATCCTGAAGTGGAATATAGTCTGCTACTTTATTTCTTTTTTCTTCACGAAGTTTAACCATGAATTCATGATTATCAGGATCGTATGAAATATTACCCGTTTCATGTTGTTTTTCAATTCCACCAATTCGGTGTTCTAAACCTTTTGTACCAGGAATGGCCCAAGGTCGAGATAGTTTCTCATCACGCTTGTAGGGTAAAAACTCAGGATCAGATTCTTCTCTAGCCTGATTATACTTTACTGTAATTGAATTTAATTCTTCCACGTTTGGAAATTTCCATGGTTCAGAACCATTTGCAATATAACCATCTGATAAAAACATAACGGGAATCATGTGTTCTAAAGCAATTCTACACGCTTCATATACCGTATCGAAACAATCTGCTGGAGATTTGGCAGCAAGAACTACTAAAGGCGCTTCGCCATTCCTTCCATATAAAGCTTGCAATAAATCGGACTGCTCTGTCTTAGTTGGCAAACCAGTTGAAGGGCCACCGCGTTGAACATTTACAATGACTAAAGGTAATTCCAACATGGTCGCTAAACCAATTGCCTCACCTTTTAGCGCAATACCAGGACCTGATGAACCTGTAACACCAAGGCTTCCTCCAAAAGAAGCTCCTATTGATGAGGCGATAGCTGCAATTTCATCTTCTGCCTGAAACGTTCTGATATTAAATGACTTATATTTTGCTAAACCATGAAGAATATCTGATGCAGGAGTTATTGGATAGGATCCATAGAACATTGGAATTTGAGAAATATCTGCTGCGGCAACTAAACCAAGTACAGCTGCTTCATTTCCTGTAATATTTCTATAAACTCCTTTTTCAAGATCTGCTTGTTTTACTTCAAAACGAGAAGTAAAAATTTCGGTTGCTTCACCAAAAGTATAACCATCATTTAAAATTTTAATATTTGCAGCTGCAACTTCTGGTGATTTTTTACCAAATTTAGAATTGATGAATTGAATTGTTGGGTCTAATGGACGAGAATACAACCAGTATAAAACACCCAAAACAAACATGTTTTTACTTCTGTCAATATCTTTGAAAGACAATCCACTATCCTTCAAAGACTCAGAAACCATTCTATTCACATCTATCTTGATAAGACGATAGCCTTGTAAACTATTATCTTCCAATGGATTAGCTGAATATTTTGCTAAAGCTAAATTCTTTTTATCAAATCCTGCTATATTGGCAATAATTAATCCGCCTTTTTTTAAATTCTTGATATTTGCTTTTAAAGCTGCTGAATTCATAGCAACTAACACATCCGCTTCATCGCCAGGAGTATAGATCGGCTTCGAACCAAAATTAATTTGAAATGCTGATACACCGGCAACTGTTCCTGCAGGAGCGCGAATTTCAGCCGGAAAATCTGGAAATGTACTCAGGTCGTTACCCATTAATGCTGTAGTGTTTGTGAACTGTGACCCGGTTAATTGCATACCATCACCGGAATCGCCAGCAAAACGAATCGTTACTTCGCCAATTGGCTGACTTGGAAGTCGCATAAATGTCTATAAATAAAGGTTATTTGAAAATGGTGTACACGAATTCGTAGAATAGTCTATGA